>CAZBXY010000279.1:0-10463 GCA_964495365.1 uncultured Frigoriglobus sp. | reverse complement strand
CTGGGTGATCGGGCGCGACAGCCGCAACCCGATCGCCAGCCAGCCGGTGTCGGTGAGCGGCCAGTTGGCGGCGATCGAGCTGTCTTACGACCGCGACTGGGCGCGGTTCCGGGTCAGCGGCCTGTACCAGTCCGGTGACGGCAACGCGAACAACGGCCACGCGACCGGGTTCGACTCGATCCACGAGCAGCAGATCTTCGGCGGCGAGTTCAGCTTCTGGCGGCGCCAGCGGATCCCGCTGTTCGGGGTCGGGCTGACCAACGACCAGAGCCAGTTGGTGAACCTGCGGTCGAGCCGGATCCAGGGGCAGAGCAACTTCGTCAACCCCGGGCTGTGGCTCATCAATACGGGGATGGACTTCGACATCACCCCGCGGCTGCGGTCGATCAACAACGTCAACGCGCTGTTCTTCGACAAGACGAACTCGCTGGAAACGTTCACCTACCAGAGCAACATCGACCGGTTCATCGGGATCGACCTGAGTACCGGGGCCGAGTGGCGCCCGCGGCTGAACAACAACATCATCCTGGTGGGCGGCCTGTCGGCGCTGGTCCCCGGGGGCGGGTTCCGGCAGCTCTACAACAAGAAGGACAGCAAGACGCCGGGCCTGTTCAGCGGGTTCGCCGAGCTGATCCTGACGTTCTGAGGCCCCATTCTCTTCAGCCGCGGAGCGGCGGCGGATGTTAGCCCGGGGTGGAGCGAGTCTTCGAGCGCAACCCCGGGTACGCGGCAGTAGAAACCTCAAGCCCCGGAGGGGCGACAGAAACCTTCGCGAAAGGCTCTGTCGCCCCTCCGGGGCTGCGCTGTTACTTCGTCATCGTTCCCGGGGTTGCGCTCGCCTTCGGCGTCGCTCCACCCCGGGCTACCATCGGTCGCCCCTCCGGGGCTACAAACCACCAACTTTCTGTTGGCTGACTCCTGTCCGGCGTTACCACCCCATGCAGCACCCGACGCCGTTGCCGCCGCCGAGGATCGGCAAGATGCGGCGCTCGAACGGCAGCTTCACGTACTCGTCGCGGTCGTAGACCACCCGCCCGCGCATGATCGTCTTCGTGACGTGCGTCGCGTGCTCGAACGGGTCGCCGTCGTACAGCACGATGTCCGCGACCTTTCCCACCTCGATGCTGCCGTATTCCTTGTCGATGCCGAGCAGACGCGCGGCGCTGATCGTCACGGCCCGCAGGGCGCGATCGCGGTCCATGCCGGCGGCGACCGCCATTGCCGCTTCGTGACGAAGAACGCGCGTCTTGGGAACGTAACCCTCGAACCCGGTGCAGATCGTGACCGGGACACCCGCGACATCCAGCGCCGCGGCGTTTCCGGTGAACGAGTGCAGCGTTTCGATGCTGCTGCCGGCGCGCTGCATCGTCGGGTGAACCACCACCGGCACCCCGGCCCTCTTCAACTCGTCGGCCATCCGGTACGCTTCCGTGCCCAGCGCGATGACCGGCTTCAACTTGAACTCGTTCGCGATCCGCAGCGCCGTCTGAATGTCGTCCTTGCGGTGCGCCGCGAAGTAGACTGGCGCCTTCCCTTCGAGTGCGGGAATCAGGGCTTCGAGCTTTGCGTTGACCGCGCCACCCCCGCCCTTGCGGGCAGGGTTCGCCCGGTACGCGTCGGCGTCGGCAAAGGTCTTCCGCACGAGCGCCGCGACGCCCATGCGCGAGGTCGGCGACTTGCCCTTGGGCACCTCGCCGAGGTTCACCAACAGCGCCCAGACGGGCGTGATGGTCGCACTGTCGGTGGTGGTTCCGTCGGTGCGGAAGATTCCACTCCGGCCCGCGATGGCGTTCTGGCGGCCGGGTGTCGCGTGAACGACCGTGATCCCATTGGCCTGGAGGAAGTCGAGCAGCGGTTCGCGCGGGTTGAAGCCGTCGAGGGCGCGCAGATCGGCCTGGTTGGGGTCGCTCGACTCGTCCTGATCCTGGTCGGCCGGGATGTTCCACGCCCCGGAGAGGCCCGCCGAACAGAACGGATCGATCATGCCGGGCGTGACGTGTTTCGCCTTGTAAACGGGCATATTCCTGACACTGTACTCGCCGCGATGGACGCGCAGAATCTTCCCGTCCTTGACGACGATCAATCCGCCCGCGGCGCCGAACGCGTCGGCCCCGGCGGTGTGGATGTGCCCGGCCTCGATCGCGATTGCGCCCCTGAACTCCGGCGCGGCCCCGTCGATGTCCAGGGGTTTCTTGTTCGGCTCGGCGATCGCCCCCGGCCAGCGGATGCGGACCTGCGGCAACTTCTCCCCCGCGGGCAGCGCGAACCCGCCCGTCTGGTACGCGAGGTCAGTCTTCACGTCGAAAACCTTCTTCCCGTCGATCCACGTTTGCAACACCTGCGTGTAGACGCTGAACGGGTTGCCGCTCAGGATCGCGAAGTCCGCGTCCTTGCCCTTTTCGAGCGACCCGAGCCGGTGGTCGAGGTGCAAGAGCTTCGCCGCGTTGATCGTGACCGCCTTCAGGGCCGCCGACTCGCTCATCCCGCCGCGAACGGCGATCGCGGCCGTGCGCAGGTAGAACCGCGACTCGGTCACGCTGTCGTCGGTGTTGATCGTCACCGTTACCCCGGCCTTGTCGAGAATCATGGCGTTCTCGTCCAGAACGCCCATTGTCTCGGCCTTCCCGCCGGGGCTGTCCACGAGTGTGAGCGAAACGGGAATCTTCTTCTTCGCCAGCACATCCGCGACGCGGTAGCCTTCGGTCGCGTGCTGAAGCACAATCTCGAAGCCGAATTCCTCGCTGATGCGGATCGCGGTGAGCAGGTCGTCGGCCCGGTGGCAGTGGAAGTGAACCGTCCGCTTGCCCTCGAGTACCTCCACGATCGGTTCGAGCGCAATGTCGCGATCGACCTTCGTCCCGGCGTCGATCTTGGCCTTGTATTCCTTCGCCTTCTGGAACGTTTCGCGCTGGAGCGCGGCGATCTTCATTCGGGTGAACGGCGCCTGCTGCCGGTTGCGGCCATAGCCCTTGGGGTTCTCGCCGTTGGCCATTTTCAGCCCGCCGAGGATCACGGTCTTGCCCGCAAGGCCCATGATCCGCATTTCCTCGATGCTCCGCCCGCGGTACTTCACGTACACGGTCTGCCCGCCGATCACGTTCCCGCTACCGGGCATGACGTTGGCCGTTGTGACGCCGCCGGCGAGCGCCATGCGGATTCCGGGGTCGTCCGGGTTGAACGAGTCGATCGCCCGCACGCTCGGCTGCACCGGGCCGCTCATCTCGCCGCCGTCGCTGTTCGCGGGCACGCCGGGGCGCGTCCACACGCCGACGTGCGAGTGCGTATCGACCAGCCCCGGGATGATGACCGCGCCCTTGAGGTCGATCACCTCGGCCGGTTCCTTCAGATCCGGTAGCGCGATGCCAGGCCCGACAACCGCCGCGATCTTCCCGCCTTTGACCACCATGTAGCCACCTTCGATCGGCTTGTCGGCGGTCGCGGTGTAAATGGTCGCGTTGCGGAAGATCGTCACCTTGTCGGTTTCGGCCTTCTCCTGGGGGGCGCCGTTCGCTCGCGGAGCCGCAAGCGGCGGAGCCAGCGGCACGAACGGCAGGGCCAGAACGAGGGCGATCGGAACGAGCGGTGCGAACCAGCGCATACGGACCTCTCGGGTATCGGGAGCGAGATTCACCAACGCTACCCTGTTGCAAAGCTCACTTCCAGGGTTATCATCCCGAATGGAAGGCCGGTCGCCGTCTCACTTCACTCGAAGCGGTACTCGCGACGACCATATACAGGAGGGCAACTCACATGAGTTTCAAGATGCAGCGGGTTCACCTGTTCCACGCGGAGGTGGACGACAAGCCGGGCGGGGTCGCGGTCAAGCTGAAGAAGCTGGCCGAGGCCGGGGCGCACCTGGAGTACGTGTACAGCCAGCGGTCCGCGACCAAGCCGGGCATGGGCGACCTGTTCGTGGCCCCGCTGCACGGGGGGAGCGAGATGGCCGCGGCGCGGGCCGCCGGACGGCCCGGGGGCGGGGCCCCTAGCGCCTGGGGGGGGGGGGGCGCCCCCCGGGCGGGGGGGGGGGGGGGGGTCACCCAGGCGTGGGAGATCGCCGGGATCAACCTGCACGGGCTGGTGATGTCGGTCGTCGGCGGGCGGTTCATCGGCTACGCGACCTTCGATTCGGTCGCCGACGCCAACAAGGCCGCGACGATCCTGGCGGAACTGGGGACAGCCTGACCCTGAGTGGGCAGTGGGCAGTAGTTAGTGGGCAGTGGGCAGAAGAGAGCGGAGAGGCAGAAATCGGTACACGAGGATTTCGTTCTTCTCTGCCCACTGCCTGCTGCCCACTGCCCACTGCCTGCTGCCCACTATCTGCTGCCCACTGCCAACTATTCCCGCTTCCGGCATTGCTATCCCACTGGTGGTTGCGGTACAAAAAAACACTCCTGCCACCGCTCCGCTGAGGGTGTTCCGGTGCCGGTTCTTTCGTGCCCCAAATGTCCCACCAAGTTGAAGGTTCCCGACGGGGCCAGCGGGCACACGCGCTGCCCCAAGTGCGGAACCGTCTTTCCGGTCGTCAAACCGGCGTTCGAGGTTGTCGAGGAGCAACCCACGCCCAAGCCGGCGCCGAAGGTGGGTCCGAAGCCGGCGCCGAAATCGGCCCCGGTGACCGCCACCCGCGTGCCCGTTTCCCCGCCCCCGGTTCAGAAATCGGCCTTCGAGGCGGATGAGGACGAGCCGCCGCGCAAGAAGCGCCCGCGCGACGATGACGACGAACCGCCGCGGCGGAGGCGCACCCGCGACGACGAGGACGAGGACGACCGGCCGAGGTCGAAGCTGAAAAAGAAGAAGCGGTACCTCGACGACGATGATGACTTCGACGACTGGCAGCCGCGGGCGGGCGGGGGCCGGAGCGCCGGGGCGTTCGCCAAGGGCCGCACCGGGGCGATGCTGATCGGCATCTCGTTCTGGCTGAACCTCGCGGCGTTCGGGCTGCTGGCGCTGTACACGCTCATCGCGTGGATGGCCGTGTCCGGCGAACTGTCCGGTTCGTCCTCCTCGCGCAGCCGCAGTAGCGGCGGGGGCGAGGGTGACGGGGCGGTTCTGGACCTCATCGTGATCCTGCCGGGGCTGCTGGGGCTGGGCGCGTGGGTCGTGGGGCTGACCGGCAGCGCGATCGCCATCGGCGGGCCGCGCAAGGCCCGGGGCATGGCGATCACCGCGACCGTCTTCGCGGCGCTGCACCTGGTGTTCGTCGGGGTGACGTTCAGCAACACGCAAGACGGCCTGCGCGTCGCCGGCGACCTGCCGGGGGTGGGGAAGGTCGCGTGGATCATCGTCGCGTCCACGCTCCCGGCGCTCGACGGGTTTTTGCCGATGCTGTTCTACAACTCGAAGGCCATCGGCGGTGATTACGTGATCGCGCTGTTGGCCGGGGCGTGCGAGGCGGCCCGGCTGATCTTCATGCTGCTGGCCCTGAAATCGCTGGCCGCCGCGGCCCGCGACTACGACGCCTCCGAGCGGTCCGGCTACGGGGTGATGATCGTCACCGCGATCATGGGCGGCGTCGCGCTCGTGGCCCTGCTCGTTGCGGTGATCCTCCAGGAGGGGAAGTTCAAGAGCATCAACACCTACCTGAACATCACACTGGTGTCGGTGTTCCTGATGTACGTGGCGTACACGCTCATGATGCTCAGCCCCGCGCTCTCCGCGCTGGCGACCCGCAACGCGTGCGCCCGGCGCACGTGAAGGGAAATTCCAACAACCCAATCACAAATCACAAACACAATAACTGCCGATTTCGGGTTTGTGATTTGAGTTTCGTGTTTTGGGATTTGCACGAGAGGCTGCCCGTGCTGCTCAGTTGCCCGAACTGTGGGACCGGACTGGAGGTGCCCGACGGCACCGCCGGGATGGTTCGTTGCCCGGCGTGCAAGACCGTGTTCGCCCCGCCCGAACCGGAACCGGAGCCGGAACCCGAACCGGAGCCGCCGGCGACGGTCCGGCTCACCTGCCCGAGCTGCCGCAGCGGGCTAGAGGTGCCCGCGGGGACGTCCGCGATGGTCCGGTGCCCCGCGTGCAAGTGCGTCTTTGCGCCCATACCCGTAGTCGCCCCGGAAGAACCGGGCCCGACGCCGAAACTCAAACCGAGATCGAAGTTACACAAGCCGGTTCCCGACGAGGACGAGCCGCCCCGGAAGAAGCGCGCGTACCGGGCGGTCGAGGAAGACGAGGACGAGGACAAGAAGGACGAGGGGAAGGAGAAGCACCGCGACTTCGACCCGATCTCGGAGGAAGAGGAGGCGGAGCGCCGGCGTCGGAAGCGGCGCCCGCACGTGCCCGACGACGAACTCACCCCGCGCGAGCGGGCCGAGCGGCGCCGGGCGTTCGACCGGGCCGCGTGGGGCGCCCGGCTCATCGCCATCTCGCTCGCCCTGTTCATGATCTCAATGCTGTTCGTCACCGGGTTCTTCTTCCAGAGCGCCTTCGGCGCCCCGCAGGTGTGGATCGTCACAATTGCCGGGTTCCTGGGGCTGCTCAACTGGCTGTGTGCGGCGGTCGGGGTCGGGCTGTGCCTGTCCGGCCCGCGGGCGCCGGGCCACTGGGGCTACGGGACCGCCGCGGCGACCGCCATCCTGGTTCACTTCATCTTCCTGGCCGCGGTGGTCAGCCCGGCCCGCGAGTTCGGGATCGTGCGGACCGAGGAGGCGGGCAGCGCGAACAACGTGCGGTGGAGTATGCTCCCCACGCGGTTGAACGCGACGATGTTCTACCTGACCGCGATCGCCTACCCGGACGAGCAGGGCGTGACCCCGCGGGGCCGGATGATGCTGTCGATGGTGACCGGCGTGGCGGAAATGGTCCGCACGGTGCTCATCATGATGTTCCTGTCGTGCCTGGCGCGGGCGGCGCTGGACGAGGAACTGGCGGGCCGCTGCACGCGCACCGCGGGGATCGCCTCCGGCGGGCCGGGGCTATTGGCGCTACTGATCTTCTTCTTCTTCGCGTTCCTGATCGAGACGAACGCCGGGCTGAACACGTTCACCCTGATCCTGTTCGCGACGGTGAACATGGGCGTGTATTCGATCATCAACGGTGTAATGCTCCCGGCGTGGATGGCCGCCCGCGACGTGACCGACGCCTGCGAGGAACCGTTCCAGTCGCTGATTCCCAATCTCTGACTGGCGAGCGGATTCTGCTTTGTGATTCAGGCTCTTCCGTGCAGTGAGCCGCGACCGGCAGGGAGCGGGCCAACCGCGAACCGCGAAGGTGAATGGCCCGCTCCCTGCCGGTCGCGGCTCACAAAAACGCGAGTATTCCCATGCCAACTCCAACACCGCTCTCCGGTTACACGTCCTACAAGAACCTCCCGCAGCTCGCAGGGCTTTGCACGGTCGAGGAGGCCGCACGTCCGGGCCTTTCGGTCGAAGAATGCGTCCGCCGGCTGAAGCGGTTTCACTACTGCTTCAAGCGGCTGCACCAGATTCTGACCGCCCGCATCACGGCCGAACCGATCTACGAGTTGAAGTGCGGCTTCTCGCACCACGCCTACCTGTGCGCGGAACACGTCGCCGCCCTACGAACGCGCATCGGCGAGATGCGCGAACCGCCGCTCGGGTTGGAGGACGTCCCGCACCCGGCGCTGGAGGCGTTCTTCGACGAGATCCTGGCGTGTCCGACGACGGAGGAGTTGGTGCATGGTCTCTACCTTGTCGGTGTCTTTGCTACCCTGAGAGCTGCCGGAAGTTATTCAGAGGACACGAACCCTTTGACGGATGCTCCGAGTCGGCGCGTACTTCGATTTGCAGTGATCGAACTCCACGACATGTTCAAATACGGTTGCCGCGCCCACGATGTCCTTCTCATCGGAGGTTCGGACGAATTACAGGCGAAGCTTCGCGACTGGGATGAGTTCCTCAACGCTCTGCTCGACGCGGCCGGTGGCTTGGATGGAACTGCAATCACCCCGGCGAGCGGGGGGCGTCAGCCCCCTGTTCAAAGGCAAGACGGCTCGCAAGACGAAGACGAGAACAGGGGGCTGACGCCCCCCGTTCGCCTGTACTCCGCAAAGCCCTACGTCAACGACCCGGTTCCGCAGCGCGACGCCAGGTTCACCGACCCGTGGAACCAGGGCGTCAACGCCGAGAGCTTCCTTTACAACGAGGCGTTCCCGGCGCGCGCGAAGGCGCTCATGATGCTCTACAAGCGGCTCCGCGAGATCGACGTGCCCGAAATGATGGCTCGCATCATCACCGAGACGCCCGGCAAGCCCTGGGGCTACTACCGCGACATGTCCCGGCAGCTCTGGGACGAGGCCCGCCACGCGATGATGGGCGAGGTCGGATTCGTCGCGCTCGGCGTCGATTGGACCAAAGCCAAAATCACGCTGAACTGGTCGCACCGACTGAACACCGAATGCACCCCGCTCGAAGCGCACGGTGTGCTGTACTTCATCGAGCAAGGGCTGATGCCCAAGACCGGCAAGCGGTACGAGTTCGAGACCGGGCAGGCGAGTGAGTTACCGCTCATCGCCACACTTCAGGATTTCGACTGGGCCGACGAGGTGTTGCACTCGCAGATCGGCCGCGTGTGGTACGTCCCGCTGTTCGGCAGCCTGAAGGAGGCGCTCGACTTCGGCGACGCCGCGTGGTCGAAGATTTTGAGTAACTGGGCGACCGTGAAGGAACGCGGGTTAACGAACCACGAGAACTGGTGGCCCGCGGTGTACGAGATGGCGTGCCGGGCCGAGGGCGTGGAGCCGGACGCCGGCGTATTGGCCTTCAGCGAAACCTACGAGGGTAAGCGCGCCGACCTGAAGGACGTGGGCGAGGGCCTGAGCGGGTGAAGCGCGAGCGGGCCGATTGCCGGTCGTAGGCGGATTTGGTTTTCAGCCCTGGAGGGGCGGTAGATGGTAGCCCGGGGTGAAGCGCAGCCGAAGGCGGAGCGCAACCCCGGGCTACCATCTACCGCCCCTCCGGGGCTGAAAACCAGTCCAATACGGCGTTTGAGCGGGAGCGGTGTCGTGCGCTCGTTGGTCACGCGCCCGACTTGTCCTTCGGCTTGAACAGTTTGCTCTTCCACAATCCCAGCTTGTTCATCCAGAACTTGTTCACCGTCGTGAGCGTCTGGAGGCCGTACTTCGTGCTGCGGCGGAAGTTGATCTGGCTCGCCTCGTCGAAGTACCGCACCGGCACCGGGATGTCGCCGAGCCGGAAGCCGAAGTGGACCGCTTGCACCAGGAACTGCGTGTCGAAGACGAAATCGTCGCTGTTCCGCTCGAACGGGATCGTTTCGAGTACCTGCCGGCGGTACACGCGGAACCCGCTGTGGAACTCGCCCAGGTTCTGACCGAGCATCAGGTTTTCAAAGGCCGTCAGCCCGCGGTTGCTGATGTATTTCCACCACGGCATCCCGCACTTCAAAGCTTCGGCCCGGCTACGGACGCGGTTGCCCAAAATCACATCGCAGATGCCCAGCTCGATCATCCCGACCGCGTGCGGAATCACCCGCGCGTCGTACTGATAATCGGGGTGGATCATCACCACCACATCGGCGCCTTTCTCCAGGCAGTACCTGTAGCACGTCTTCTGGTTGCCGCCGTAGCCGGTGTTCTTCTCGTGAACGATGACCGTTAGCCCCATCTCGCGGGCGATCTTGACGGTATTGTCCTTGCTGCCGTCATCGACCAGCAGGATTTCGTCCACGCTCCCGGCGGGGAAGTCGGCGATCGTGGCCGCGAGCGTGCGCTCCGCGTTGTACGCGGGCAATACGGCGATGATCTTGTGACGCCGCGGGGGCGTCATCTCGTCCGGCTTGAGGATCCGGTCCACGTGAAAGATCTCGTGGACCGGGTTGAGCGGCGGCTCGGAAAGCAGGGTCGAAGGCATGGGGTGTTAATCGTGGTGGGAAACGGACTTGTGTCAGTATAGAGCCAGAAGGTGTCGCGATATTCCGATTTCCGGGCGAACGGCCGGTGTCAGCCGGCCGGTGGTCCGCACGCCCAGCCACCGGCCGGCTGACACCGGCCGTTCGCCTATCGGAGCCGGTACGGCACTTCCAGCCCGTGCTTCTCCATCAGCTCCACGTCGGCGAGCAACTTCTCCGTCGGGCCGTCGGCCGCGAGTTGCCCCGCGTCCAGCACCAGCGTTCGCGGGCACGTGTCCAGTACCAGGTCGAGGTCGTGCGTCGCGATCAGCTTCGTGCCGGGAAGGCCGCGGATCGTCACGATCAGCTCGCGCCGGCCCCGCGGGTCGAGGAACATGCTCGGTTCGTCGAGGAGCAGCACCGCGGGCCGCATCGCGAGCACGCCGGCGAGCGCGGCCCGGCGCTTCTCGCCGCCGGAAAGCTGAAACGGCACCCGCTCACCGGCGCCCGGCAGTCCGACCGCGGTGAGCGCCTCCGCGGCGCGCGCGCGGGCGTCGTCCGGTGCCAGTCCCATGTTCAGCGGGCCGAACGCGACGTCTTCCTCCACCGTCGGGCTGAAAAGCTGATCGTCCGGGTTCTGGAACACCACCCCG
>CAZBXY010000278.1:0-10477 GCA_964495365.1 uncultured Frigoriglobus sp. | reverse complement strand
AAGAAGGGGCTGTCGCCCGTCACGTCGAAGAAGGAGATCGCATCGTTTCGGGCTTGCTGGAACTGGGCCGTGCATGGAGGGCTGCTCAAGGGAGCGTTCCCGAATCGCGGGTTGCGGTTCCCGAAGGAAGAGGAGAAGGAACCGTTTCGCACCTTCACCGAGATCGAAGCCATCATCGCCGCCGAGAAGCCAGACGATGAACGGCGGAGCCTGGCTTGGGAAGCTCTCTATCTCACGCGCCCGGAGATCGAGGAGTTCCTGGAACACATGCGAACGCACGGATCGCAGCCGTGGGTCTACCCGATGGTGGTGTTTGCGGCGTACACAGGAGCGCGGCGTAGCGAGATGATGCGGGCGCTCACGACCGACCTGGACCTGAATCTCGGCGTGGTCACGGTGCGGGAGAGGAAGCGGGTCAAAGGGAAGCGTTCCAACCGCACGGCTCCGATTACCCCCAAGCTCGCGACGGTGCTTCGGGAGTGGCTCGCGGTGAAACCGGCGAGCCCATACCTCTTCTGTCAGTCGCAGCATGTTGCCTTCAGCGGGACGAAGCGTGAAGCCCCTACCCCAATCACGATGGGCGAAGCCTACCACCACTTCAAACAGTCGGTGGATGGTTCGAAGTGGGAAGTGCTTCGGGGCTACCACGTCCTTCGGCACTCGTTCATATCGGCCCTTGCGAGTCAGGAAGTGGACCAGCGGGTGATTGACGAAATCGTGGGGCACCAGTCGGAAGAGCAGCGAAAGCGATACCGGCACCTGTACCCCGGCATCATGCGGGAAGCGATCAGAGGGGTATTCGGCTGACCCCAAGAATCGATCGGGGCGGCAACGATGACTGCGGGCTTGGCCGAGAGGCCCGCGTCACTTTCCTTCACTCATCCTTCAGCGTCGCGGCCGTGGCGATCGCTGCGGCCACGGCCGCCGCGATCCGCTGCTCGTACTCTTCCCGTTCGGGCTGATTCGCCGGGGCGTTTCCCGGTCTCTTGAGTTTGCCGAGTCGTGAAGCCTCTTCCTCAATCTGCGGCATGGCGTCGGCAACAACCTTTAACATGACACGCAGGAAGTGGCTGTTTGACAGGTTCGTCCCGGTTGCTCGCGATAGCGTTCTTACCGCCTTGTAGAGTGTGTCATCGGCCGAAGGCGTGAGCATGAATTCCCGCTTGATGATCGGTGTGACGCTCGGCTCGGCTTGAATGGCAGTTTCTGTGCTACTCTCGTCGATCTTGTACTTGCGATTGTCGTGCTGTTGCCGCTTGGCCATAGACCTCTCACTGATAACTCTCACCGCTTGCGACTCTCCTTCCCGTCGTTGGGTGGCCGCCTTTCCGCGTGGTTGTCTGCGGTCGTGGTGCACCTCGCTTGTTACCAAACGGAGATGTCCGACCTGCCGACCCTGATTGTTCTCACCAGCGGGAAGAATGTTGCTCCCTTCTCTTATCATGTGCTTGTCCCAGCGCCTATGACCAATCGCGGGCGTTCCTGCATTCCAGAACGCCCGTACTGTGGAATAAGAGAATTGCTGAAACCGCTTTGTCGGGCAAGCCCTCATCTTCCCGCGTTCCCGCTTGCGGGCCTTCCTGGATTAAGGATTTGATCTGCGTTATCCTTGGGCTGCGGCGGAAACGCTGCGGTTGTCAGTGACGTAAACGCTTCACTACAGGTTATCGAAATGGGCGGCACCGCCCGGAAACGCCTGCCTCACCAGCAGGCCCGAGGGTAGAGACTCACCATCTCTCAGTTGGGTGCCGATCCGTAGAGCCGGATGCCCGGAGACGGGCTCGTCCGTGCTCGACGGAGGCTTGTCGGAGTAATCCTGGCTACGCAGACGCACGCTGCCCTTGTATGGCAGAAGCGCCTCCCGCCAAAGTAATCCCGACATTCTATCCGATGGGTGTGCGCCTGGGGGCCGCGGCCGTGAGCCGCGGGAGCCGGGGCGACAGCGACAGACCTTCCTCGCCTGTTGGCGGGGGAGGCCGCGATGATGCAAAGCGGGTGGAAATCCCGCCCAAGGGGTCCGGACCCGTGTGGTTCGTTCAACTTGGCTGGCGTGGGGAGTTCCCGACCTGGTGACAGGCGGGACCGGGTGGCAGACCACACCCGGCGATCGGGGCAAAGACCCGACGACGAATAGCTCAACTACGAGAGGCCCGACAACAAGGGCTTGCCAGTGAGTCCGGCCGAAGACGGTGCCGAATTGCGAAAAACCTGCACCGATGGGTAAGGGGATGCTTCTGTGTTCGGTCCCCTGAAATCGCCAAGACATCTTGGCGGAAACGATGCTCGGGCGGGAGCCTGAGTCATACGGTGCAAGGCCCGAGGGGTAACGCCCTCTAGGAACGTGATCGGCTGGACGGAGGTCATCGCTAAGCTGGGAAGGACTGTGGCGGCCGGGAGTGGTACTTCCGGTGCCGGGGAACAGGTCTCCCTGGTGGTTCAAAAGCCCAGTCTGGGAGTGGCCCGCAAGTAGGAGTGGATGGATATCCAGCGAGGCCCGCTGCAAGGCAGTGGCGGACTCGTTTGCGTGCTGACGGGTGGTGCCGGGCACAAGGCAACGACGAAAGCGGGGACGGGTTCTGACCCGTTTCGGTAACGTGGCGGCGGATGGGGAATGAGTCCTCGTCCGCCGGTTCCTGACGGAGAGTGAAAGCGGCTCGAAGAGGTTCGCTCGGGAGAGCGGTCGTCTTTGGGCTACGAAGCGGCGGACAAGTGAAGTCCGCTGCCATGCAGTGAAATGCGCCGGGACAAGGTTTCCGGTGCGCTACCACTATGGATTGGGCAGGGGCAACTGAAGAATACAGTTGCCCCGGTCCGCTGTGGCAGGTGCGGTCGGTCGAACGGAACGTGAAGGTTGTGGCTGTGGTTTGCAACCAGCGCGGTTTCATTGCTTCACGGAGTTTCACAAAGGAGGTTTTCCAAATGACGGCTTTCGGGGAGCTTGTGCCGTAAACAAGCCCCCACCCTTTCCGGCTGAGCGGCGCTATGGCCCGGTGGCTGGTGAGTGGGCGTTGGCGGTCGGTGTGGCGACCTGGGGGAAAGAGACCCCGGCCCCGGAGTTCGTCCATGCCTCGAACAACTGCAAGCGAGTCTCTTGGCGGTCGAAATCGGCAAGAACTTCGACCTGGCGGGCGGATGACAGGTGATGGGCGATGCGGCGGGTCCTGGCCCGCTCCTCTTCGACATACTCGTTGAACGCCCGGAGGGCTTCTCCGCCCGTTTCTTCGAGCCGTTGGTAGGCAAACCTCAGCCTCGCCGTTTTCTCTTCTCTCATCGCAAGCCCGTGCTTCTGGAGGGCCTTTTGTGCGAGCGCTCTACCCGCCTCCTCCCGCGCCTTCTCTTCTTTGGCCTTGGCCTCCTCGTAACCCTGCGGCGGCCCGTACTCGTCCCGGATGGCGTTGGCGAGCCATGCCCCCTTCGAGGACTTGAACTGCGCGTAGGGCAGGTACTCAAGACAGCGCCGACACACCTCCGGTTTTTCCCCTGCAAACCGGATTGCGGCAGTGCGTCCGACCCCGTGACCCACAAGCTCTTCCACCAAGACATCAGCAGCAGCATTTCCCTCGTCGTGCGTCCCCTCGCCTGCTGCTGTTTCTTGATCTGTTTCTTGTACTGTTTCTTGTGGGGCCAAATTTTGGCCTACCCCCCGGTCAATTTCTGGCCTACCTCCCGCGTTTTTTTGGCCTACCTGGGCTTTTTTCTGGCCCAGGTAGGCTTTTTTCTGGCCTACCCCGGTCGGGGCGGCATAGAGGTTGAGCCGGTACGTGCTTTCTTCGCACTCCCGACTCTGTTCGCTATGGTTGTTGACCCGAACCAAAATGCCGCGCTCGATGAGGCTGTTGCAGGCCGACTTCACGCCGGAACGCGAGAGGCCGGTGCCGTGGTCTAACTGCGTTCCATCCCGCTTCCGAATGCCTGCGGCCATCTGATTCAGGCTGATGTTGTCGCTCTCCTTACCGAACCCGTAGGTGCGACGAGCGACGTAGAGCAGAACCTTGAACTCAGCACCGGACAGCGCTGCCATCCAGTGGTCGAGGATGACATCCGGAATCTGAGTGCTGTTGGGAATCAGTGCCCGCGCCATCGCCCTTCCTCAAGCCTCCTTGAGCACTTTGGCGAAGTAGTCTTTCAGGGCATCGGCCAGAATCTCCTGCTTGGCCTTCCCTGTCAGTGTGGCCACCCAGCCAAGTCGTTCCGAGATTTCAGTGGGTATCTTGACGGTCGAGACGGTAAACGGCCCCTTCCTCGGATCGGAGGTGTACGGCCGGGAGAGCATCTGCCGCACGGCTGCTGTGAGCGGGTCGCCCGTGTCGGCGGCATCATCCGGAGACGCATCCTCCTTCGTTCGAGTCGTCTGTTTTCGCTTCCGCGTGGCGCTACTTGTCGCGCTACCATCGTCGCTACCGGTAGCGTTTGCTGTTGCGCTACTTTCCGGGCTACTTGTCGCGCTACGGGTAGCGCTCGCTGACTCGCTGCTATCAAGTGGCGCTACCTCGCTACTTGTCGCGCTACTTCGTGGTAGCGCTTCAGCGATACCGTTCGAGGTCGGATCGTTTCCGTTGGCGACCGGCGGGAGATCGTTCAGTTCCTGGAGTTCCCGGAGGGCGACCAGCGGATTCTTCGGGTAGGAGAGGCTTTCGGTTTTGCGTGTCATGATGTCCTATCTCCTTATGCCGCCTGCTGCCCGCCCCATCCCTTGAAGGAGAGGTCCGTCAGTGCGCGGTCAATGGCTTCCACATCAACCCGTGAGCGGCTGAGGGAGAGGGCGTTCAAGAGTGCGGCATCGGCGAGGACGCAGAGATCGCGGGGAATGCCGTTGGTCGCGTTGTAAAGCGGTTTGTGCGTTTCCGCCGGGAAGATGTGGTCGAAGTCTCCGCCCGCCACGGTGACCCGGTGGCGGAGCAAGTCGAGTGCCTCGTCGGGGGTCAGGGAGTTGAGCGTCGTGCCGCCTGCGATACGGGAGCGGAGGGCCGGTTTCTGCGTCAGCTTGTACTCGAAGTTCGGTTGAGCGAGAAGAACGACCTGCAAGAGTTTGGCGGTCTGCGTCTGTTCATTGGCCATCGCTTGTAGGGAATCGAGGTTGGCGGGGTAGATCGTCTGGGCCTCGTCGATCAGCAAGATAACGGTGCGGCCGGCCTTGTACTGCTCTACCAGGAACCCGCGAAAAGTGGCCTTCAGGTCCAGCAGGTTGCGCATCGTGGGGAGGCCGAACGATGCGAGGACGAGTCGGAGAAACGCGGCAGGTGTCCGGGGGGATGGGTCGGTGATGTGCGAAGCGATGAATCGGTCCGGGTCCGACCGCCAGCGGTTGATCGTGAGTTGCGAGATCGTGGTCTTGCCCGTCCCCACCTCGCCGAGCAGGAGAAAGATGCCGCGGCGTTCCTCAGTGTAGTACGCGATTTTGGCCAGCGCTTGGCGGTGTTCTCTCGTGGCGAAGGCAAAGGCCGGATCCGGCGTGGTCGAAAACGGTGCTTTTTTTAGCCCAAAATGGGCCATGTAGTCACTCATCGGTGTGTTCCTCCATCATGTAGGCAGGGTTCATCATGACCCCTGGGGGCAGGATAAGAGCAAAATCCGAATACTCGCAAGTAGATAAATACACTCGTTCACCCATGCCCGCAGTTGGTAGCGCTACCGCGATGTAGCGAGGTAGCACAGTAGCGCCGTAGCGATCCTTCGCTGCCCGGCCGCATCCCGCTGATTCCTTTACTTCTGATGCGATCACTTCATGCAGGGATGCGGGAATGCGGGAATGCGTGGATCAAGATGTAGATCAGAACGGATACGTTGTCATGTACCGATTTGAGGCCACATCTGTTGAGGGGTTCGTTCAGCAGCTTGCCGTGTCGTATCTGGGACATGGCTACTGGTTCTACGTCATGGGTAAGGTGCCGGAAGGGAAGGACATTCGCCAGGTGGATGAGAAACTCATGGCACGCTACCAGATCGATCTCTCCAAGTGGGCGAGGGCGAGACGCAAGCGGGCAGGGCTTGCGAACCTCCATTACCTCCGCATCGACCGCGTGTTCTTGCTGCTCGCCACACACGGGAGCCACCCGTTTTTCTTGGAAGAGGCATCCTCAATGCGGGACGCGCGGAAAACGCCGATCCGGTTTCGCGGCTATTCGATCAGCTACCGGGGTGGGCACCCGCACGTGAGGATTGACCAGGAGGAATACAAGCGGGTCAAAGCCTACTTCCTCGATCTGGCTCTACGCTGGTCGGTGGAGCGACTGGGTTGCGAGTTGGGAAGACTGCCGTTCGAGCCATACGCGCCGGTTCGTCGTCAATTGCTGGCGGTGCTTCGGGCCGTCAACCGAGAGCGGAAGAGGGCAGGGTTCCCGCCCGTACCCAACAGTTGCTTTCGGTTCATCCGGCGGATCTGCCGGCCGTTCGAGAAGGTGTAGCGCTACCGCGATGTAGCGCGGTAGCGCCGTAGCGATCGCTTGCAACCCGGCCAAACCGCTCTCGCACGAACCTCTGGCCCTCGGTAAAATCCGGGCATGATCTCGAACATCACCTACGTCGTCACGGACATCGAGGCTGATGGCCGCGTCCCGGGCCGCAACTCCATGCTGTGTCTCGCCTCGGTTGCCTGCGACGCCGCCGGGCGTGAACTTTCCGCGTTTGAGGCGAATCTCCGGCCTCTCCCAGGTGCTGTTCAGAACCCCGAAACCATGCAGTGGTGGGCAACGGAACCGGAGGCGTGGGCCTACTGCCAGCAGAATCAACGCGACCCGGCCGAAGTGATGAAGGAGTACGGCGAGTGGCTGGACGGGCTTCCCGGTGAAAAGCTCTTCGTGGCGCACCCGTCGTGGTTCGACTTCATGTGGGTCTTTTGGTATCTGATGACCTTTGTCGGCGAACGCAAGTTCAAGCTGAATCCGTTCGATCTTCTCACCTACGCCCACGCCACCACGGGCTGGGATTTTCAGACTGCACACCGTCGCAACTGGCCGGAAGAGTGGTTCGGCGGCCACCTCCATTCCCACCGGGCCATCGACGACGCGCGGGGTTACGCTTCGGCTCTCGCCCGGTTGCTGACAATCAATGCGAAGCTTGAGCGCCAAAACGGCGCGATACCGCCCAAATAAGGCCGCATTTCGTGCGGTAGCTTGCCCATGCCGATTTGAGTAACGTGCCAAACTGGTTTACGATCGGAGTAGCTCGGTGAAACGGAGGCAGGCTCTGCGGGGACGCAACCTGACCGAGGGATAACCGAGCCGATGGTGCGTCGATGGACGCTGTGAGACCCCGGCGCACCTTGTGTGTGTCCGGGGTTTTCGCTTTTTTCGGGAAGGTTCTCGGCTTGGACGGTGTGCCGCACAAACATCGTCAATCTCGATTCTCCCATGCCGGTCACTCGTCCATCGAACACCGGAGCCATGCCTCGAAAATCCCGTTGGCAGGACGCCAACGCTCTTGGCAGGAAGGCCCGGCAAGTGCTGGTTCGCTCGTCGGGAATGAATAGAAGTGTGACCGAGCGACCGATAAGTAAACTTATCGGGCATCGGGGACGCTATGGAGGGAACAGACGGCTTCGCCGTCGTCACGGCGGGCCGTCGAGACCCGCAACCGACTTCAGATCCACCAGGGGTTGCGCGCCCAACTGAGGAAGGCTTCCCGGTGCTGGTGGTCCCAGACGCGAAGCGCACTCATGATGTCGAAGCAGCCCGAACGCCACTCGGATTGCGAGTCCCAGACGGACAGAAGGAACTGCACGGCATAGTGTTGTTCCGGACTCGGTCTTGGCCTCGATCGTGTCGCCCAGGCGTCCAACGCCACGGCATTCCAGGGTGCGACGCCGGGCACGCCCCGCAGGCACGGCAACGTCTGTGCGACGAACGCGATTTTGACATACGAGTTGTTCGAGCCGCCGGTCATCGGTTCACCGTCGAGGTCGGTCGTCACCTTTATTCTCATGCCCCGAACCGACCCGCCGGGTCGCCTCCTTCGCCCTCGAACGCCGTGTCCGACGAGTTCTCGGCACGATTGTGGATGTGTGCAGTACTCAATTCCTCAGCGGAGGAGCAATGCTGTCCTCGTGGATGGTGTGTTTCTCTCCATGTCGCTGGACATATCAAAATGTCGGCCCCATTCTTGAGTCAGGCGGGCTTCTGTGAACGCACGCTCCATCCGATCGAGAAAGTACTCGCGGGCGGACTCAGGCAACATGTAGAGACCCGAGGCTTCGGTACGCCACGGCTTTCGCTTGATCCAGTTCGCTGCGGTCACAGGGTCGAACGTGAGTTGGCCCAATCCCATCATGACGATGTGACCAGGCGGGTTCAGCGCGAAATCAACAGGCAAGGCGAAGAAGCGGCACATAACCCCGTAGCGGATGCCCGCATGAATGCACTCGATACAGCCGTCAATGAGGTCACGGGTCCGTGCACCGTCGGATGAATAGAAAAGCGATTCCAACGGGGTGAGCACTTTCTGGAATATCCAGTCATTTCTCTGGATCATGGGAGACGCGAGAAACGTAGACGGCAACCGGCCGCTCATCAGGCGGTCACGCACCTCGCGGATGTGGGCTCGGGTGTTTTGTTCCCAGTCCGCTGCTCCGCGGAGCGTGCCTTGGGCACCGTCGCTCGACCGCCAATCATCACGCAATTGGCTGGCGGTGAGCGGGATCTTCAAGACCTCCGTTCCGTTCGTGTAGACCGCGAGCCGAACCCCCTTGCCAAGGGCTTGCCATACGATCCCATCAATCTCCACTTCGCGCGGAATCCACGGATTCCAGTCGAGGGCGGCTTTCGGTAAGTCCGTTGGGTTTCTGCCGGGATTCTTTTCCTTCTCCATTGCACTCCTTAGGAAGGCGATTCAAGCGTCCACAGGAGGCGTCGGCAGTCCACCGAGATTCCTTGAGATTATGAGTCGCTTCAATGCTGACAGAGGGTTGCGGCAGTTGCCGATACCTTTTCCGACCGGTGCCGGATGCGCAGTGTGATCGGCTCTTCGGCGGAGACGTGACGGCGGCCGAGACGCTCGGCCGCCGCGGTGGTGGTTTGGCTCTCGATGAGTACCTTGATTCGTCTGGCGAGTGCCGGGGTATCGAATTCCGATTCCGAGTTAGCGTTTGCACTGAAACCGGAAAGTCGAATCTTCAGTTCGTCCCGCAGCGAGGTCAACTCCGAGAGGTAGGCGTCTTGGAGGAAGGGCTTACCGAGTCGGGTCTGGTAGTCGCGGAGTTGCGATTCGGCGATGGTGAGGTCTTCCTGAACCCGCTCGCACTCTGAGCCGTAGGAACTCGCAAGCCGCTCCGCGGCGTTCAGAACGGCTCGTGGCCCCTGATGTTCTTTGGAGAGCATCGATCGGCGTGTGGTCGCCCCCTCCAGATACACGTCCGGCGGGAAGTGCGGGTGCAGAACCACGCCGAAATGCAGGCCACGGTAGACGCCGAGCGGTACGCGACGGAGTTCGCGGACGTTGAACGGCAACGTGTCGAGCAGGCGATCCAGCGCGGCCAGGGCTTTGTCCGGTGAACAGACACGATTCCCGACCGTCACCGGGTCGCCGACATGGGCCGTTGCCGTGGCTTGGTCCGCCGTGAGGTTGGCCAACCGCTCGGTCAGGCTGGTGATGGTGGTCGGCAAGTTTCGGACGTGTCGGCGAGCTACAAACTGCTCGTCCAGGTGGTTCTTCTTCAGCAGCGTCAACCGCTGCAATTCCGCATCGGCTTGAGCCAGTGTCAACACGGCGGGGTTGCCCGACGCGATCGCCTTGACCTCAGCGTAGGAGAGTTCCTGGCCCCCGATGTCCTCGGCGCGGCGGGCCGCCGTGTCGCCCGTCATGACCTGCGTGATGAACCGCGCTTTGGTTTCCAGCGCCTGCCACATGTAGGCGTCGAAACTTCCTTCCGTGACGTAGCGGTAGACGGCGACTTCCTTGTTCTGGTTTCCCTGCCGGAGGATGCGGCCCTCTCGCTGCTCGACCTCGGCCGGCTTCCAGGGCGCGTCCAGGTGGTGCAGGGCCGCCAGTCGCTTCTGCACGTTGGTGCCGGTCCCCATCTTCATCGTGCTGCCGAGCAGCACCCTCACCTGCCCGTTTCGGACCTGCTCGAACAGCACCTGCTTTTTCGCGTCCGAGTCGGCGTCGCCGACCGCCGCGATCTGCTCGCGGGGGATGCCACGGCCGACCAGCTTGGTCACGATGTCGTCGCGGGCTGAGTAGCCCCAGGGCGTCGGGTGAACGCCGATGTCGAAGAAGACCAGTTGTGTGCCGCGGTCGCTCCTTGTGCGGTCCCAGATGGCCGCGACGGTTTCCACGAGCCTGTTGACCTTCGAGTCCGCGAAGTCCGGGGCCGTTGGCGAGAGCATCCGGGCGTCGGTGGCGAGCTTGCGGCCGTCGGTGGTGATGTTCAGTGCGTTGTCCTCGCGCGGGTCCACCTTTTGTGACCGCAACCGCTCGTAGCGTTCCACCAGCTCGCGCTGGAGGGCGTGCTGTTCGTCGGACATCGGGCAGGCGACGACGACGG
>CAZBXY010000277.1:0-10597 GCA_964495365.1 uncultured Frigoriglobus sp. | reverse complement strand
GCGACGAATTGCTCGTGTGGTCGGCCGGCGGGTACGCGGACCGTTTCCAACGGCCGCGCGGGCGCACGGTCGATGTGCTAACGCCGAAACTGACGGTGCGCGCCCTGCGCGGCGGGTACGCGCCCGAACCGCACCCGTCGGCCAAAACCGCTTGAAAATCGCCCAATCCGCCCAAACTTGCCACGTGGAAACTCGACCCAGTTTAACATTTCCCGCGGCTCGCGCTACTTGGGCGCAGGTACCCCCAACTCGTAGACGTTCAGTTTCTGCGCGTCGCGTCCGGCGATCAGGAGGGACTGCCCCTTCCAACCGAAGGAGATGTACACCGCCCCCGGCTGTCCCGCCCCCGGTACGAGAACGCTGGCGACGACTTCGCCGCGCCGGTTCACCACCTCAACCGAGTGACCGGTTCCGAACCCGTCGTTGCGGATGAGTGCCACGAACTGGCCGTCGTCGGAGGCGCTCCCGTGGTAGACGTACCGCTTGGCCGGGAGCGAGTGAATGATTTCGCCGGTCTTCCCGTTCAACAGGTGGTACGTCTGCTCCTTCCCGGGGGGGGCGCCCTCATAGAGGACGAGCGCGCCGTTGCCCGAAACGGACACGGTGCGCCCGTTGAACCCGTTCGACTTCAGATCGAACGACCAACTCCCGTCCGGTTCCCCTCTCGGGAGTTTGAACCAGCGGAACGTGGCCGTGTCGTCCACCACCAAGACGCGGGCCGAGTCTGAGGTGAACAGGGCCGAGCCGACTCTCCAGGTCTTCGAGAATAGTTCGGCCCCGGTGGTCAGATCGATCACCCGGAACTGGGTTTCGGGTATCTCCCCTCGGCCGGGATCCCGGGCGCCGAAGAGCGCGTACCGCCCGTTGGGTGCGACGGAGACGGAGGGGGTTGCCCCGCCGGCTTGCGGGTACTGACGGGAGACCGACTTACCAGTCGCGGGATCCCAGACCACAATCTCCCGTCCGAAGTCGCTCCAGTACGCGAACTTGCCCTTGTCCATCGGCAACGGGGAGTAGTAGTTGCCCTTCAGGTTCGGCAGTTCGCGGACCGGCTTGCCGTCCCGGGTGTTGAGCGCCTCGACGGACCAAGGGACGTCGCCGTAAACGACGGCAACCGTCTGCCCGTCCCGATCGAAGCGTGCCCCGCCCCGGGGCTTCTCCTTCACCGGAACCGACCACCGGAGGGTCAACTCGCCGGGCGCGGGCGGTGGGGGCGCCGCGGCGGCCCCGCCGACCTCGAACGTTTCCTGCCCTTTCAGCAGCACCCCGAACCCGTTGGTCCCGTTTTTGTTCGTGCGGCCGACGATGCCCACGACCGGCGAACCGTCGCCGCCGAGTTTCACCGGCGGGTTCCCGCCCTTCCCCCCGACCCAGTCGCTCTCGTAGGCGTCGCTCGGGTCGAGTTTGCCATCGACCACCTTCATGAACGTGACCGACATCCCGTCCAGGCCGGCCCCGGCCTTGACGGTGACCGTCCCGACCGCGTACCCGTTCTTCGCCTTGACGACGGTGACCCGCGCGAGGTTCGGCCCGTGCCGCTCGCCCTTCGTTTCCTTGTCCCCGGTGCGATAGAGCGGGCGGAGTGCGTGAACCACGTCGTTGGTCCCGAACTTCCCCAGACCGATCTCCAGGCCGATCAGGTGCCCGCCCGCGGGGGCGAGATCCTTGAAGGCCGGGTCGGTCTGATGCCCGAGGATCACCGGATCGGGCAACTTGGGCGCGAGCGGCACCGGGTCGGGCGGTTTGGCCGCCACCGCCGGCGGGTCGATTTCACACCGCACCACCGCCCGCCGGTCGCCGTTGGCCACGACCGCGACGTACGCGCGACCGTCGGGCAACAGCACCGGGCGCAGCCTTCGGAACCCGCTCGGCGGGGTGTATTCGGCGACCCGCCGCGCTGAAATCGGCTCATACACGATCAGCCAGTCATGTTCGGGCCCGGGCACCTGATGCAGCACGCGCTGGCCGTCGCGGCTGAACGACGGCACTTGGAGCAGGTCCAGAACCGGCGCACTGCCGTGCAACTGACCGTTTCCACCGAGGAGGAAAATGGCCTTTTTTTTGTCTTCCGTCAAAGCCCAGGTCGACATCATCGAGCCGTCGCCGGACACCGCCTTCACTCCCGAATCCGGCGCCCAACTGATCGCCTGCTTGTTTACCACCCAGCCGTTAATTAGACTCCCCAGCGGCAGCGCGTACCACCGACACCGACCGGCGGCCGAGTCGGCGACCAGCACCTTCGACTCGTCGTCGGTGAAGTGAACCGCCCCACGTTGCCACTTCAGGTTCAGAATCTCCTTCTCCGGGCTGGTACTCTTCACCGTGAGTGTGTCCTTGCCGTCCGGCGCGTTGGTCGTCACGGCGAGGTACTTGCCGGTCGGGGAGACGAACACCAACCCGCCGGGCGCCAGCCCCGCGGCCGGAAGGTTCTGAACGACCTTCCCTTCGCGCGGATCCCACACCGGAACCGTGTCGCCGCGAAGCACCCCGGGAGCGAACCGCCCGCCGTCGAGCGGCACCACGCGCCCGGTGCCGTCGAAGTGGTCCGGCGGACTCGCCAGTCGCTCGCCGGTCTCCGTGTCGAGGATGACGACTTCCCCTTTGGCCGTGTGCGGGATCGCGACCGTCCGCCCGTCCCGACTGACGACCGGCGAGCCGAGAAAATCGGAGTTGGGCAAATCCACCTTCCACTTCAGATCCCGCGCGGTCGGTGTGATCGTCCCCAACACGGGCGGCACAGGAGTCACGGGAGCCGACCCGGTGTCCTTCGGTTTCGGAATAACGGGATCGGTGCCCTTGTCCTTCGGCTTCGGAACGACCGCCGCCCCCTTGTCCTTCGGCTTCGGTCCCTCAACCGGTTCCTTCGCGCCGGTGTCTTGTGGCCCGGTGTCCTGCGGTCCGGTGTCCTTCGGCCCGGCGTCCTTCGGTTCGTCGACCTTTTTCTGAACCGTTTCTGGCGAGTTCTTGTTGCCGCCCGCGATCATCACTCCGGCAACGATGCCCCCGATCAACAGCACCAGACCGCCGCCCACGAGCAACAGCGTGCGCCCGCGAGCTGGCTGTGCGTCCTGATACCCCCGGCGCTCCTGGCGCTTCGACTGCTTCGCGGGGCGGTCCTCGGCGCGCCGGACAACGACCTCTTCCTCGTAGACGAACGCGGATTCGACCGCCGGCGGCACCGGTTCGGGTGGCGGTTCCAGTTCCAGTTCGACCGTGAACCCCGGCCCGGGAGCGGCCTCGACCGCCGGTTCCGGCGGCAGCGGGACGGGAACGGGCAGCGCGATACCGAGCGCGTCGGCGGCCCGGCGCCGGGTGGCGTCGTCAAGCGGGGTGGGGTCACCTTCGGGAGCGAACTGGTCGAGCCACGGAGTTTGCGGGATCGGCTTGCCGCACATGATCGCCAGCCGGCCGACCAGCGCCTGAACCGCGGCGTCGCCCGTCTGCCACAGTTCCTTCATCACCGCGGAGCCGGACGGGTTCTTGTAATCGGTCTCAGTGAAGAGCAGATTGTCGCCGTTGTCGTACTTCTCCCACAAGGACGGGCCGCCCACCAGCAGCCCGCGCAGCGCGGTGGCCACGACGAGGTGCGGGAACCGGTCCACGTCCGGGGAATAGGTGCGGTTGGCGGCGCGCATCGGGTGCTGATACGAGGGGTGCCCGACCTCACCCGACGGCGTGTTGGCGAGCGCGGGCACCCACATGCCGTCGTAGTCGATCAGCTTCAGCCCGTAGGCCCCGGCCCGCGACCCGGGCACGAGCATCACGTTGCCGTGTTGCAGGTCCGCGTGCGCGATACTGACCTCCCGCAGCCGCTTGCACAGCTTCACCCACATCTGACCCAGCGCCGACAGCACCTTCGCCGAACCGGCGTTCTCGCGGAGAATCTGGTTGAGCAATAACCCCTCGACCCACTCCATCTTCACGACCGGGCGCCACGCCCCACCCACCCGGATTCCTTCGGCCAGGAACGTGAACCGGACCCCGAACGGGAGGTCGGCTTTCGCCAGGGCGGCGCTCACGTGGGCGTATCGTTCGGCCAGCCCGGTGACGGGTCGGGTGAAGCACTTGACGGCCCACTCGCGCCCGTCGGCCCCGCGCAGCTGATAGACGTCGGCGAAGTTCCCCGACCGCGGCAACGGCAGCCCGGTGGCCCCGACCACCGTTTCGCCACCCTTGAGGTCCGGGTCGGAGAACACCACCGACGGGTTCTGAACGGCCTCGTTGAACTCGTGCGACAGCGGCCAGCTCATGACGGCTCCGGGGCGTGTGGGAGTCGGGCGCGCCGGGTGGCGCGAAATGGAACCGCGAATCGGAACGTGTGTTTCACCGTTCGACGAACGCGGCCATGTTTATCCCGGAATGGTAAACCGACGGCCCGGCGGGGTCAAACGTCTGTTGCGCCCCGATCGGCTTCTGGGCGAGTCATTCGCCGACCGAGTGCCGGAGTTGGTTTCGTGACGAGAAGCGGAATACCCTGGAACGATTCCAGAAAACTGGTGAGGGCTGGATACCTCACCGCGTTCAGAAATGCTTATTTTTCTTGGTTTTAGTAGCGGGGGTGGGAATTGAACCCACGACACCTCGCTTATGAAGCGAGTGCTCTAACCTCTGAGCTACCCCGCCAGGGGTTTCTTCACTTTACACACCCGTTCTGCACTGGCAAGACACGCGATCGGCCGCCGGAGTTCGCACCCGCAACGGAACCCTCGGCGCGATAACCGATCCAACCGCTTCGTTCGGCACCCGCGGACCACCTTCGCACGGATTCGGCTTCCTCACCGGTCCCTTCGCGCAGTAATCTTTACCCATCCTTCCCGATTTCCGCCCGCTGCCCCTCGCGGAGACCCTCCTGGTATGCGCACCCTCTCCATCAGCTCGTTGATCTGCGTTCTGCTGCTCTGCCACCTGGGGCTGACGCCCCGCGCGCCGGAGGCGAGCGCCGCGCCGATCCCGCCCCCGCCGGCGGAGTTCGCGCCGAACCAGACCGCGACCAAACCCGAACCGTTCCCCATCAAGCACGTCGATCAGGGGCAGTTCGACCCGAAGCTCAAGGGCATCCTGCTGCCCGAAGGGTTCAAGGCGGAGATCGTGATCGACGCGCCGGACACCATCAATCCCGTCGGGATGACGTTCGACCCCGACGGCAACCTCTACGTGATGGAGTGGCGCCCGGACCCGGTGACCGGCGACCGCTGGTTCGAGGTGAAGGAGACCTTCCGCTACAAGGACGGCACGACCAAGCAGGTCGCGACGATGAAGAAGTTCACGACCGACCTCGTGAAGGTGTTCCGGTACAACGCGGGCACCGGGAAGTTCAACAAGCCCGAGACGATCATCTCCGAAGAACTGCCGTCGAGCATCATTTACCACGAGGGCTACCTGTACATGACCGGGCGCGGGACGGTGCGCAGGTGGAAGCAGTCGCGGCCGAACGGGCCGTGGGACGTGCGCGAGATCGTCGCGCAGGGGTTCTGCGGGTTCCACCACCACCAGGTTTCCGGTCTGACGATCGGCAACGACGGATTGCTCTACCTCACGAGCGGTGACGACGACAACTTCGTGGAAGGTTCGGACGGCAGTCGCGCGACGGTTCTGCGCACCGGGGCGGTGTTCCGCTGCCGGCCGGACGGCTCGAAGATGGAAACGTACTCGCTCGGCTATCGCAACCCGTACCGCGACATCGCTTACGACGACAAGTTCAACCTGTTCCACACCGACAACGACCAGGAGGACGGCAGCAAGTTCCAGGGCTGCCGGATCATGCACGTCGCCGAAGGCTCGGACTTCGGCTGGCGGTTGCGGCTCGGCGCGCGGTGCTGTCAGACCGACTTCGTGCGCGGCGCGGTCGCGGGCGAGCGGCCGGGCAAGGTGGCGCCGATGATCAAGACCGGGCGCGGGTCGCCGGCGGGATTGCTCATCTACCACGACACCAAGTTGCCCGAACACTACCGCGGGCTGGCGTTCTATCCCGACGTGTACCGGAAACTCGTCCGAGCGTACAAGATCGCAGCCGACGGCAGCACCTTCAAGATCACGCACGAGTTCGAGTTCATGAAGAGTGCGAACCCGCTGTTCCGGCCCAACCAGATGGTGACCGGGCCGGACGGGGCGATCTACGTCTGCGACTGGGCCACCGACTCCGGCGGCGCCGGCAAGTTGAGTGGCGACGGCGTGAACGGCCGCGTCTACCGCATCACGTGGACCGGCACGAAGGACAGCCCCGCCCTGCCCCGCCGCGGGATGGATAGCTGGGCCAAGATCAAGCGCCAGAGCGACGAAGAGTTGCTCGCGACGCTCGCGGCGCCCGACCTCACCGACCGTGTGGAAGCTCGCAAGGAGCTGGTGAAGCGCGGGGCGAAGGCGCGCGATCTGGTGTTGAAGAAATTCGTTTCCGGCACGCTCGACGGCCCGGCGCGCATCGTCGCGATCGGTGTCCTCGCCGCGAACTGGAACCAGGACGTGGAAGACCTGTTCCGGCTTCTCATTCAGGACGAATCGGCCGACGTGCGGCGGCTCGCGGTGGACGCACTCGCCTACAACGCCAGGCCGAAGGACGATCGCGTTTCGGACACGCTCGTGAAGGCGCTCCGGGACCACAACCCGGCCGTTCGGCGTGCCGCAGCGCTCGGCATCGGGCGCCTGGGACACGACGGGTCCGGCGAGATTCTTGTGAGCGCGCTGCGGCACGACGCCGCGGCCGACCCGTACCTTCGGGACGCGTACGTGCGCGGGATCGAGCACCTGGGCAAACCCGGCATCGATGCACTCCTCACGCTGACGCAATCCGGGAACGACAAGGACAAGGATCTGGCGGTCGATGTGTTCCTCGCGCTCCGTACCAAACCGGGCGCCGACGCGCTCCCGGAACTGCTCATGAACCCGCACGTCACCGCGGACGAACGCGAGGCATTGGTTCGGTCATACACGAACTACCAGACCGACCCACCGATCTCGCTCGACCCGCTCGCCGACTACCTCGCGAAGCGGCCCGACGAGTCGGTGAACGTGCTACTCGCCGCGGTCGATGTGTTCGCCGCCAGCGGCGACGCGGTCGCCCCGAAGGCAACGGCGCTCGTCCTCAACCTGCTCAACCGACCGGACGAGCCGACCCGCATTTCGGCGATCATCGCGATCGAGTCCGCCCGGATCGCGGCGGCAGCACCCCGACTCATCGAGTTCATCACCGACACGAAGCGCACGCAGGTCGAGCGCGTCGCGGCGGTGAAGGCGCTCCGCGTTCTGGGGGCGAAGCAGGCGATCGAGCCGATCAAGACGCTCCTCGACGGGCCGCACCCGTCGGTGCTGAAGGCCGAGGCGCTCCGCACGCTCGCGGCGCTCGACATCGCCTCGGCGCGGGCCACGGCCGAAAAGGCACTCGACCAGCCCGACCGGGCGTTCCTGGCGGAGGCCGTCGCGGTGCTGGCGGCGACCAAGCCCGGGGCGAAGCTGATCGCGGAGCGGTACGTCGCGAAGAAGCTGCCCCGCGACTTCTTCCCGCAGGTGAACGAGGCGATCAACAAGTTTGCCGACGACCCGGCGTTCGCCAAGTTGCGGGCGGAAGTTCTCCGCGGCGGGCTGTTGCTCTCGCTCGAACCGAGTCAGGTGGACAAGATCCGCGCCGAGGTCGCGGCAAAGGGCAACCCGGTGAGGGGCAAGGAGCTGTACCTGAACACCAAGCTGCTCGCGTGCGCGAAGTGCCACCGGATGGAGGGCGTCGGCGGCGCAGTCGGGCCCGACCTCACCAAACTGTGGGAGACGATGACCGTCGAGAAGATCCTGGAAACGATCGTCGATCCGAGCAAGGAGATCAAGGAAGGGTTCCAGTCGTACCGGCTGACGACCGTCGATAGCAAGGTGTACACGGGCCTGAAGGTGAAGGACGACGCGAAGGAAGTGGTGATTCGCGACGCCGAGGGCCGCGACATCCGCGTTGCCAAAGACGAGATCGAATCGCTGACGCCTTCAAAGCTGTCGCTGATGCCGGACAACGTGGTGTCGCAGATCACTTACGAGCAGTTCATCGACCTCCTGGCGTTCCTCAAGAGCAAGAGCGGGCAGGAGTCGCTCCGCGGGCTGGTGGTGGACGCGAGCGCCGTGGACCCGCCGGGGGCCTTCACCGACCTGGGCGCGACGAAGCCCGACCCGATCGATTCCGACACGTGGAAGCCGATCGCGGCCGAGTCGAACGGGAAGTTCGACCTGAAGCCGGTGTTTTCCAACCGCAACCGGTCCGTTGTGTACGTGCGGACCTACGTGTACGCCCCGAAGAAGCAGACGGCGACCGTGGCCATCGACGGCGAGAACCCGTGGCGCGTGTGGGTGAACGGCACGACCGCAAAGCCGGCCCTGGCGCTGGAGGTGGACCTGAAGGAAGGATGGAACGAAGTGCTGGTGAAGGTGGTGAACGCGAGCAAACCGCCGACGCTGGGCATCCGCGTCAGCGGCGACGGACTGCGGACCGCGTCGGAGCCGCGGTAGTGTGCAGTGGGCAGTGGGCAGAAAAGACAGGCAGCGTCCCCACGCTCTTGTCTTCTCTGCCCACTGCTCACTGCACACTATCCACTTGCTAGTAAATGCCGCCGTGGATGCGCTCCGGCGTCAGGTGGCTCGGCTGGTCGTTGAACCAGAACCGGCGCCACTCGTTCTTGATCTGGCGGAGGTCTTCCGATTGATACAGCAACTGCTGCATGCGCTCGTTTGGGTCGCTCGAATACTGGTTGAGGAGGCACCCGCTGTTGGCCGTCAGCGCCAGGGCCGCGATCAACCCGAGGATGAGTTTGCGGAAGACGAGCTTGCGGACCATGTCCGAGCCTCCGTGCGCTGATGAGCGTCCCTGCCCCGCCGACAACCGTCCCGCGTCCCCCACGCGGTCAGCCGCCCGGCGAGCCGTACCTCCACTATCGGCACTCCCGGCGCAACCCTTCAATCCAATTCGATTTTTCCAGCCCGCAAAACCGGAAAAACCGACGGCCGGCGCCCATCTGGGGACGCCGGCCGTCGGCCTCGAAAGACTCTAACTCGTTTCACTGCATGAACTTGGCGAGGCAAACGCCCAGAACCGTCATGCACACGATCACGACCACCACCAGCGCCCACGACATCTTCTTGGGCACGGGCGCCGGTGCGGGGGTCGCTTCCCCGGCGAACGGGTTCGTCGCGAGGAACGGGTTCGATCGCTTCGCCGGCGTGTGTCGCGGGCCGGAAGCGGTTTCCACGGCCATTTGCGGCGGCGGGAGCGGGGCGGGGAGCGGGGCCAGCGCGGCCCGCGACAACGGCTTGTACGGCGCGGGCTGGGCGCTCTGGCGCGGAACGGCCGGCGAGGAACCCCAGGGCGACCCGGTCGGCGCCCCGAACGGACTCGCCGCCGGAGCGGCAAACACCGGTGCCGCGGCCGGGTTCGATTTCGGTGACCCGCCCACCGCGGCCAGCGCCGGAACCGGTTCGGCCATCGGCAGGATCTCGGCCTCGTTGGGAACCGTGCCTTCCGTCGCGGCCGGGCTGAGCAGCGGCATTTCCTCGGCCGTCGGCAGCGGAACCGGACCGGTCAGGTACGGGTCGAGGTCCGCGACCACCTGGGCGGGCGTCTGGTACCGCGCCTTCGGGTCTTTCGCCATCATCTTGCCGATGATAACGGCCAGCCCTTCGGGCACCTCCGGTCGGATCTGGCGGATCGGGGTCGGGTCTTTCGTGCGGTGCCACAGGAGCTTCTGCGACACGGTGCCGGTCGGGAACGGCGGGTGCCCGGCCAGCAGGAAGTAGAAAGTCGCGCCCAGGGCGTAAATGTCCGCCCGAATATCGACCGCGTGACTGTTGGCGACCTGCTCCGGGGCCACGTAATCCGCCGTGCCCAGCACGATCTTGTCATCGTACTTGATGGTGAGCTGGTCGCCGTGGTCGTTGATGAACCGGGCCAGACCCATGTCGAGGATTCGAGCAACGCCCTTGCGGTCGATCAGCACGTTGCCGGGCTTGATGTCGCGGTGGATCAGGTGGTTGCGGAAGGCGTAGTCGAGGCCCGCGGCGGTCTGGCGGATGTAGCTGACCGCCCGGTTGATGTCCATCGGCCCGAACTTCTTCACCACGTCCAGGAGGTTCGGCCCGTCCACGTAGTCCATCACGATGAAGTGGAGGTTGCCGTCCTGGTCGATGTCGTGGGTGCGGACGATGTTCGAGTGGTCAAGGCCGCCGGCGGCCCGGGCCTCGCGGTAGAACCGGCCCAGCGCGGCCGGCTGGTCGGCCTTCGCCGGCGGCAGCACCTTCACCGCGACCCGGCGCCGCATGAACATGTGTTCGCACAGGAACACCTGCCCCATCCCGCCGACCCCGATCCGCTCCAGGAGCTTGAACTTGCCGATCGTGAACCCGCGCCACTTGCCCAGCAGGAACTGTTCGGACTGGAAGTACGTGATGATCCCGTCGTGAACCAGTTCGTCGGCGAACACGCGCGGGTCGTCCGGCATCCCGCGGGTCAGTTGGCGCCTTTGGAGGTACGCGCCGAGTTTCTGCTCCTCAACCATCCCGCTCTTGCGGATCAGTTGGAGCAGTTCTTCGACCGAGGAGGGTACGGACATCGATCACCGTGCGGCGGCAGGGGACA
>CAZBXY010000276.1:0-10696 GCA_964495365.1 uncultured Frigoriglobus sp. | reverse complement strand
TTCCACACCAACTGGACCGGCCGCGGCGGCAGCACCACCAGCAAGGCCTACAACGCGTGACCGTCGTGAAGCAACCCCACCCCCCGGCCCCCTCGGAAGGCACGGAGACACGGAGACACGGAGACACGGAGACACGGAGATGGGAGACATGGAGAGACTGTGCTTTCTCTCCTTGTCTTCCACCTCCGTGTCTCCGTGTCTATTTCTTCGCCGGCGGCGGGCCGAGGAGGTACAGCCCGGCCGCGGTGCTGATGACCGGTTGTCCCGCGTCGATACCGCCTTTGTGGTTCTCCGGGTATTTCAGCGAGCCGTCCTTCTCCTGGAGTTTCACCATTTTCTCGGCGCCCTCGCGGTACCACGCCTTCGCCAGCTTGCCGGAGGTGAACTCGGTCGTCCCCAGCGCGCGGCCCAGTTCCGCGGTCGTCATCCACGAGACGAACCGGCTCTTTCCGTCACCGAACTCGCCCAGTTTGCCGCCGAGCAGAGCCTTCATCCCCTTCTCGAACGCCGGGTCCGGCCCCTTCGCCTGCTTGTCGTACTTGGTCGCGATCGTTAGCCCCAGAAGGGCCGCCACGGTCATGTGGTGGCTGACGTGATCGCCGCCGGCGTTGTGGTACCTCCACCCGCCGTCCGCGAGTTGTGTGGCGGCGTAGTAATCGCGGACCTGCTTCCAGATTTCGGGGTCCACCTTCGCCCCGGCCTGCGCCGCGGCGTGCAGCCCCATGATCGCGAAGTGCGTGTTGGAGTTGTCCGCAATGTCGTTGCCGGGGTAGCTCCAGCCCAGCAGTTTCTTCTCCTTCCGAATCGCCTTCTGCATCAGCCAGTCGGCGTTCGCCTGAATCACCCCCACGTGCGTCTTCGCATCGACGCGCGCGAGGACCTGCATGTGAAGGCTGACGACGTAGGTCTTGTCCGGATTGAGCGCGAGCAGGTACTCGACCGCCTTCGTAACGGCCGGGTCGTTTGCCGGCGTGCCCGCTTCGAGGAGGGAGAGCGTGACGAGCGCCGTCGTCCCGCCTTTGAGGCCGGCGATACTCTCCAGAGCCAACGACTCCCAGCTCCCGTCCTTGCCCTGCTGTTTCTTGAGGAACCCCACCGCCTTCTCGCGGGCCGCGTCCACCTTCTCGCGGAACTCGCGGTCGGCCTTCTCGTCCTTCGGCACCGGGTTCGCTGCCGCCAGCGCCACCGCGATCAACACGGATGTCATCGCCCGGCCCTCCGTTTCTAATGAGTTACTCATCGGACAGCCTATTGTTTCCGCTCCGACGCCCGGACACAATACCCGCACCTCTCAACTCGCGCGTTCCCTTATTGAAATGTTCGTGGAGGTTCCTCAGATGCTGCCCCGTGCGCTCTCTCGCCTCGCACTCTCCGCCGCGATCGGCGGGCTGTGCTTGCTCCTCGCCAACCGCACCCCCGCGGCCGACCCCCCGCGGCTGGCCCCGGCCGACCTCGACAAGGCCCTCATGGCCGAGATCAAGGCGAAGTCGGAGATCATGAAGAACCTGGAGTACCTCTCCGACAAGATCGGCGGGCGGCTCACCGGGTCGGCGAACCTCGAAAAAGCGAACAAGTGGACCGCGGAGAAGATGAAGTCCTACGGGCTGGTGAACGTGCGGCTGGAGCCGTGGGAGATTCCTTACGGGTGGGAGCGCGGGACCGCCACCATGAAACTCGTCGAGCCCAACGGCGGGCTGAGCCTGCTGGTCGCCTCCGCCGGCTGGGCGCCTGGCACCAAGGGCAAGGTGACCGGCGATGTCGTCATCCTCACGGCCCGCACGAAGAAGGATCTGGAAGCGTACAAGGGCAAACTGAAGAACGCGGTCATCATGCGCCAGGAACCGGCCAAGGTCGCCCCGGTCCTGGACGCGAACCCCTCGCCCATCGGCGGGGGCGGTAAGAAAGACCCCCCGAAGGCCGACCCGAAGACCGAGGAGAAGAAGGAAGAACAGAAGAAGGGCGATGATTCGTGCGAACAACCGCCGGCGAAGGACGAGAAGCAACCCGACAAGAAGGACGAGAAGAAGGAGCAGCCCAAGAAGGGCGGCGGCGGGTTCGGCGGGTTCCGCGACCCGTTCCAGGCCGAACTGATGGAGTTCCTCAAGGCCGAGGGCGCCGCGGCCATCCTCACCGACTCGCGCAAGCCGCACGGCCTATTGGTCACCACCGGCGGGTGGGGCGCCGACCGGGCGGAGGCCGAAAAGGGCATCGCGCGGCTGTTCATGGCCCACGAACACTACGCCATGCTGTGGCGGCTGGCGTCGCGGGCCGACGAGCCGACCCGCGTCGAGGTGGAGGTGTCGAACAAGTTCATCTCCGGCCCGATCACCGTTTACAACACGATCGGCGAGGTCCGCGGGAGCGAGAAGCCCGACGAAATCGTTGTGGTCGGTGCGCACCTCGACTCGTGGGAGCTGGCCACCGGCACGACCGACAACGGCACCGGCAGTTGCGTGGTGCTGGAAACGGCCCGGGTGATCGCCGGGATGGCGAAGGCCGGGACGCCCCCGAAGCGGACGATCCGGTTCTGCCTGTTCAGCGGCGAGGAGCAGGGGCTGCACGGGTCGCGGAAGTACGTGGAGAAGTACGCGGCGGATCTGCCGAAGCACTCGGTCGCGCTGGTTCACGACACCGGCACCGGGAAGGTGACCGGGTTCGGGCTGGAAGGCCGGTCGAACGTGAAGGCGATCATGGAAGAGGAACTGGGGGTCTTCAAGGGGACCGACGGCTGGAAGGGGCTGACGCTGGGCGGGATCGGCGGCGGCACCGACCACTTCCCGTTCCACCGGGCCGGGGTGCCGGGGTTCGCCTGCAACCAGGAGCCGGACGAGTACCGGTTGACACACCACACCCAGAGCGACACGTTCGACAAGGCGAAGGAGCCGAACCTGATCCAGGGCGCCCAGGTGATGGCGGTGACCGCGATGCGGGTCGCGAACCTGCCGGACCTGCTCCCGCGGCGCGAGTCCGACAAGACCGAACCGGCCCCGGAACCCAAGAGCAAGGGCAAGGACAAGGGGCCGCCGAGCCGGTAGCGGACAGGAATCAGGAATCAGGAATCAGGAATCAGGGAACAGGAGACAGGAGTCAGGGAACAGGAGACAGGAGACAGGAATCAGGAGGCGCATTGGTTTCAGCCCCGGAGGGGCGACCGATGTTAGCCCAGGGTGGAGCCGCAACGCGGCGCAACCCTGGGAAACGGAGGCGCAACAGGAACAAGCCCCGGAGGGGCGACGGAACCCTGTGGTTCTGTCGCCCCTCCGGGGCTTGAGGTTTTCTTCGGTCGCGTTCCCGGGGTTGCGCTTCGGCCTTCGGCCGGCGCTCCACCCTGGGCTAACATCTCGCGCCCCTCCGGGGCTGAAACCTCGCTGTCTCCTGATTCCTGTCTCCTGATTCCTGTCTCCTGATTCCTGTCTCCTGTCCCGCTCACCCCACAACCAACCGGCCCAGGACGAACAGCGCGCCGGCGAGCAGGATGCACGAGGGGAGCGTGAACACCCACGCGCCCAGGATCTTCGCCACCGTCTGCCACTGGAGGCCGGAGCGGTTGGCGGCCATCGTCCCGGCCACGCCGCTGTTGAGGACGTGTGTCGTACTCACCGGCAGCCCGGTCACCGCGGCGATGAGGATCGTACTCGCCGCCACGGTTTCGGCCGCGGCGCCCTGTGCGTAGGTCAGGTGCTGCTTGCCGATCTTCTCGGCCACCGTTTTGACGATCCGCTTGTAGCCGACCGTGGTCCCGACCCCCAGGGCGAACGCGGTCCCGATCACCACCCACAGCGGGACGTACTCCACCGCCGGCAGGAACTTCTTCTTGCGGAGCTTCGAGAGCGTGTCGCGGAACTCCGCGGGCAGTTTCTCGTTCGTTTCGGCCTTCTTCAGTTCGCGGGTCACGCCCAGGATCGCCTGGCGCACGTCCCACCGCGTGTCCTTGTCGAGCGGCAGGTCGTCGAACGTGGCCCGGTCCTTCAGTTCCGTTTCGATCACGTCCAGGTGGTCGCCGAGCTTCATGTCCTTCGGGTTACCGCTCCGCGGGATTTCGACCCCGGCCTTCGCGTACTCCCGGCGCAGCTCCCCGGCCGCCGCGAGCACCGTCGGGGCGAGTTCCGGTTCCTTCACGGTCAGGGCGTAGTGCAGCGGAAAGAACCCGATCAACACCAACAGCAAGAGGCCCATGCCCTTTTGCCCGTCGTTGGAGCCGTGGGCGAAGCTGACGCCGCCGCACGTGCCAATGAGCACCGCGCGGATCGCCGCCGGCGGCCGGTCGTCGCCCTGTGGCGGCGTGTACAGCCGCGGCGAGCGGAAAATCAGTTTCAAGAACAGCAGAAGCGCCCCGGACAGGACGAACCCGACCATCGGCGACACCAGCAGCGCCAGCCCGACCTCCGCGACCTTGTCCCACCGCACGCCGCTCAGCCCGGTGTTGTTCCACAGGCTGTTGGCGATCCCGACGCCGAGGATCGAGCCGATGAGCGTGTGCGAACTGGACACCGGCAGCCCGATGTACCACGTGCCCAGGTTCCAGGTGACGCCGGCGAGCAAGAGCGACATCACCATCACGAGCGCCGCCCCGGACCGCGAATCGACGAGCAAATCGACCGGCAGCAGGTTCACGATGCCGAAGGCGACCGCGGTGCCGCCGAGCAGCACGCCGAGGAAGTTGAGGAACCCGGAGTAGAGGACGGCCGGGGTGGCGGGCAGCGAGCGGGTGTAGATGACGGTGGTGACCGCGTTGGCGGTGTCGTGGAACCCATTGATGAACTCGAACCCGAACGCGACGAGCAGGGCCAGGAAGAAGAAGACGAACGGCCAGAAGGAGAGATCGCCGATAGCGCTCCAGAAGGTCATACACGGTCCCTTGAGCCTTGAGCGAAGGGCGCGTCGCGCCCACCCACAAGGTACTTCGCCCGCCGGAGTCGGGCTAGAAGGCCCGGTCCAATCTTCGCGCAACCTTCATCGTCCGTCCCGTTCGGCACGGCGGTTGCATTCCAATATCACGAAACCGTCACCGACGGCCGCCAACGTTTCGATCCTCCTTTTCACTCCAACCGGAGAACCAATATGACCCCGCACGACGACTCCAACACCCGCTGGGGGAAGATCCGCTACGGCCTGGCCGCGCTGCTGCTGGGGCTGCCGCTGCCGATCGTACTGATCGCGTTCCTGATGCCCGGCTGCGGCAACTGACGCCGGGCGAACGGGTGACGCGCCCGGGGCGGCCTCGACGTTGTTGAGGTGATTCCGCAGGGCGCGAAAGCAAACGCGAGCGGGCCATCTGGCCCGCTCGCGCCGCGAAATAGGTTCCGAACCGCCGCGCGAGCGGCTACAATGCCACTACCACCGATGAACGGCGGGCTCTCACTTCCCATACCGGCAAACGCCGGTCAGTGCCCGTAAACCGGTGCGAATCGCCCCATCCTGCCGGGCGGTGCGCCGCTCCGGCGACTCCGAAACGGAGGGAGCGAAATGTCCTCCATGGAACACTTCGGTGCCGAAGACCCCGGTTGGGCGCGCTCGGTCGCGCCGGAGTACGCGATTCTCGCCCTCGTGATGGCCTTCGCCGTCGGGCTGGCCCTCGCCTGGCCCTGGTGGTAAGGGCGGAACAAGGCCGGCCGCCACACGACCGGGGCGGACGGGTCCGCCCCGGTCGTGTGGTGTTGTTACCGTACCCCTCGGAACCGGGAATCTCACTTCTTCTTCGGTTGACCCGGCGGTCCGAACGGGCCCTTGTGCCCGGTTAGCGGTGCGGTCCGACGCGAGGGGCGGGGGCGGGCCGGGTGCCGTTTTTGAGAAGTTCGTCTAACCCCTTCACCGTTCGCTTCTGGTCCGGGTCTTCCAGTTGCGCCCACACGTCCCGGCGCAGCAACCGGATCGCGTCCGGGGTCAGCGCCCAGTTGAGCGACGGGCCGATCTCGCACTCGATCAGCACCCGCTCGAACCGCGGCAACTCGCTCTTCTCGAGCAACTGGTTGACGGCGTCCACCCGTTCGTCCCCGCGGTAGATCATGTTGGCCCGGCGGGACGCCAGCGCTCCGGCGAGTGGGGCGACCAGCGTGTGCAGGGCCGCCGGCTTCGCCACCCCCATTCCCTTTTCCTCCTTCCGCACCCACTCCTTCGTCTCCGACTCGAACGAGAAGCAGTGGATCTGGAGCATCACGACCTCGGCCCGGGCGCCGGGTTCGGGCTTGCGCCGCGGCCCGCGGTGGACCAGCGCGGCGTTGCGGTAGATCCACTTGGTCGCGGCCAGGGTGCCGTAGTTGTCGAAGTAGCCGGCATCGACGACATGCCGACGGGGCTTGGTGGGCAGCGCGGCGGCCGGGCTGAAGAACGGGAACGACGCGTTCAGCCGCACCGCCGTCGAGAGCCGGAACGTCGGCCCCGCGTCGGGGAACAGCCGGTAGAACTCCAGCGCGGTGTGCGACATCGGGGGGCCGTCTTCCTTCCCGCACCCGCACTCGTTGTCGAGGATCGCCGAGTCCACCATGTAGTTCAGGTTCAGATTACTGATGAGGAGCTGGCGCCCGTCCTCGAGCATCATCGGGGTGAAGATGAGCGAGGGGATCTTCCCGGCCCGCTCGTCCGCCCGGAGGTCCGTGAACGGGACGTGCAACACGCCGGCGGCGGTGGCGGGGCCGCCCGAGCCGCGCATGGTGCGCCACGCCTGTTCCAGGGCCAGCCCGCGGTCGTTGGTCGTCGCGCGGGGCAACAGGTACAGGGGCACATCCCGGTAGATCCACCGCTGCACGAGCGGCCCGAGGAAGTCCCGGCTCAAGTCTTCGAGCGCCTTCTTGCGGGCTTCGGCCACCGTGCGGCGGTAGTCTTCGGTCTTGGAGGGGTCCGCCCGGTATTTGTCGCGGGCGACGGCGAGCGGTGTTCCCGAACGGAACTCGGCCACGAAGTACGCCGCCCCGAGCATCCCCCCCGACGCCCCGGTAATCATGCGCACCTGGTCGATGAAGCCGGGGTACTGCATTTCCAGGGTGTACAGGATGTCCGCCGTGTACACCGCCGACGCGCTCGCCCCGCCGCTGACGGCGACGACGATCATCGGCCGGTCCGGGCCGATCCGCTGGCGGGCGGCGGCGAGCGCCGTCGCGTCGGTCACCAGCCCGTCGGCGGCCTCTGCCCGAATGTCCCGTTCCCGCTCCCGCTCCCGCGCCGCCACCGGGTTGCCGCCCAGTCGGTCGTGCGGGCGGAGCTTTTCATAATCCTCCAGCGCGACCAGTTTGTTCTCCGTGTAGTAATCCTCCAACCCCGGCACGCGGTATTCGGTCTGGAGCGCGGAGAAGAAGAACGGGACGGTGAGCGGCCCCACGGTGGCGACGATCACCCACGGCCGGCGCGGGTAGTTCCAACTGGTGATCAGTGTCAGCAGCCCCCCCAACACCCCCAGCACGCCCAACAGCGCGACCGGGGCGCCGGCCGCCCCGCAGTAGGCCGTACCGTGGACCGTTACCCGGAACGAACCGATCAGGACAAGCACCGTCACCAGCCCGACCGACAGAAAAGCGGCGAGGCGGAGGTTGGGATCGTTCTCCCGGGCCCGGATCCGCCGGATGACGACCCGCCAGATCAGTGCCAGTAAGAAGACCGCCGCGAGTGTGAGCGCTGCCCCTCTGAGGGCCGGGCGCACCACGTCCCGGTTCTCCCACGTGTCGTCGGGCGAGCGGTGCCCCAGGAGCCAGTGCGCCAGGAACATGAAGATGTAGTGCGAGCTGAATACGGCGAACAGCCAGAAGGCGAAGCCGCGGAGTCGCGCCGCGTCTTCCCAGAGGAACCGGGCCAGCAGCAACCGCGTCAGTCCGAAAACCAGCGCCGTAACGAGCAATCCCAGCGGGAACCACCACCGCGCGCCCTTCATCTGCCGGTGCGTGTTCTCGAAGGCCGCCGTGTCCTCGTGCGGTTGCGGGCGCCCGGCTTCCGCGAACACCGGCAGCCCGTCGGTGGCGGTGGACTCGTTGACCCGGAACGGGGCGGGGGCGCCGTCGAAGAACGGACACGGGGCGATCGCCGGCAGGGCGATCAGTACCAGTGACACCCCCCACAGCGCCCAATACGCCAGCCGGCCCACGGGTTCGATCTCGTGCGCCTTTGGCGGGCTGGTCGCCGGGCCCTTGGGTTCGGGGGGCGCCAGCAGTGTGGGCGCGCCGGTCGTCTCGACTTTACCTTCAGAGGGCGCGGACGATGCGGGCGCGACGGGCCGTTGGTCCGTTCGTTCGGGAGCCGCCGGCGGATCAACGGGCGTCCGCTCGGACACAGGCGGCGGCGGGGTGCCGCTCACCTGGTTGAGCAGGAACACGGCCAGGAGCGTCCCGCCCAGCAGAACCGCGACGCCCACCCCGCTCAAGAACCCCGCTATCGGATTCGAACTCCAAAGTACGTGAAACGCGTCGTACTCCGCCAGGATCAGGTTCCAGCAGACCGCGTAGAGTAGCAGCGGAATCGGGAGCAACAGCGGGTAGTACGCGATCAAGTGGCCAACCGGCCGGAGGAACTGGGTGCCGGTACACGACCACAGCTCCGACCACTTCTTGCCGAGATATGCGCGCGCCTGGGCCCGGGCATCGCCGACATTCGACCGGAGCCACTCCACCCCCGTACCGATGTGCGCAGCGCGCGCGCGGAGTTGGGACCAGAACGACCGCGGGTCGCGGGAAGGCAGCCCGGGTGCCGGAGAGATTGTTGACACGGGCGATCGCTCGCGAGGAGTAGAGTTTCAATAGACAATAATCGAGGCGAACGACAGAAGCAAGCGCGTGCCCAAAAATCAAATGAGTTGATGACTCTCGCCTTCCGGCCCCGGTTCGAGCAACTTCGGTAACGAACGCATCGATCGTTCGAGGTCGGAAACCTCGGTCGGCCGCGCTCCGCCGCGCCGGTCACGCCTTCTTCCACTTGCCCTTCTTCTTGGCCGCGGTCGGCTGGCTCACGGGTACGGTTTTGTTGCCAAGTACGCTCGGCGGCGCCGCGTCGCCGTACTTCTTCTTCAGTTCGCCCTCCAGTTTCACGATCTGGTCGCGCAGCGCCTGCGCGCGCTCGAAGTCGAGCGCCTTCGCGGCCTCCAGCATCTCGTTGTACAGGCTCTGCACGTACTCCACCGTGACGTAGTCCTCGGTCGCGGCGCTCGCGCCGGTCGCCGCGGCCTGCGCGAGCTGGTGCGCCTCGATCTCGTCCTCGATCGCGTTCTTGATCGCCGTCTTCACGGTCTTCGGGGTGATGCCGTGGTCGGCGTTGTACTTCAGTTGGATCTCCCGCCGGCGGTTCGTCTCCGAAATGGCCCGGCTCATCGAATCGGTCACGGTGTCCGCGTACAGGATCACCTCGGCGTTCACGTTCCGCGCGGCCCGGCCCATCGTCTGGATCAGCGACTTCTCGGAGCGCAAGAACCCTTCCTTGTCCGCGTCGAGGATCGCCACGAGCGACACTTCGGGCAGGTCGAGGCCCTCGCGGAGCAGGTTCACGCCGATGAGCACGTCGAACGCGCCCTCGCGCAGCTCGCGCAGGACCGTGATGCGCTCGATCGCGTCGAGTTCGGAGTGCAGCCACTTGCACCGCATCCCGGCGTCGCGGAAGTACGTCGTCAGGTCTTCGCACATGCGCTTGGTCAGCACCGTGACGAGCGCCCGCTCTTGCTTCGCGGCGCGGGCGCGCACTTCCGCTTCCAGGTCCTTCACCTGCCCGCGGGCCGGCTTGATGTGGATCACCGGATCGACCAGCCCCGTCGGCCGGATCACCTGCTCGACTACCTCGCCGCCGGTTTTCTCCAGTTCGTAGGGGCCGGGCGTCGCGGAGAGGCAGATGCACTGCTTCATCCGCTTCTCGAACTCGTCGAACTTCAGCGGGCGGTTGTCGAGTGCCGAGGGCAGCCGGAACCCGTGCTCGACCAGCGTTTCTTTGCGCGACCGGTCGCCGAAGTACATCCCGCGCACCTGCGGCAGCGTGACGTGAGACTCATCGACGACGAGCAGGAAATCTTCGGGGAAGAAGTCGATCAGCGTGTACGGCGGTTCGCCCGGCGCGCGGCCGGAGAACCAGCGCGCGTAGTTCTCGATCCCGGAGCAGTAGCCGACCTCGCGGAGCATGTCGAGGTCGTAGCGGCAGCGGGCTTTGAGCCGCTCCAGTTCGAGCAGTTTGCCCTCGGTCTTGAACTGCTCCAACCGCGCGTTCAACTCCTCCTCAATGCCCTTGATGGCGGCCTGCACGCGTTCTTCGGGCGTGACGAAGTGCTTCGCCGGGTAGATGTACAGGTCTTCGAGCGGGCGAATCGTCTCGCCGCTGGTCGGGTGAATGACCGAGAGCGCATCGACCTCGTCGCCAAACAGTTCGATCCGATACGCGAACTCCTCGGAGGCCGGCCACACGTCGATGGTGTCACCGCGGACGCGCACCGTCCCGCGCTCGAACGCGATGTCGTTGCGCTTGTACTGAATGTCGATGAGCCGCAGGAGGAGGTTGTCGCGGTCGAGCGTCTCGCCCTTCGGGATGTACACCATCATCCGTTTGTAGTCGGACGGGCTGCCGAGGCCGTAGATGCACGACACGCTGGCGACGATGATGACGTCTTCGCGGCTGACGAGCGCGGAAGTCGCCGCCAGGCGTAAGCGGTCGATGTTCTCGTTGATCGACGAGTCTTTCTCGATGTAGATGTCGCGCTGGGGGATGTAGGCTTCGGGCTGGTAGTAGTCGTAGTAGCTGA
>CAZBXY010000275.1:0-10767 GCA_964495365.1 uncultured Frigoriglobus sp. | reverse complement strand
GCGAAGCGCTCGCTCGACCCGCCGCCCGCCGGCGGGAACCGCGCGACCCGCCCCGCGACGACGGCCCCGCCGTCGGGTTCTGATTTGTGGGGCCGGGCGGTGAGCGGATTACCACGAGGTCCGGTACAACGACACCGGCGCCGAAAATACTCACCACCCTGGTCAATACGCTCGCCGCCGTACGCTAATCTCCGAAACTCGAGTCTGCGCCTCTGTTGTGAATTCTGTCCTCTGTTCGGTTGAGATCAGCGTGATCGCGGTCGAGGGACTATCGGTGCGGCAGGGCGCGTTCGCGCTGGAGGGCGTGACCTTCAGCGTCCCCAGCGGCGCGTACGGGGTGCTGATGGGCCGCACCGGCAGCGGGAAGACCACCATCCTCGAAGCGCTCGTCGGGCTGCGGCGCCTGACCGCGGGGCGCGTGATGCTCGGCGGGCGCGACGTGACCGCACTACCGCCGGCGGCGCGCGATGTCGGCTACGTCCCGCAAGACGCGGTGCTGTTCAAGACGATGACCGTGCGCGAGAACCTCGCGTTCGCGCTCAAGGTGCGGCAAGCGCCGGCGAAGGAGACCGATGCCCGCGTCGGCGAACTCGCGGAGCAGCTCGGGTTGACCGCGCTCCTCCAGCGGCGCGCGGTCGGGCTGAGCGGCGGCGAGGCGCAGCGCGTGGCGCTCGGCCGGGCGCTCGCGTTCCGCCCCGCGGTGCTATTGCTCGACGAACCGCTGAACGCGGTGGACGAGGGCACGCGCGACCGGCTCGTGGCGCTGCTCGCGGCGCTCCGCGCCGAACACGCGACGACCGTACTGCACGTCACCCACAACCGCGCCGAGGCCGAACTGCTCGGCGATTTCATTTTGCGATTCGAGGACGGCCGCGTAACACCCGAAGCGAAGTGAAGTCGCTTTCGTTTTGCCTCACATCGGCCGTGCGGTAGAATATCGGTGTAGCCCTCCCCGACACTTGTCCCGCGGTCGTTCCACACCAGAGGTTTCCCGGCATGACGGCCCTGTTCCGCCGTGCTGCGCTCTTCGCGGCCCTTCTCGCAACGCCGGTTCGCGCCGCGGCCGATGACGAGTTCTTCGAGAAGAAGGTCCGCCCGCTGTTCGCGGAGAAGTGCCTCAGTTGCCACGGCGCCGACGCCGGCAAGGTCAAGGGCGGGCTGAAGCTCACCTCGCGCGCGGCCCTGCTCGAAGGCGGCGACAGCGGCCCGGCGATCGTGCCCGGCGCGCCCGAAAAGAGCCTGCTCGTCACCGCGGTGAAGTACACCGACGACCTGAAGATGCCGCCGAAGGGGAAACTCTCGGACGCCGAGATCGCGGACCTCACGAAGTGGGTGAAGGGTGGCGCGAAGTGGCCGAGTGCGACCGCGCAAGCGAACCCGGAGCCGAAAGCCGGCGGCCCGCTGTTCACCGCCGAGCAGAAGGCGTTCTGGGCGTTCCAACCGGTCCGGTCACCTGCGGTGCCGAAGGGGAATGCTCACCCCATCGACGCATTCATTCGCGCGAAGCTGAGTGACAACGGGCTGTCACCGGCCGCGCCGACCGACCGGCGCACGCTCATTCGGCGCGTCACATTCGACCTCACGGGGCTTCCGCCGACACCGGAAGAAGTCGATGCGTTCCTGAAAGACACATCGCCGAACGCCTGGGAAAAGGTGATCGACCGTCTGCTCGCCTCGCCCGCATACGGCGAGCGGTGGGCGCGGCACTGGCTCGACGTGGCCCGCTACGCCGACTCCAACGGACTCGACGAGAACACCGCGTTCGGCAACGCCTGGAAGTATCGCGACTACGTCATCAAGAGCTTCAACGCCGACAAGCCCTACGACCGCTTCGTGAAGGAGCAGATCGCCGGCGACTTACTGGAAGCGCGGAGCGACGCGGATCGGCTCGAACTGCTCACCGCGACCGGGTTCCTCTCGCTCGGTCCGAAGGTGCTCGCGGAACCGGACAAGCAGAAGATGCTGCTCGACATCGCCGACGAGCAACTCGACACGATCGGCAAGGCGTTCATGGGGCTGACACTCGGCTGCGCGCGGTGCCACGATCACAAGTTCGACCCGATCCCGACGCGCGACTACTACAGCCTGCTCGCGGTGTTCACCAGCACGCGCACGATGCAGAACCTGAACACCGTGGCGCGGGTGTTCGAGCGATCGCCGGGCGGTCCCGAAGAACCGAGCGTGATCTCGGCGCGGTCGAAGCTCGACCGGCTCCGCAAGGAGTTGCGCCAGTTCGAGCAGGATTTCGCCAAGACACCGGAAACCGACAAGGAGAAGCGGCGCGAGCTTCAGCAGAAAGCGGAAGAAGCCCGCGCGGAAATCAAGAAGCTCGAAGCGAGCTTGCCCGCACTGCCGACGGTGGTACTCACGGTGGAAGAGGGCAGCGCCGGCGCGTACGGCACGCAGGGCCGCAACCTGTACGTGCAGGTGCGCGGGAATTACTCCGCGCCGGGCGCCGAGGCTCCGGCCGTGTTCCCGCGAATCATCGCCGGCGAAGATCAAAAGCCGTTCGTGCCGACGAAGCCGAACCCGGCGGACACGCTCGAAGCGAACAAGATCCGCTACGGCGCGCTCCGCGAGCGCAGCGGGCGCCTGGAACTGGCGAACTGGCTCGCCGACCCCGCCCACCCGCTCACGGCGCGCGTCATCGTCAACCGCGTGTGGCAGCACCACTTCGGCGAAGGGCTGGTCCGCACCCCGGACAACTTCGGCCGGCTCGGCGAGCGCCCCACGCACCCGGAACTGCTCGACTGGCTCGCGGCGTACCTGGCGAACCCCGACCGCAAGGTCGGGGGTGGCGCGAGTGATGGCGCGTGGTCGCTCAAGAAGCTCCACAAACTGATTCTGCTCTCGGCGACGTACCAGATGAGCAGCACGCACGACGCGAAGGCGGCGCTCGCTGATCCCGACAACCGGTTGCTGTGGCGGTTCAATCGGCGCCGGCTCGAAGCGGAAGCGATCCGCGATTCGATGCTGGTCGTCGCGGGCACGCTCGACCGGCGGATGGGCGGGACGCACCTGGAAAACGGCAACTTCGAGTACATCAACAACGAACACTCGCGCGGCGAGGTGCGCTACGGCGGCACCCACCGCAGCATCTACCTGCCGGTGATCCGCAACAACGTGTTCGACTTCTTCCAGGCGTTCGATTTCGTGGAACCGCACGTCGGCAACGGCAAGCGGGCGTCCACCGTGATCGCGTCGCAGGCGCTGTACCTGATGAACAACCCGTTCGTGACGGCGCAGGCCAAAGCCTTCGCGGATTCACTGAAGGGAACCGACGAGGAGCGCGTGCGGTCCGCGTACCTGCGTGCGTTCGCCCGCGAGGCGACCGCCGACGAGGTGGGCCGGGCGCTGAGTTTCGTTCAGCGCTACGAGGCGTCGCAAGCCGACAAGGGCGCGGGCCGCGCGAAGGCGTGGGCCGCGTGGTGTCAGGTGCTGTTCGCCAGCAGCGAGTTCGTGTACGTGAATTAGGCGAACCCCGCCCGCAAGGGCGGGGGTGCGCGTCAAGCAACCAACACCCCCGCCCTTGCGGGCGGGGTTCGCCTGGGAGCAACAATGCCCTCTTTCTGCAACACCTTCGTTCCGGCGCTGACACGGCGCGACATGCTCCGCCTCTCCGCGAACAGCTTCGGTCTGCTCGCGCTCGCGGATCTGCTTCAGGCGAACTCCGACCGCAAGGTCGGGGGTGACGGCCAACTCCCCCACTTCGCCCCGAAGGCCAAGCGCGTCATCTTCCTGTTCATGCACGGCGGGCCGAGTCAGGTCGATACGTTCGACCCCAAACCGCTCCTGAAGAAACACAACGGGCAACCGTACCCCGGCCAGAAGCCGCGCGTGCAGTTCGCCGCGACCGGGAACCTGTTGCAATCGCCGTGGGAGTTTCGCCCCGGCGGAACGAGCGGGGTGCAGGTGAGCGACCTGTTCCCCGAAGTGCGGAAGCGCGCCGACGATCTGTGCGTGATTCGCTCCATCCACGCGGACAACTCCGCGCACGGCGGCGCGCTCCTCCAACTGCACACCGGCAGCGATACGTTTGTGCGGCCGAGTATCGGGAGCTGGGTGACGTACGGTCTCGGCAGCGAGAACCAGAACCTGCCGGGGTTCATCACGCTCTGCCCGACGCTCGGGCACGGCGGGTTGCAGAACTGGTCGAGCGCGTTCTTGCCGGCGGTGCATCAGGGCACGCCGATCGGGCATTCTGGCATTCCCGCGAAGCAAGCGATGCTGAAAGACATCACGCCGGCGACGGCGCCGGACCTCCAGCGGATGCAACTGGACCTGCTGAAGCAGATGAACGGCGACCATCTGGCGAAAAGCGGCCCGGACGCGGCGCTGGACGCGCGGATCAGCTCATTTGAACTGGCGTTCCGGATGCAAGCGGAAGCGCCCGCAGTGACCGACATCACGAAGGAGTCGCTGAAAACGCACGAACTGTACGGCATCGGCGACGGGAAGCCGACCGACAACTTCGGGCGCCAGTGCCTCACGGCGAGGCGGCTCGCCGAGGCCGGCGTGCGGTTCATCCAGTGCACCCACAGCTACAAGTGGGATCAGCACGACAACCTGAAGAAGGACCACGCGAAGAACGCGCTCGAAGTGGACCGCCCCATCGCGGCGCTCCTGACGGACCTCAAGCAGCGCGACCTCTTGAAGGACACGCTCGTGTGGTGGGGCGCCGAGTTCGGGCGCACCCCCGCGGCGCAGGGCGGCGACGGGCGCGACCACAACCCGCACGGGTTCAGCATGTGGCTCGCCGGCGGCGGGGTAAACGGCGGCACCGTGTACGGCGCGACCGACGACTTCGGCTACTACGCGGTGGACAGGAAGGTTCACCTGCACGACCTGCACGCGACCATCCTGCACCTGCTCGGCCTCGACCACGAGAAGCTGACGTACCGGCACGCGGGCCGCGACTTCCGGCTGACCGACGTGAGCGGGACGGTCGTGAGGGAGTTGTTTGAATAGGCGCGCGGAACTACCATATCTCAGACACGTTCGTTCGCGGCGCGCACCGGCGAGGCTCCCTTGATATTACCGTTCATCCTCGCCATCTGCCTGTGCGGGGTCTTCTGTCTCATCCCGCTGGCCCTGTACTTCCTGTGGCTCGCGCAGCACACGCGCGGCGATCACCCCCTGCCGGTGTCGGGGCAGTGGGACTTCGCCGGCCTCATGCTCGGGCTGTCCGGGTTCGTCGTGTTCGGTGGCGGGCTGCTCCTGACGCTCTGTCAGTCGAACTTCCGCTACTGGATGCGCGGGAACGTGGAGGCCTTTCGCGGGGCGTGGATCCAGGAGCGCGTCACCTGGATGACGCTCGTCGCCTTCTACCTGCTCGTCATCGCCGGCGTCACCGGCCTCACGATGCTCGCCCGGCGCCGGACGGTGGTGGTGTACAACATCGAGCCGGCCGCGTTCGAGGTGCTGCTCACCGAGGTGTTCGAGCAGCTCGGCCGCCCGATCGCGCGCCGGGGGCGGCAGTGGGTCAGCGGAACCCCCGTGTGCGAGGTGGACACCTTCGAGGCGGGCCGCACGGTCACGCTCCGGTGGGTGTCGGACGATGTGCGGCTGTTTGAAGAGGTCGATCGGCAGTTGCGGGCCGCGCTCGCGACGCACTCGTCCGGCGACAACCCCGCGAGTCGGTGGCTGCTGACCGGGGCCGTCGGCACCGGCGTCACCGTCCTGTGCTGCTTCGGGCTGCTCCTCTACGGCCTGTCGCTCATGCGATGAAAGAATCTCTGGCCCCGCACCCCCCGAACTGCCGATACAGCCGGTATCGACCGATGTTCGTCGGTCCGACCACGGAGGGCTTACGCACATGAAGCGGATGCTAATCGCGGTGGCCGCGCTGGGCCTGGCGGCCGGGGCCGTTCGGGCGGACTGGGGCGGCAAGAGTGCCCCGTCGGGCGCGATGCCGGCGCCGGGGATCGGCGCGCCGAACACGCTGTTCGCGCCGACCGAGCCGTTCAACGGCGTCGCCCCGGACCCCTACGGGCTGCACCCGCGGCTGAAGAAGCTGTTCCGCCTCGGCACGCCGGCGCGGACCCCGGCGCAGTACTACCCGCAGATGGGCTACACGCAGAGCGGCCCCGCATACAACCCGACCGGCTACCCGCCGGGGATGTACGGCCCGGCCCAGGGCACGCTGGCGTTCCCGCACCACCCCTACGTCCGCAGCCCGCGCGACTTTTTCATGCTCGACTTGAATCGGTAGCCGACGAGCGCCGGAAGTCGGGAATGGCCGCGCCCGGTAGGGAGCACCAGCCACCTTTGGATTGGCTTTGCAGCCCTGGAGGGGCGACCGATGTTAGCCCGGGGTGGAGCGAGTCTGCGAGCGCAACCCCGGGCTAACATCGGCCGCCCCTCCGGGCTGAAGACCATCAACCAAATTACCCGTTGAAACGGCTGTGCCGGTCGCGGCTCGATACAAACGACCCGGCTTACCGCTTCGCGGCCGAAACGCGGCGCATCAACTGCTGGAACTGCAAGAGCGTCTCGTCGGGGTGCGCCTTGGCCTCGGCCTCGCACCCCTTGCAGCACAGGAACACCGGCTGGCCCTTCACGTTCACCTTCAGAATCGGCCCCATCGTCCCCAGCGGGCTGTCCTGGTCGATCGCGCAGAACACCTGGGCCTCCGCCAGCTTGCGGTCCTCCGGCGGGAGTCGGTCCATCTGCACGCGGATCTTCGCCTGATCGGCCGCGGAGATCGCCGGCAGCGGGGCGTTCGACCCGCCGTGCCCGCCGGCCCCGGCCGACTGGAACCCGGCGATCGTCATCTGCCGGTCCAGTTCCAGTTTGAACTCGAAGTTGATGGGGAGCGCCTTCTCACCGTGGGCGTTCGGCTCGACGGTCACGTCCCACCGCAGCAGGTTGTTCGGCCGGTGCTCACGCTGGTAGATCGCGTCCTTGCTCAGCTCCGGCGCGGTCTTGAGTAACTGCACGCCCACCGAATCGTTCTCCGCGAACGGCAGCCGGTCCCAGACCTGGAGCCGCACCTTCTCTTGCTTGTAGCTGTTCACGAGAATTCGGTAGTCGTAGCGGAGGAGCTGGTTGCCGCCGGAGGTCGAGCGCATCTTGTCCACCATCGACCGCTGCACCACCAGTTGCGGGTCCACGCCGAACCCGACCGTGAACTGCTCGCCGACCGCGACGAGCGGGAGCGTCATCTGGCCGACGAAATCGGCCCCCGAGTACATCGTCGCCTCGCCCGGCAGGAGCACGTGTTCGCTCTTGTTGACGATGTCGGCCATGCGGTAGACGTGTGGCGAGAGGATCGGCACCGTCTTGAAGTAGAAGTCCGGTTTCATGTCGATTTTCGCCACTTCCAGCACCTGCGCGTCGGGGCGCGAGGCGACCGTGAGCGCCGTCGCAATGCGGTAGGTGACAGTCGGCCCCTCGCGGTAGCTGAGCATACACCCGCGCTTCACCGCGGCCTCCGGGTTGAACAGCTCCCACGACTGCTCGCGCGCCGCGGCGGTGTTCACCAGGCCCGCGCCGCTCGTCTGCTTGCGGTCGTTGAAGTCCTTCTGCGCCTTCATGCGCAGCGCCTTGATCTGTTCCTCGAGTTCCCCGATCAACGGCTGCGCGGTCGCAGCGCCCTTCGGGGCGACCGACACGTGCAGCGCCTGAAGTTCCGGCGGAGTCGCGTTGAGCATCGGCTGCGCGGTCGAGAGGACGAGCTTGACGTTCGCCCAGTCCTCGCCGGTGTTCTGCACCACGCCCGCGAGGTATTCGAGCGTCACCTGCTCCTTGCCGGCCTTGTCGGCCCGCAGCTTGTATTGCGGGTTCCACGACGCCCCTTCGACGAGGTAGTTCAGCCGAATCGTGCCGCCGGCGGCGTTCGCCTTGTCCACAACGATGATCGCGTCGTTCTCGTAGCGGGCGACGCCGGACATGAGGCCCGTCAGCCGGTGCTTCACGAGTTCGGCTTGCTCCTGGTTGGCCGCGAGTTGCTGCTTGAGGTTCACGACCTCTTTCGCGGTTTCGATGCGCTGTTCGCGGATGTGCTTGGAAAGGTTGATCGCGGCTTCGGCGTTGAGCGCGCCCTTTTCGGTGGCCTGAACCGTGGACACATTGAGGAAGTTCTCCATCTTCCCGATCGTCTTCGCGTTGTCCTGGAGCGCCTGAAGGTCACCGTCGATCTTCTCGCGGGCGAGGGTAAGTTGCTTCAGTTCGTCCATCAGCTTCTTCACGTCGGCGCGGGTGTCTTCGATAATCGGCCGCGTGCGGTAGCGCGTGGTGAGGACGCGAATGCCGTCGGCCCCTTCGGCGTAGAGCGAACTGGGCACGGTCGCGGCCGGCAGCGGCGAGACGACCAGTTCGACGCGCCCGGCGGGCCCGGCGGCCTCGACCTCGCGGGTCACGAGCGCCCCGACCGGGTACACGGTGACCGCGGTCACCTTGCTGGGCGTGACCTTGATGGCCGCGGTGGGCGCCGGCGGCTCCTTCGCGGGCTGCGCCGGGGCCTTCGCCGGCGGCTGAGCGGGCGTGTGTCGGGCGGTAAACACCAGCGCCACGGCGAGACCGCCGAGCGCGAGCAGATGAACCGGGCGCGTCAACATTGCCAGGACTCCGAGAGCGGGAAGGGAGAGGGAGTGATGCCGTGGCTGATGATACCCTCGACGCCGAAGGCCGGCGCGGAAAGTCCGCGCGCCGACCCGGCGAAGCAAGAGCACGTTAACGTTCCAGGCGAGACCGGGCCGCCGAACGCGACACGGATTTCGGGGAAATGTGACCGGCCGGCGCCCGTTACGGCCGCGCGGGTTCGGGCAACCCGAGCAACAGCCGGAGTACCCAGCAGTCGCGGGCATGCCGGTCGCGGCGGCAGTGGTTCAGGACTTCCTCGTCCGTGCAACCGGCTTCCTGGAGTGCGTCCGCCAGTGGAAAGAACCCGCTAAAATCGCCCGAATCGTAAATCCCGCGCGCGAGCGCCGCGACGCTCGTATCGCGCCGGATCGTGGCGAGTTGGGTTTCCAGTCCGGGCCGCCGGCGCGGCCGCAGGCACGGTTCGACCGGCGCGCCCCAGATCGTTTCTTCCACCGTACCACCAACGCACGCGCACATGTCACCGCCCTGACCCGAGGCGGGACCGTAATATCTTCCCGTTCCCCCGCACAGTCCGCACGCGACCTCCCGCGTACCCGTCACCGGCGCCCCGCACCGCGAACACCCGGCGCCCCACCGGACGTGTTCCTGGTCTCGTGTTTCCTCGCACCGGCGGCACACGCACCCGTCCCAGTCGTGAACCAGCCCGCGGCACCGATTGCAGAAGCACCCGTCGAGGTCGTGCCCGCGGTTCCGCCAGCCCAACAGCTTCACCCGCGCCTCCGGGTTGCACCGGCGGCACACGCACCCGTCCCAACTGTGTGCGATCAGGCAGCGGAATGAGAAGGCCATCGCTGACTCCTCGTGAGTTTCTCCCTCATCCGACCGCGTCCGCTTCCGCTTGCAGTTCCAGCCACCGCTCTTCGGCTGTGTCGTGTTCGGCCTGAAGCTCCGCCAGCTCGTCGCACAGGCGCTGGAGTTCGTCCGGCTCGGTCGGCGCGCTCAACCGGGCGTCCAGGGCGTGCCGCTCCTCGTCGAGTCGGGCGATGGTCCGTTCCAGCGCCGTCATCTCCGCGCGGACCTCGTCCGCGCCGCGGCGCCCCGAGCCCGGTGCGCCCCGCGCCGCTTCGGGCGGGCGCTTCACACGCGCGGCCGCGGTCTCGCGCTCCCCGGCCTCGATCTCCTTGTTCACGCGGTACACGTAGTCGTCGTACTTGCCGCTGTACAGCGCCACCCGGCCGTCCCGCACCTCGACGATGCCGGTCGCGATCTTCTTCGTGAAGTGCCGGTCGTGGCTCGTGAACACCACGGTCCCCTGGTACTCCAGGAGCGCATCGACCAGCGCCTCCACGGTGTCCACGTCGAGGTGGTTCCCGGGTTCGTCGAGGACCAGCACGTTGTAATCGCTCAGGAGCAGCCCCGCGAGGCACACGCGGGCCCGCTCGCCGCCGGACAGCACCGAGATCGGCTTATCGACGTGCGACCCGCGGAACAGCAGCGCGCCGGCGACCTCGAGAACCTCCTGGATCTTCCGCCCTTTCCCCTTCTGTTGCAAGTATTCGAGCACCGTGTCGCGCTCGGGCAGCGCCGTGTAGACGTGCTGGGCGTAGACGCCGAGCTTGCACCCGTGCCCCCACCGGGCCTCGCCGGCGAGCGGCGCGAGCGACTCCACCACGGTCCGCAGGAACGTCGTCTTCCCCTGGCCGTTGTCGCCGACCACGGCGACCCGCGAGCCGTGGTCGATCTCCAGTTGAACGCCCGACGCGACCTCGCGCCCGGGGTAGCCGATGGCGAGATCGCGACACCGCAGCGCGATGCCCTTGCGCGGCTCCACCCGCGGCGCGCGGATACTGGCCGTCGGTTCGTCTCCAAGGACTTCCACCGTGGTAAGCTTCTCCAGCGCCTTCGCCTTCGACTGGGCCAGCCCCGCGGTCGCGGCGCGGGCCTTGTTGCGGGCGATGAAGTCTTCGAGGTGCCGGCGCTTCACCATGATGGCGGCGTTGGTCTTCTCGTCGCGCTCGCGGTTCTCGCGCATGAACTCCAGGTACGCGTCCACCTTGCCGGGGAACGACGTGAGCTTGCCCCGCGACAGGCCGAGCGTGTGCGTACACGTGGCGTTGAGGAACGCGCGGTCGTGGGAGACGATCAGGCACGCCGCCCGGAAGTCGCGGAGGAAGTGTTCGAGCAGGATCTGCGTGCGCAGGTCGAGGAAGTTGGTCGGCTCGT
>CAZBXY010000274.1:8161-10794 GCA_964495365.1 uncultured Frigoriglobus sp. | reverse complement strand
GTGGTGGCGCCGATGCACTGGATCTCGCCGCGGGCGAGCGCCGGCTTCAGGACGTTACTGGCGTCGATGGCGCCTTCGGCGCCGCCGGCCCCGACGAGCGTGTGAAGCTCGTCGATGAACAGCATCGTGTTTTTGGCGCGGCGGACCTCGTTCATCACCGCCTTGATGCGCTCCTCGAACTGCCCGCGGTACTTCGTGCCAGCGACCATCATCGCGAGGTCAAGCACCACGATCCGTTTGTCGCGAAGGAGTTCCGGCACGTTCTGGTCGATGACCAGTTGCGCCAGCCCCTCGACGATGGCCGTCTTGCCGACGCCCGCTTCGCCCAGGAGCACTGGGTTGTTCTTCTGCCGGCGGCTGAGGATCTGGATGACGCGCTCGATCTCGGCTTGCCGGCCGATGACCGGGTCGAGTTTGCCCTGCTTCGCCAGTTCGGTGAGGTCGCGGCCGAAGCTGTCGAGGGCCGGGGTCTTGGACTTGGTGCGCCCGGTGCGCTCGGACGACCCGCCGCGCTCGCTCCCGCCCTCACGGCCGCCTTCGGATTCGTTCGGCATGTTGTGCCCCAGAAGATTCAGGACTTCTTCGCGTACGTCTTCCAGTTTCAGGTTGAGGTTCATCAGCACCTGGGCCGCGACGCCCTCCTGCTCGCGCAACAGGCCCAGCAAGAGGTGTTCGGTGCCCACGTAGTTGTGATTCAGGTTCCGGGCTTCCTCGATGGAATACTCGATGACCTTCTTGGCCCGCGGGGTGTGCGGGAGCCGGCCCATGACGACCTGCTCCCCGCCCGGGCCGTGTTGGACGATCTTCTCGACCTCTAACCGGATCTTACGCAGGTCGATGTCGAGATTTTTCAGGACGTTGGCGGCGACACCGGAGCCTTCTTTCACGAGGCCCAGCAGGATGTGCTCGGTGCCGATGTACTCGTGGTTGAAGCGCTGCGCCTCCTGGTTGGCGAGCTGCATCACCTTGCGTGCGCGGTCCGTGAATCGTTCATACATCTACGCCGTCTCCCGCGAGGGGGGATGAATCGTCGATCTCTGTGCGCCGGAAACGCGGCGGCGTGTTCGGCTCATAGCCCATCATATCCCGCGGGCGCCGGCCCGTCGGGAAAAGTGACAAGGCCCGTTACGGTGGGGCGCGAATCGGCCCGGCGTCGGCGTGGACCTTGACTCTTGTTCCGTCCCGCGGGTGTGGGGAGGAGAGGCAACGTTACCCGCGCGGCTGGCGGTCGGTCCCGGTGTGAACCGGAGCAGATGAGCAGTGAGTCTGCGAAATTCTAGGCGCCCGTGCGCGCCAAATCAAGGCGGGCACAAAGGGGCAAAATGAGTTGCGCTCGTGAAGCAAGGGCCTACCATAATTCTTGCGCCACTCATTATTCGTAAATCGCACAGGAACGGCGCGGCTCGTGGGAAAGAGGTGAACTGGGAAACCCCCGCAAAAATGGCATCCGTCCCACCTCTTCCGCCTCGTGAGTCTTGGGTTGTACCCCGAAGGGGTTGCACACCAAAGCCCGAGGTCAGCGCAGCGCTACCTCCGGAACGTGTGCGGCGCCGTGCCATCGTTCGTTTCCCAGTGATGCGCGCGGAGTCGGGCCGACCCCGGGCCGTGTGATGTCACTCCCTCGGGGTGCAGACGGGAGACATCATCCCCTTCTCTTTGCATCTCAGCCTGTCCCGCCATACCATCATCCTTCACGCCTCGTCTTCGTGCCGTGAAGGGTTTACGTCATGCGCCGTTTCTCTCTCGCGTTTGGTATTGCGCTCCTCGTCTCGCTCGGCGGGTTAACGACCCCCGCGCGCCTGTTCGCCCAGAAGGAGTTCGGGTTCGACAACCGCAAGGGGTCCGGGCAGCCGTACCTCAAGCCGGACGAAACCGTCGCGAAGTTCAAGGTCGCTGACGAGTTCGAGGTGAAGCTGTTCGCCGGCGAGCCGCAGGTGGTGAACCCGGTGGCGTTCACGATCGACGAGAAGGGCCGCGTGTGGGTGGTGGAGTGCTTCGAGTACCCGAAACGCACCCCGAAAGGCAAAGCCCCGCGTGACCGGATCGTGATCCTCGAAGACACCGACGGCGACGGCGTTTGCGACAAGCGAACCGTCTTCGCTGAGGGCAAGGACTTCCCGGTTCCCGAAGAACGCCAGAAGGCGGGTTTAGGTGCGTTCGACCTCTGCACGGGCATCGAAGTCGGTCACGGCGGGGTGTTCGTCGGGGCGGCCCCGTACCTCTACTTCATCGAGAACAAGAACGACAAACCCGGCAAGTTTGAAATCCTCCTGAAGGGTTTCGGCAGCCAGGACACGCACGAGACGCTGAACACCTTCCAGTGGGGGCCGGACGGTTGGCTCTACGGCCTCCACGGCGTCTTCACGCAGTCGAACGTGGCGTCGCTCGACGGCCCCGAAACGCGGATGAACGCCGCGGTGTGGCGGTACCACCCGAAGCAAAAGAAGTTCGAGATTTTCGCCGAAGGAACGAGCAACCCGTGGGGATTAGACTGGCGTAACACGGATGGCCAGTTCATCCTCGCGTGCTGCGTCATCCCGCACCTGTACCACATCGTGCCCGGCGGCATCTACAAGCGCCAGGCCGGCGCGAGCTACAACCCCTACGCCTACGGTTACCTCAACGAAATCTGT
>CAZBXY010000274.1:0-8151 GCA_964495365.1 uncultured Frigoriglobus sp. | reverse complement strand
CGCTGGACGTGCCGCACATGCCGAAGCGGTTCCAGAACAGCGTGATCTTCGGCAGCATCCACGGGTGCAGCATCAAGCAGAACATCCTGCGGCCCAACGGCAGCACCTTCACCGCCAGCCGCGGCGACGACTTCCTGGTGAGCGGCGACAAGAACTTCCGCCCGATCAACATGAAGTGGGGGCCGAACGGCGACATCTACCTGATCGACTGGCACGACCAGAACCCGTGCCACCAGACCGCCCCGGACCTGTGGGACTACGAACGCGGCCGCGTGTACCGCATCCAACTGAAGGGCACGAAGACGAAGAAGCCGGAGGATTTGGGGAAGAAGACGCTCAAGGAACTCGCCGAACTGGCAATCGGCCCAGACCCGTACAAGGCTCGGACTGCCCTGCGCCTGCTGCTGGAGCCAGGCTTCCACGATCGGGACGAGGTGCTCGACCTCCTCGTGAAGTACGGTGAGCTGGACCACAAAGGGAACCACTGGGCCGGGTGGGTGTGCTCGACCCTGGCCACCCGAGCTACTTCCGCCCTGAAGCCCGACTCTCTGAGTGACGTGCCGGTCGCGCGCATGTGGCGATTGCGATACACCGTGGAAATGGCGGAGATCACGCGCAGTCTCTTGGATGACATGGCCAAGCTCGCGGCCGTCGAGAAGGAGCCGTTGATCCGCCGCGAACTCGCCTCCGCCGCGATTCGGCTCAGCGAGAAGCATGACGTGACGCCCCTCCTCCGCGCGCTGATGGCCCGCAAGGAGGACGCGCGCGACCCGGTCATCCCGCACCTCGTGTGGATCGCTTACGAGAAGGTCATTGCGAAGAAGGAAGGCGCGAACACGCCGGCGGAGAAGGAACTCGCGTGGCTCGCGGAGGAATCGCCCAGGAACGAATTCGTCCGCGATCAAATCGTGCCGAAGGTGATGCGCCGGCTGGTGGCGGCGGGGCAACCGGCCGACCTGCGGTTGTGCGTCGAGTTCGTCGCGAAGCTCAAGGACGCGGCGAGCCGCGAGAAGGCACTCGACGGTCTCGCGATCGCCCTCGCGGGGCAAAGTGTGGACGCGCCGGAAGGATGGGCCGCGCTGCAAGCCGAGATCGCGAAGGGCAACGATCCGAAGCTCACGGCGCTGGCGAACAAGCTCGCGGTGGTGTTCCGCGACCCGGCCGCGCTCAAGCGCGCGGTCGCGACTGCCGTCAACACCGGCCTCGGTGGCGCCGAGCGGGCCGAAGCGGTCCGGCAACTCGGCGCGATCAAGGCGCCGGAAACGATCGCGATCCTGCTTCACATGGTGAAAAACGACACCGCGGACGCGGTGCGCGTGGAAGCGGCCCGCGCACTCGCCGGGTTCGACAAGCCGAACATCCCCACCGAACTGCTCGCCGGCTGGAAGGATTACCCCAAGAGCCTGCGGCCGGATGTGGTGAACACGCTCGCGACGCGCCGAGAGTGGGCGAAGGCACTTCTGCAAGCGATGGCCGAAAAGAAGATCGACCGCGCCGAGGTGACGGACAACACGATCCTCCGTATTCAGGCGTTCAACGACCGCGAGCTGAACGCGCTCATCGAGAAGGCGTGGGGCCGCACCCGACAGACGCCCGCGGACCTTGCGAAGCTGATCGACAAGACCCGCGACTCACTCTACGAGTCGCCAGCGTCGTTCGCCCGCGGCAAGGTGGTGTTCGAGACCAACTGTGCCAAGTGTCACAAGTTTGAAGGCAAGGGCGCGGAGGTCGGTCCCGCGCTCGAAGGCGCCGGGCGCGACATCGAGTACATCCTTGGCAACGTACTCGACCCCAACCGCGTCATCGGGGCGCCGTACTTCCTCCGCACCGCCCGCTTGCTTGACGAAACGGTGTTTCAGGGCGTTCTCGCCGAAGAAGACGACATGTTCATCACACTGAAGCTCGAAAACGGCGTTCTGAAGAAGATCAAGAAAGCCGACCTCGCGGAGCCGGTGCGCGTCGCGGAGAAGTCGCTCATGCCGGAGGGCTTGGGCTACAACATGACCGCGCAGGACTTCCGCGACCTCGTCCGCTACCTGATGGCCAACCCGTTCATCACCGACGTAACTCTCGACAAGAAACCGCTTTCCGTCGGCGCCCCGGGCCGGTTGCTCCTGCCCAACACGAAGAGCAACGTGCGAACGATCGAAGCGGAAGTGACCGTACCGGCGGAGATGAAGACGAAGCTCCTGATCGGCTCGACGGGCAACTACGTCGTGCAGATCAACGGCAAGGAGATCGGCGGCGGCAAGGGCGCGGGCAAAGAACTGCGGCCCGACCGCGACGCGATCGACGTGACGCTTCCCGCCGGGCGGCACACGCTCACGGTTCACGTCACCGACGGGGCCGACAACGTGCTCTACCTGCGGTTCCTCGACCCCGATCGCAAGCTGCGCTACCCCGACGCCGGTGAGAAGAAGTGATATCGGTCGAACCGCCGGCGTGAGCCGGCCGGGTGAAGTGAACCCGATCCGCACGTCGTAGCCCGACTCTCCGAGCCGGGTTCCCACCCGACTCGGAGAGTCGGGCTACGAGAACCCGCCGGCTCACGCCGGCGGTTCGACGTAACGGAGTTTGGTCTGTCTACTTCACCGCGAACGCGCGCTCGGCAAGTTTCGCAGCGGGGCGCAGCGGGATCGGCCGGAACACATCGATCTCGAACGACTCGCCCACGCGGTTGCCGCACACGTCCTCCAGGAGCGCATCAATCATCAGCTTGTAGTTGCCGCGGACCCACGGCTTCGCCGGCGTGAACGTCACCACCCGCTCGCCGCCCCCGACCGCAAGCGTGCCCTCTACCCGCTGGCCGGTCGCGTCCGTCACCCACAGCATTCGGTTCAAGAGCGCGTGGTCCAGCGGCTTCGGCAATCGCAGCGACAGCGGGGAATCCGACCCGGCGCGCGGCGCGACGAGCTTCCAGTCGTCCGGCGATACCGGCTCGTCGTCCGGGGCGAACACCGAGAACGACTTCTTGTAGCCCGCCAGGAGCGGCCGCCCGTCGGCGTCCGGCCAGTTGGCGTCGATCGCGAGCGAGTAGCTGCGGCCCTCTTCGAGGATCGGGCCGATCTGTTCGCGCGGGCTGAGTCCGCGCTTCACGCGCCCCGGGTCGCACAGGATCGTCAGCCGCAGCCCGTCGGCGGACCACAGTTCCTCGTCGATCTCCAGAAACGGCCGCAGAACCTGTTTGCCGTCGTCGCGGACGAGTTTGAACCGCGAGTAGATGTCGCCGCGGGTGACTTGGCCGGAGAAGTGGACATAGAAGCGGAGCGTGTTCTCCGGCAGCCGGTTCGCTGACGGATAGACGTGCAGCACACTCACCCGCGGCCCCGGCGGCGGCTTTGGGATGAACACGGCCACCGAAAACGCATCGCCCTTGCGGTTGCTGCGGGGAACGTCGCGCAGGTCGCAGAACACGCGGTACTTCACACCCGGCACGAGCGGGAACTGCGGCTCGAACCGCAGTGCCTCGCCCGTCACCGCCCACGCCCCCGCGACTGGCGGCTTCTTCGCGGTCTCCTCGTCCGACTTGCCCTCCACAACCAGCCGCGCGACCTTCGGCCACTCGGCCGCATCGAGTTTCGCCGCGGCGAGTGCGGCGAGGTCGGCTTCAGCGAGCCCGACGATCTCGACCGCGGGCGGCTCGCCGGGCTTCGCGGCCACCGGCTTCGCCGCCGGCGGCCCGGCGCCGATTGTGAGCGGAGCGCAGGTGAGGAGAAATGTAACGGCACACGCGCGAGCGGCGTTCATGGCGGACCCCGTAGAAGGCGACGCCGGATTCTACCGCGATCGCGACCCGTTCGCACCGACGAACCGGTCCGAACCGGCACACCGGTTGCACTCCTTAATAGTGCCCACATTTCCCGGCGGTTCGTCGCCCGAAATCGCCCCGAACCAGCCGATGAACATACGAGGAGGCGATCATGCAACCCTTCAGTAAATGGCTTCTCGCCGCACTTCTCGCGGTCGGCGCGACCGCCACCGTCGCGGCCCAGCCGCCGTTACCGAGTGCGGAATCGCGGATCTCGCCGGTCGATGGCCAGTGGTACTTCCGCGGTGATCCCACCAAGCCGTGCTACGTCCAGACGATCCCGGACCCGCGCGGCTGGTATCAGGTGTTCACGAACGAACACGGGACCAGCGCGACCGGGTCGGTCAGCCGGAGCGGGCGCCACGTCACGATCCCCGAGTGGAACCTGACCGGCACCGTTCGCGGCAACCGGCTGGTGTGGCCGAACGGCGATTACTGGCAGCGCTAACCGACTCCGGTCGTTTCACGTTCCAGAGTTCCAGGTGGCGGGTAGCAGAACCGAGCGCCCCAACTCGTGCTTCCAAATCGGAACGTGAAACGACCGAATTCTTCTTGGGGCGAGCTTTCTGGCCCGTGTTCCGTGTCGCGATGCGGGACACAGGCTCGAATGTCTGCGCCACAAAAGCGATGCCACAATAAGAAAGGCAGGACGGGACAAGCCGGTCGCCGCAAACGAGGAACCGTATGTGGTCTGTCCGGCAGGACGAATTATCCAACGGCCTCCGTATCACCGTCGAACACGCCGCGCGGCTCGCGAATTTTGCGGATGTGATTTCTCACTGGCAAACCGACGCGACGTTCCGCTTGTGGTTCAACACACTTCTGGCGGATGCCCCGTTCTCTGCGTTCCGCTGGGAAATGCCGGCGGTGACGACCGCAACCGTCTCCCGGCCCTTCGAGTTCGTGCTGCTCGACGCCCCGGGGTTGGCGCGGCGCCCGGAGCCGGAGGCGTTCGCGGAGCACTTCCAGAACGCGACCACAACTGTCACCGACTTCCCGAACCTCGCCGGCGATGCTGTACTGGTGGTGCCGTGCCCGATCGCGGACGATTCCGCCTACGGTCACCTGGGGGAGTTCGTGCGCGCCGCGCCCGCTGACCAGCGCGATCAGCTCTGGCAGCGCGTGGGCGCGGCGATGGCTCGCCGACTGAGTGCCAAGCCGGTGTGGCTCAGCACCGCGGGCGCGGGCGTGTCGTGGTTGCACGTCCGGCTCGACGACCGGCCGAAGTATTACGGTACGCCCCGTACCGCGAGAGGCCGCGGTAGCCGCGCGCCGGTCGTTGCAGGCGCACAGTAATTCGATTACCCTCACCGCTGTGGCGTTTGTCCAACCTCCGCGAGGGTTTTGTGATGGATTGGCCCGGATTCGCCCGTCGCCTGTTGCTCACCGACGGTCGCATCAGCGACACCGAGACGACCATGCTCCGGCGGGCGATGCTCGCCAACGAGAAGGTGGACCGCGACGAGGTCGCGTTCCTGGTCCGGCTAAAGCGGGAGGCGGTGAGCGTCCACCCCGCGTTCGACGAGTTCCTCTTCCACGTCCTGCGGCTGGTCGTGCTGGCCGACGGGGTCATCAGCGACGCGGAGGCCCTGTGGCTCCGCGAGGTGATGATGTCCGACGGGCACGCGACCGAAGCGGAGCGGAAGTTCGTCACCCGCCTGAAGGCCGAAGCCGGCCGCACCGGTCGGGAGTTCGACCGACTGCACCACGACGTGATGCAGGTTCAGGACCACGACGTGTGGGGCTGACCCGCGGTGGCTCACGCCGTTCGCCGGTGGTTTCTGAGCCTGGGAGCGGCGGGCGCTGGGAGGTTGCGCCACCAGCGAACAGGTCGCGGTTGATGGGAGGAGGTGGGACGGGTGCCGTTTTGGAGGGAGTTCCCCCATTTCCCCTCGTGAGCCACGAAAGATCACTTCCGCAGCGAGGTGAGGATCTCCAGCGTCAGCCGGCCCTGGTCGGTGTCGCTCAGGTAGATCTTCTCGGTGTTCACGTACTCGGTGATGTACGCGCTGATGACCTTCCGCAGCTCGTTCACGTCCAGCCGGCTCACGTCGTACAGCCCGATGCTGGCGAACTTGGTGAGCAGGCGCTCCAGAATGCGGTTGCGGTACTTCGCGAGCAGGTCGCGCTCGCCCGGGGCGGGGGAGTCGGTCGGGCCGGTTCGCGGGGCCGGGGTGGTAATCAGCGCGCTACCGGGCGCGCGCGGGGAAGCCACCACCGATCCGGGCTTCTGGGTCGCGGCGGAGGTCGAACCGCTCGGCGCGGGCACGGCCGGCAGCCCGGGGCGTTCCCCGGACGCCGTGGCCGCCGTGGGAACCCCGGGCGCGGCCGGGACCGTGCGCTCGCGCACGAACGCGGCCGTCGCGGGGTGCGCCAGTCCCTCCGGCGGGATCACCGCGATCGCGCGGAACCCGTTGGGCAGTTTCATGTCGAAAACGACCATGCTCGCCAGCACCTGACCCACCGCGTCGGCGTGGGCCGCGATCTTGTCGAGCACGGCCCGGACGTGGGCCTCGTCGCGGAACTTGACGCTCGTCGGCAGCCACTGTCCCTGGTCGCGCCGGGACAGCACCACGCCCGGACCGGTCACCATCACCTCGCGCACGGTCGCGTCGGCGAACAGTTCTTCCAGCGGGCCGTACCCGAGCAGTTCCGCGAGTACCTCGTCCACGATCCGCTCGCGGTCGGGCTTGGCCCACCCGCGGGCTTCCAGTTCGGCCACCTGCTCGGCGTGCTGGCGGAGGCTCTGGCGCAAGAGCGACTGCGGCATCCGCTTGGACGAGCTCATGTCCAGCCGTTCTTCGAGCTTCACCAGAACCCGACGCTTGACCTGCTCGAACGGCACTTGTGGGTACGCGATCGAACCGGATTTGCGGGCCGCGGTGGGGATACCGGACGGTCGCTGCGGCAGCATGGCGGCGGGATCCTACGACGGAACGGGCAGAATTCGGCACCGAAGCGTAGAACGCATTCCCGGCGAGGGCCAGCGGCGGAAAAAATTGTCGGCCCAAGTTCTTGCCACCAAAGGATTAACGGCGCGGTGCCGGGGCTACCTCTTGACGCACACCGAATCTTCGTTTAACGTTCGCACTCAGTTCACTGTACCCGCGGTTCGATTCCCTCTCCGAAACCGGTGTGCCCGCCGGCCCTTGCTCGAACGCGCCGCGGGTCGGCTCTCCGGCCGAACGGACTCGATTTGCACCCAGGATGGGCCGCTCCCCTCGCCGGCGAGCTGCCCCGGACACCATGACGCTCCCCGGTGCCACCCCCCGCGTCGCGGACCCGCTTCCGGTCCATCCGGCGTTCGTTGCCGGGCCGGACGGCGTGGTCCTCGCGGCCCCGGCCAAGCTCAACCTGTTCCTCGAAATCACCCGCAAGCGCCCCGACGGCTACCACGACCTCGAATCCCTCATGGTCGCGGTCGAGCTGTTCGACACGCTCGAAATCCGCGATTCGGCCAGCGGCGAAATCCGGCTCACCTGTGAACCGGCGGCGCTCTCCGCGGGGCCGGATAACCTCGTTTTCAAGGCCGCAAGCGCCCTGCGCGATCACGTCAAACAGCCCGAAGACAGGAGGGGGTCCGGGGGAACCCGCGGGGGACTCCCCCACGAACTTGGGGCCGAAATCCGGCTCACCAAACGCATCCCGACGCAAGCCGGGCTGGGTGGGGGATCGAGCGACGCGGCGGCGGCGCTGGTCGGCTTGAACCGGATCTGGAAATTGGGGCTGACACGCGAAGAACTTCTGGCTATCGCGGCGTCCGTTGGGTCGGACGTGGCGTTCTTCCTGACGCTCCCAGCCGCGTGGTGTACCGGGCGCGGCGAGATCGCGGCACCCGAACCGTTCGCCGGCGGGTTTCACTTCGTGCTGGTGTGCCCGCCGGTCGGGCTGGGCACCGCCGGAGTGTACAAGAAGCTCGCGGTGCCCGAACACCCGCTCGCCGGAACCGCGGTGCGATCCGCGTTCCGCGCGGGCGCCCCGATCGCCCTCGGCGCGGCCCTCTTCAACCGCCTGGAGGAGCCGGCCTTCGCCCTGGAACCTCTGGTGGGCCGCATCCGACAGCGGCTGGCCGTTTCTGGTTCGTGCGGGGCGCTGATGTCCGGGAGCGGTTCGACGGTGTTCGCGGTGTGTCGTGATCGCCCGCACGCGGTGGAAGTGGCCGGCCGGTTCCGGGACTCGCGCCCGGCCGACGAACCCGAGTCACGTGTTCTTGTCCTGCGTTCCTTGAGTTCTACCCCCTGATCCCGCTGAAGGAGACTTGCGGTGGTCATCACGGAAGTTCGCATCAAGCTGTGTGAGGAGAACAACGAGCGGCTGCTCGCGTTCTGCTCGGTCACCTTCGA
>CAZBXY010000273.1:0-10811 GCA_964495365.1 uncultured Frigoriglobus sp. | reverse complement strand
GAACACGACGCTGACCGAGGCCAAAGCCCTCGGATCGGCGATCGCCGCCGGCGTCGGCACCGACGCGCGCGTCAATGTGGCCGTGATGCCGCCGTTCCCGTGGCTCGCGGCCGTGGCCGAAACCCTGAAAGGGTCAGCCGTTGCGCTCGGCGCGCAGGACGTGCATTCCGAGAAGAAGGGCGCGTTCACGGGCGAGGTCAGCCCCGCGATGCTCCTCGAAGCCGGGTGCAAATACACCATCATCGGCCACAGCGAGCGCCGGCACATCCTGGGCGAGGCCGATTCCGCCATCAACCAGAAAGTCCACACCGCGCTCGAAGAGGGGTTGCGCGTCATCCTGTGCATGGGCGAAACGCTCGCGGAGCGCGAGCGCGGGCTCCAGGAGCGCGTGTTCCAGCGCCAGGTGTTCGCGGCGTGTGCCGGGCTGACCGACGAGCAGTTCGCCCGGCTCACAATCGCCTACGAGCCGGTGTGGGCGATCGGGACGGGCAAGGTCGCGACCCCGGAGCAGGCGCAGGAGGCACACCTGTTTGTGCGCGGAAAACTCAGGCTGCTTTATGGCGATAAAATCGCCGAAGCGACTCCCATTATCTACGGCGGCTCCGTCACCGGCGAGAACGCCGGGGGGTTGCTACACCAGCCGGACGTGGACGGCGCGCTGGTCGGCGGCGCCAGCCTGAAGGCCGACTCGTTCCTTGCGATCGTGAAGGCCGCCGCGGGATGATTTGAGGCGAACCCGGAGCGTCAGCGGCGGGGACTGCGTCGCTCACCGATCCGCCCACCCCGTCGCTGACGCTCCGGGTTCGCCTGTCTCTTCCCTCCTGTGCCCCTTTTCCTACAGTAACAGTTCAGTCGGGATTCTCACGGAGGCCGGGTCGTGACCCTCTTCGCCGCGGAAGTCTGGTGGGTGTCGCACGTCCTCAACTTCATCATCATGGGGTTGGGCGGGATCCTCATGTTGATCGTGTTGATCCAGCGCGGCAAGGGCGGCGGGCTGGCCGGGGCGTTCGGCGGGGCCGGCGGCTCCAGCCCGTTCGGCTCGCGGGCCGCCGACCAGTTCGTCAAGGTCACCCTCTGGCTCGCCGGCGTCTGGGTGCTGTTCATCATGATCCACGTGAAGATCGTGAAGTACGACGTCCGCGAGCAGGCCAATACCTCGATCGTGGCCACCCCACAGTAAATAGTGGGCAGGAGTCAGTGGGCAGTGGGCAGAAGTCAGACGGGAAGATCGGTCCTGCCTGCCTTCTGCCTTGCCTTTGCTGACTGCCCACTGTCCACTGACTCCTGCCCACTGTGAGGGTTGGCGTGTTGCTGAGCATGACCGGGTTCGGCGAGGCCCGCACCCAGACCGGCGCCCTGGGCGTGGCGGTCGAGGTGCGGGCCGTCAACAACCGCCACCTCAAGCTCACCGTGCGCGGATCCGACCCGTACCCGCTCTACGAAACCGAACTCGAAAAGGTCGTCCGCCGGCACGTGCGCCGCGGTACGCTCCACGTTCACGTGCGGGTCGAGCGCCAGGGCCAGGCGGCCGCCCCGGCACTCAATACGGCCTCCCTGGCGGAGTACCTGCGGCAGATCCGGCTCGCGTGCGACGAGGCCGGCACGCCGGAGTTCGCCGCCCCGCTCGCCGCCGGCGCGCTCGCGCTTCCGGGAGTGGCCCCGGAGTCGCGGTCCAACACCGCGCCGCCCGAAGACGAGTGGCCGGTGGTCGAAAAGACCCTCGACGCGGCCCTGGTGAAGCTCAACCAGATGCGCCGCGACGAGGGCAAGGCGATGGCCGCCGAGTTGCTCGCCCACCACCGCACGATTTCCGACCAGCTCGGCGCAATCCGCCCGCTGTTGCCCGCGGTCGTGGCCGATTACCGGCAGCGGACCCTCGAACGGGTGAAACAGGCCGTCGCCGACGCCGGCGTGGTACTCAGCGCCGAGAGCATCATCCGCGAAGTGGCCCTCTTCGCCGACCGGACCGACGTTTCGGAAGAGGTGACGCGGCTCACGAGCCACCTGGAGCAGTTCGCGGAGCTGATCCGCAAGGGCGAGGAGGCCGGGCGGAAGCTGGAGTTCGTGATTCAGGAGATGGGCCGCGAGACCAACACGATCGGCTCGAAGGCCGGCGACGTGGCCATCAGCCGGCACGTGTTCGAGATCAAAGCCACGCTCGAAAAGCTGCGGGAACTGGTGCTGAACGTGGAGTAGAATTTGCGATTTTTGATTTGTGATTTCCGATTTTCGGACATTCGGACTCGACACAGGTTTTCTTCAATCGCAAATCACAAATCGGAAATCGCAAATGAACGTGTCCGTTTCACAACCCGCTCCCCTGATCGTGGTTTCCGGTCCCAGTGGGGTCGGCAAAACGACGGTGGTGGAGCGGGTGATTGCGGAATCGAGGTTGCCGCTGCGCCGGGCGGTCACCGCGACCACCCGCGACCGGCGGCCCGGCGAGGTGGAAGGCCGCGACTACCACTTCTGGAGTGAAGAGGAGTTCCGCAAAGCGGACGAAGAGGGGCGGATGCTGGAATCCGCGCTGGTGTTTGGCAGGGATTTCTACGGCACCCCGCGGAGCGAGGTGGACCCGTACCGGGCGGAAGGGAAAGGCGTCATTCTGGTGATCGACGTTCAGGGGGCCGCCCGAGTTCGCGAGATGAGCCTCGAACACCTGTCGGTCTTCATCGAGCCGCCCAACTTCGATGAGTTGGAAAGCCGGCTGCGGAGCCGCAAGGATACGACCGAGGAGCAGGTTCAGCGGCGGCTGGCGACCGCCCGCGACGAAATGGCCGAGGCGCCGAAGTTTCATTACCGGATCGTGAACCAGAACCTGGCTGAGGCCGTCCGGGAACTGGAACGTGTGATCCGCGAACGATTCAACCTGTTGGGGGGGAGTTCATGCTCGACGAACTGAAGGAAGAAGCGATCGTCAACAAGGTGGGCGGGCGGTTCAAGCTGTCCACGCTCATCCAGAAGCGGATGGTGGCCCTGAACACCGGGGCCAAGCCGCAGGTCGATACCCGCGGGCTGCCGGACCGCATGGCCGTCGTGATTCAGGAAATCTTGCAGGACAAGATCTTCCTGGACGCCTCCGGCGAGGTGGCGACGAAAAACCAGACGATCATGGCGAACCTGCCCGGCGCGTACCCCGGGATGCCCGGCGCGGTGGCCCCCGAACCCGGCTCGACGGCCCGGCAGGCGTCGGACGAATAACCGTTCGGCGAACCCGGCGTGCCAACGCCGGGGTGGGCGCAATGACTCTCCCACCCCGGCGTTGGCACGCCGGGTTCGCCGAACCTTGTACCCGCCTGTCCCGTAATACCGGTGTCCGCTAGAACGGCAGAAGTCCTTCCTCCCGGTCCGGGGTTGTGCAGTCATGGCCGAACCGACCAACGCGCCGTCGCTCCCGTCCACCGCCGACCCCACACCCTACGTCCCGGTGTCGTGGGCCGCCGCCGCCGCGGCCACGGTCGCGGCGACGTTCCTCGGCACGCTGCTGGTACTCGGGTACTTCGCCTACGTCAACAAGAAACCGCTCTTGGTCGAAGAGCTGCTCGCGATGCCGGTGGTCGCGCTCGTACTGTGCTTCGCCGCCCGACGGATGATCCGCAACTCCGAGGGCACGCGGACCGAGACGCTCTACGGGGTGAACCTCGTGAACACCGCGTGGTGGACCTCGCTGGTGGTCGGGCTGTGCTTCGCCGCGTACCTGTTCGCCATCGGCTACGCGATCCGGCGCGACGCCCGCGTCGAGGCCGAGAAGTGGATGGCGCAGGTCGTCAAGGGGACCGACGAGAGCACGGAAACGGCGTTCAAGGTCACGATCCCGCCCGGCCAGCGGTCCGCGGTGGCCAACGACCGGTACCAGCTCCAGACCCGCTACCGCGACGAGCTGCTCTCGTTCGGCACCTGCGACCTCTTGAAGCTGGCGCAGCGGAACAAGGGCGAACTGGAGTTCGTCCCCGGCCCGGTGACGTGGGCCTACAAGCCGGGCACCGTCGAGTGCGTCGTCACCGGCACAGTGAAGTGCGCCGAGGGGGTGTTCCCCGTCCTCGTTCCGCTGAAGGGCACCGACGGGGTGAGCGGCGAGGGCGGCGGGCGCCAGTGGACGATCACGCGCCCGGGGGGCGGCGGGTTCGTCGATCAGGCCCGCGTCGCGCGGACCCCTTACGGGCGGATGCTCCAGCAACTGGAACAGGAGGGGAGCAACGTCGGCCGGGAGTTCGTCCGGCACCTGTCGTTCGGGCCGTCGAGCCACGTCTACGCGTACCGCGCGTTCGTGATGCCGGGCGGCGACCGCGCGACCTGGGCTCCGATGGCCTTCGACCCGATCGCCCAACTGGCGGGCGCCGCCCCGATCCGCGCCGCGGCCGGCGACTTCGGGTACGCCGAGTACATCGACAAGCACTTCTTCAAGTTCCGCAACGGGGCCGAGCCGCCGTCCGACAAGAAGGAGCAGTTCCTCCGCTCGTGGAACGCGATGGGGATCAAGCCCGCCGGCGACAAGCTGAAAGACCCCGGCGGCCAGGCGATCGACAAGGAAGACCAGATCACGGTCACCGAGTCGGCGGTCGAGGTGCGGGTGCCGATCGAGGTTCCGCTCCCGCACACCGGGCGGCTCGAAGTGGCCCGCGGCCGGCTGGTCGTCGTTTGCACCGACCCGGCGGTTCTGGCCGAACTCAAGCGGCTCAAGGCGTCGGCCAACCCGGCCGAGGCGACCGCGGGCCTTGCCGGCCCGTCCGACCGCGCCCGCGACCTCTGGCGGGTGCAGCGGGTCGAATCCGACCTCGCCCCGGTGAACCTCACCGCCCCCGGCCCGGGCATGGGGATGATGGGCATGGGCGGCCCGACCCCGTGATCGGGAGTGAACAGGAGACAGGGAACAATCGGCTTTCAGCCCCGGAGGGGCGCGAGATGTTAGCCCGGGGTGGAGCGACGCCGAAGGCGAGCGCAAACCCGGGAACGCGGACCGAAGAACCCTCAAACCCCGGAGGGGCGACAGAACCGACCGCGGGGTTCTGTCGCCCCTCCGGGGCTAACTCACCCCGCGGTCTCCTGTTCCCTGCCTCCTGCCCCTCAGCCGCTCCGCGGCGGAACATCGGGGGCCGGTAACTTCGCCGCCAGAACCAGCGCCACGCCGGCCAGACACACCGTCACCGCGCTCAACAGCAGGCTCGCGTTGTGCCACGGGCCGAACGCCGCCTTCGCCGCGGTCGCAATACTCACGTCGGGACTGTACCGCAACAGCCGCAGCCGGCTCACTTCCTCCGAAATCGGCCAGCCGACCGCGACCGTCAGCACCGCGACCGCGACGACGATCACCCGCCAGCGGTGAACGCGCCCGCACTTCCACCAGCTCAGCGCCGTCACGAGCGCGACCAGCCCGCAGGCGGCCTGCATCGCAAAGAACCGCGGGAACACCGGCCCCACCGCGGACCCGGCCAGCGCGCTCGCCAGCGCGTCTTTGCGCTTCTTCAGGTCGTCTTCGTCCTTTGACTTCGACGGGTCGAGAATCGTCTCGCCCGCCGTGCGGTCCGACGGCCCGGCGTTCACCACCTCCTTGAACGACGCGAAGATGGGCAGCGTGGCGATGAAGACGAAGAACGCGGAGCCGCCGAACCACAGCCCGAGGGCCAGAACGTGCAGCCCGCGAACGACGAAGTCGCGCATGGGGAAGTCTCCGATCCGGCTCTCGGTGCCGGCGACGAGGCGCCGGACGTTCGCGCGGTGTTTGAGGACCACGAACCCCGTTCCGACAACCAGGTACAGGGTGACCGGCAGGTGGGTGGGTGAGAACGCGGCGGGGGTGCCGAGCAGGCGGGCAATCACCAGGATCGTAACCGCAACAAGCGACGCGAGCGAGACAATTCGCGCCGCGCACAACACAACAACCCACGTCGTTACCGCCAGCGCCGCCGGGCCGGGCACCAGAACGAAGACCGTTCCGGCTCCGGTGGCGACACCCTTTCCACCGCGAAAGCCGAGGTACACCGGGAACAGGTGGCCGAGAAATGCCAGCGCCGCGGCCCCCACGCGCAGCAGGTCCGGCGGGCCGAACGCGGTGGCGCCGCCGCTGGCGAGCGCTTCGGCCAGCGGAACCGCGCCCGCCACCGGCAGCGCGCCCTTGAGGAAGTCCAGCACGAACACGAGCGCCCCGAACGGGCGCCCGAGGACGCGGGCGGCGTTGGTGGCCCCGATGTTGCCGCTCCCGACGGCGAACAGGTTCACCCCGCGGAGCCGGCCGACGAGGTAGCCGAACGGCAGCGCGCCGACGAGGTAGGCGAGCACGAGCGGGAGCGACGCGGCGACAGTAGGCGGCATGGCGCAAGTATACGAGCGGCGCCGGCCCGGGAACCGACCGAACCGAGTAGCCCGCGACCGGGGCGACCGTAGAGTAATCCGGACGCGGGGGGCACGTCCCGGTCGTTGGTGTATTTCGTGGGGCAGGCCGCCGGCCTGTCTCTTGGCTTCGGCGGGCCGGCGGCCTGCCCCACCACAGTGGTGATCGCTTGCACTTCGGACCACTTTTCGCCGTCGAGGCCGGGCCGCTCGTCGCCGGCGGCGTTCTCGTGCTCGTCTGCATCATCGCCGGGGTCGTCATCGGCAACCACCTCATGGCCATCGCCCGGGCCGTCAGCCGACACGTCGGGCGCCACTGGAAGAAGGCCACCATCGTCTCGCGCCCGATGCTCAACTGGGAACGGGTCAACCTGTTCCTGGCGCTCGAGAGCCTGCGCGACGCCACCCCGAACGCCAGGCGCGTCTTCAGCGCCGGGTATTACAACGAGTTCACCAGCGTCCTCTCCAGCCAGGCGAACCGCAGCATGCCGCTGGAGTACGCGGTGAAGGCCACCTCGCTCACCGCGACCACGAAGGTCGTCGTGTGCGGGGTGTACCTGCTCAGGCCGCCGGGGATGCCGCCGTTCGCGGCACTGTTCTCGCGGTCGGCGCTGGAAGTGCTCGCGGCGACGCCCGAAGACGCGCAGGCGGCGCTCGACCGCGTTCTCTCCGAGGCGGCGAAGCGGAACGTGTACCGCGGGCAGATCATCATGGTCGAGCAAGCGGGCTACGCGCAGGGCGGCGACGGCGAACACGACTTCCAGATCAACTTCCACGACATGCCGGTCGTGAAGCGCGCCGAGATCATCCTGCCGGAAGACGTGCTGCGTGTCGTCGAAAGAAATGTGATCGGCTTGCTCGCCCACGCGGAGGTGCTGAAGCGCGCCGGGCGCTCGACGCGGCACGGCGTCCTGTTCCACGGCCCGCCGGGCGTCGGTAAAACGCTCGTCACCAAGTACCTCGCCCGCGCCTGCCCGCAGTACACCGTCATCCTGCTGACCGGAAGGCAACTGCGCCTCGTGCGCGAGTCGTGCATCCTCGCCCGGCTCCTCCAGCCAGCGCTCATCGTGATCGAGGACGTCGATCTGATCGCCGCGGACCGCAGCCAGAACTTCGACACGACGCTGTTACACGACCTGATGGACGAGATGGACGGGCTGGGGTCGAAGGCCGACGTGATCTTCCTGCTGACGACGAACCGGCCGCGGATTCTGGAAACGGCGCTCGCGGCGCGCCCGGGGCGCGTCGATCAGGCGGTGTACTTCCCCCTGCCCGACCGCGACTGCCGCCGCCGGCTGTTCGCGCACTTCGGCGTCGGCCTCGACCTGTCCGGCGTGGACCTCGAACCGCTCTTGGACAAGACCGACGGGGCCAGCCCGGCGTTCATCTCCGAACTGTTCCGCAAGGCGGCGCTGATGGCCGCGGAGCGCGGGGAGCTGTCGGACCCGCTGAAGGTGACCAACGGCGACTTCACGGCCGCGATCCGCGAGCTGGTGGAGTTCGGCGGGGTGCTGACGCAGCAACTGCTCGGCTACCGCACCGACCCCGACGCCGGCGGGCGCAACCTCGGCTTCGGCCCGTCGTGACGGGGGCGGACCTTACGACACGAGCGGGCGGATCGGCGTTCCTTCGGTGAGCCGGTGCGGGCGCCCCTCGGCGTCGCGGAACACCTCATCGGTACTCACGCCCATCAGGTGAAGGATCGTCGCCGCGAGATCGGCCGGCGTGTACCCCTCCGCGACAGGAACGCCGCCGTGCCGGTCGGTCTGGCCGATGACTTGACCGCCGCGAACGCCGCCGCCCGCAAAGAAGCACGGGAACACGTCGCCCCAGTGGTGCCGGCCGGGAGTGAAGATTTCGCCCGACGCGTTCCGCCCGCCCGCGGTGATCGGCGAAATCTTCGGCGTGCGGCCCATCTCGCCGCACATCACCACGAGCGTCTCGTCGAGCAGCCCGCGCTGGTCGAGGTCGTCGAGGAACCCGCTCAGGCAGTGGTCGATGGACGGGAGCAGTTTCCCCTTCAGGTCGCGGAACGCGTTCTGATGCGTGTCCCACCCGCGGAGGTTCACCTGCACGAGCCGCACCCCGGCCTCGACCAGTCGGCGCGCGACGAGGAACCCCTGCCCCCACTCCTCGCGGCCGTAGCGGTCGCGCACCGCGGGCGCCTCGCGCGTCAGGTCGAACGGGTTCGCGCGCCCGGGTTTCAGCGTGGAAATGAGTTCGATCGCGCGCCGACGGTTGACGGTGTGCGGGGCCGTGGCGGGCGCGTCCGCGGCGCGGTGGACCGCGTCGAGGCGCGCCAAGAGCGCCGAGCGGTGTTCCAGTTCCACCGCGGAGACGCCGACCCCGCCCAGGTCCGGGAGCCGGAAGGTCGCGTCGCGGCAGGAGGAGTTGTCCCACCACGCCTTCGGCCCCTTCCCCGCGGCGCGGGCCGGGTCGTTCGGGTCGTCGTGGCTGAAGCAGTTCGGGCACGACCCCGCGGCGTCCGGCGCGCGGCACAGCGGCGCGAGATCGACGCCCCACGGCTCGTAGTTCGGCCCCAGGACGCCGGCCCCGCGCCCGGGGTAGCGCATGAGGGCCGTTCGCGGCAACTCGACTACCGCCGGGAGCGCGACTCCGGGCGCGGGCGGGTTCGTGTACGCGACCAGCGCCGCGATCGAGGGCCACTCGAAGCGCCCCGGGCGCGGGCCGACGATGCTCGCGTTCGAGTCGCCGACCGGCATCTCGGCCCGCCCGGTGTGGAGCAGGTACGTCGCGCTGTTGTGCTCGTTGCGGAACTCGCGCCCGGCGGGGTGGTGCATCGTCCGCACGACGGCGAACTTGTCCGAGCGCGCCGCGAGCTGCGGCAGGTACTCGCAGAACCGCACGCCGGGCGCGCGCGTTTGTGTCGTGCCGTACTCGCCGCGAATGCCGTCGGGCGCGTCGGGTTTGGGGTCGAACGTCTCGTGCTGGCTCGGCCCGCCGGACTGGAAGATGAACACGACGGCTTTTGCGCGGCCCGCGCGCGGCGCGGGGGCCGCGGCTCGAAGCCGTGCGAGGTCGGCCGAACCGAGGCCGAGGAGGCTGATCCCGCAGACGTGGAGCAGGTCGCGCCGCCCGATGTGCGGGTGGTCCGTGCGCACGCAGCCGAAGCGGTGGGTCATGGGCGGTCTCGGTGGGAGAGTTGGCACGATTCTACCCGAAGGACCGGTCCGCCCGCTATTCCTTCTCCTTCACGCGGGCGGCGATCGCATCCAGGCCCACGACCGCGGCCCTGTCGCCGGCGGCTTTCACCAGATCGCAGATCAGCTTCACCGTCTCGAAGTTCGGGTCTTCGACCACCAGGCACGACGGGTGCGCGAGGAAGTCGAAACACCCGCCCGTTTTGATCGCCTCTTCCACCGCGAGCCGAATCGCCTTCAGGAACCAGTCGAGTTTCCAGTAGTGCGTGCGGAACGCGTTCACGTCGCTCACCGGACTCATCGGTACTTCGATCAGCCCCGACGGGTACGCGAACGGCTGCGCCGCGGCCTGCGCCTTCACGATGTCGGCATACACCGCGTCGGTCGGTTCTTCTTTCGGCTTCCCGCAGGTGTGCGCCGGGTAGAGCGAACTGACCCACGAGAACCCTTGCTTCAGGAGCATCTTCTGAAGGTCTTCGCGCCCTTTGAGGCCGTCGCGGAAGCCGCCGGGCGTGCGGAACCCGTTGGGCGTGATCCCACAGCGCTCTTTGAGTGCGAGCGTGGTGCTGGCGATGTTCTCCTCGATCACCTGCGGAACGGTTTTGTCGCGAATGAGCCACGGCGCGCGCCGGAACCGGAACTGGAGTTCCTCCGGCTTCGCGGCGAGCAGGTAAATGTGGTCGTAGGTGTGGTTCCCGACCGGGTGGCCGGCCGCGGCGATGTCCTTCAGCCAGCCCACGTCTTCCTGCTCGAGCGTCGAACCGACCGCGAAGAAGTGGATCCGCCCGCCGCGGTCCTTCGCGACCTTCGCGGCGCCGACGGCGTACTTCTTCGTGTCGGCGTCGAGGTCGCCCTTGCGGTAGTTCCACTCGGTCATCCCGCGCGTGGGGTACTCCGCGGACATCTCCAGATCGAACGAGATCGCGATGAGGGCCTTTTTCTTCTGCGCGCGGGAGGCCGACAGCCCGGCCGCGGTGGCGAGCGTGCCCGCGGCGACCGCGGAGAAGAACCGGCGGCGGGAGAGGTTCTGCGGCATGGTGGGTCCGGAGGGTTTGATGCTAGCGGCGGCGCAGTGCTGCCTGGAATAAGCGGAAGCCGAGATACACCATCGCTGCGATGAGCAGCATGAATAACATCACTGCGTTATTCAGGTCTTCCATTGCGCACTTCGCGAGCAAGATTTCGCGAGCGGTTGCGGCCGAGTCGGTGCATAGTGTACCGCAAAAGAGTAGTAGGCACACTCCGTGTGCCGTCGCGATACCACAGGAGAGGCCACGCCACGGTTTGCAGTGTGTCTTGCGGTCCTCGGCGCACGGGATAGGA
>CAZBXY010000272.1:0-10829 GCA_964495365.1 uncultured Frigoriglobus sp. | reverse complement strand
AAGCCAATCGAACGCTTCCGCGATACTATCGAGATACTCCGTTGAACGGTATTGCTCTTAGCCCGGCTCGACCACCCCGGTATGACTCGGTGCGACGGCGTCGGAGATGAGCGCGGGTTCCACTACTTCGCAACGGAGTTCGTGGACGGGCCAAGCGCCGCGACCCTGCTCGGTCGGCTGGCCGCCTCCCGCCGACCGCTACTGTGGGCCTGGTCCGCAAGTGTGCGGACGCGCTCGCCCACGACGCCCGTGGCGTCATGCACCGCGACGTGAAGCCGAGCAACCTCTTGGTCGGTCCCGGCGGCGAGGTCATTCGATGCGTGATTCACCGAAGCGCGGGTGGCACGACGTGTGCAATCCTGAAAGTGTCGCCCACTACGAATCGCCACATGAGTACCACCGACGAGCCCCGTTCCGGCGCCTCCGCCGCCCCCGGCCCGACCGGGTTCGTTCGCGTTCGCGGAGCGCGCACGCACAACCTCAAGGGCGCGGACGTCGAGATCCCGCGCGGCGCGCTGGTGGTGTTCACCGGCGTGAGCGGGTCGGGCAAGTCGAGCCTGGCGTTCGGTACCCTCTTCGCCGAGGCGCAGCGCCGTTACCTCGAGTCCGTCGCCCCGTACGCCCGCCGACTGTTCCACCAGGCCGAGATCCCGGTAGTGGACGAGATAGACGGCCTGCCGCCTGCCGTCGCCCTCCAGCAGCAGCGCGTCGCCCCCACAACGCGGTCGTCGGTCGGCAGCATCACGACGCTATCAAACCTGCTCCGCATGCTCTACTCGCGGGCCGGCGACTACCCGCGCGGCCGGCCGATCATCTACGCCGAGGGGTTCTCCCCCAACACGCCGGAGGGCGCGTGTCCGCAGTGCCACGGGTTGGGCCGCGTGTACGACGCCACCGAGCAGTCGATGGTGCGCGACGACGTGCTCTCCATCCGCGAGGGGGCGATCGCCGCGTGGCCGGGGGCGTGGCAGGGGCAGAACCTTCGCGACATCGTCACCTCGCTGGGCATCGACATCGACATCTCGTGGCGCGACCTGTCAAAAAGGGACCGCGACCGACTGCTGTTCGCGGACGAGCAACCGCAGGTACCGGTCTGGCCCCACTACAGTCTGGAAGAGGTCCAGCGGGCGCGGAAGAAGAAGGAGCCGTACGACTACCTCGGGACGTTCACAAGCGCCCGCCGGTACGTGCTGGAGACGTTCGCCAAGACTGAGAGCCCGGCGATGAAGCGGCGCGTGGCTCCGTACCTCGTGAGTACCGATTGTCCAACGTGCCGCGGGAAGCGCCTCCGGCCCGAGGCGCTGTCCGTCAAGTTCGCCGGACTCGACATCACCGAAATGTCCCGACGGCCGCTCAAGGAACTGCCCGCGCTGTTCCGCCCGTACGTCGATGGCACCGCTCCGAACCGGGCGCGACTCGCCGCCGAACACCCGGAAACGGCCGAGGTGACCCGGCGGATCGCTGCGGACCTGACGGCGCGCCTGGCGGTCCTGCTCGACCTCGGACTCGGCTACCTGACGCTCGAACGGAGCACCCCGACCCTCTCGCCGGGCGAACTCCAGCGGCTGCGGCTGGCGACCCAGGTACGGTCCAATCTGTTCGGCGTGGTGTACGTCCTCGACGAGCCCTCGGCCGGACTGCACCCGGCCGATACTGAGGCGCTCTTGCGCGCCCTCGACCGGCTCAAGGCGTCCGGCAACTCGCTGTTCGTCGTCGAGCACGAACTCGACGTCGTGCGGCGCGCCGACTGGATCGTGGACGTCGGCCCCGGCGCCGGCGAGGGTGGCGGGCGCGTGCTCTACAGCGGCCCGCCCGCCGGGCTGCGGCGCGTCGCGGAGTCGCAGACTCGACAGTATCTGTTTGTGGAGGCCGCGCCCGCGGCCCGCGGGCCGCGCGTCCCGAAGGGCTGGCTCCGGCTCGCGGGCGTAACGCGGAACAACCTGAGGAACCTCGACGTCGCGTTCCCGCTCGGCGCGCTCACGGCCGTGACCGGCGTTTCCGGCTCCGGGAAGTCGAGCCTCGTCAGCCAGGCGCTCGTCGAGTTGGTCGCGGCACACCTCGGCCACGAAATCGGTGAGGAAGACGAGGCCGAGGAACTGGGCCAGGCGCCGTCGGCGCCGACCGGCGGGCGAATCGCTGCGGGGGCCGAGGGCGTGAAGCGACTGGTGGTCGTGGACCAGAAGCCAATCGGGCGCACCCCGCGGTCGAATCTCGCGACCTACACCGGGCTGTTCGATCACGTGCGGAAGCTGTTCGCCAGCACGAAGGCGGCCCGCGCGCGGAAGTACGGCGCGGGCCGGTTCTCGTTCAACGTCGCCGGCGGGCGGTGCGAGCACTGCGCGGGCGAGGGGTTCGTCATGGTCGAGCTCCTGTTCCTGCCGAGCGTGTACGCGCCGTGCCCGGTCTGCCGCGGAACGCGCTACAACGCCAAGACGCTGGAAGTCGCCTACCGCGACAAGAGTGTCGCCGAGGTTCTGGCGATGACGGTGGACGCGGCGTGGAAGTTTCTGGCGGACGAGCCGCACGTCCGGCGGTCCCTCGGCGTGCTGCGTGACGTGGGCCTCGGCTACCTGCGGCTCGGTCAGCCCGCGACCGAACTGTCCGGCGGCGAAGCCCAACGGATCAAGCTTACCACCGAGTTGCAGCGCGCCGAGCGCGGGAAGAGTCTGTACGTACTCGACGAGCCTACGACCGGACTGCACCCTGCGGACGTGGAGAAACTGCTGGCCCAACTGAGTGGTCTGGTGGAAGCTGGCAACACCGTGGTCGTGATCGAGCACGACATGCGCGTGATCGCGGCGAGCGACTGGGTGATCGACGTCGGCCCCGGCGCCGGCGACGAGGGCGGCACGGTCGTCGCAACGGGTCCGCCCGCGGAGGTTGCCCGCGCGCCGGGGAGCCGCACCGCGCCGTACCTTCTCCGCGCCCTGACCGGCTACTGACGCACGGGCGTGGCATGCGGATTGCGGGCTAACCGCCGTTGCTGCCACTTCCGCTCCCCGGAGGCCGCGATGCGCACGTTCCTGCTCCCAGTCGGTGTTCTGTTCCTCGCCACCGCGCTCTTGACGGCCGACCCGCCTAGCCAACCGAAGTTGCCGCCGCCGTTCGACACCAAATCCGTCACCAAACATCCGAAGGTCATCGGCTGGCCGTCCGGGAAAACCCCGACGGCGCCGGACGGTTTTGCGGTCACGCTGTACACGGACGGATTCGACAGCCCGCGGTGGCTGTACGCGCTACCCAACGGCGACATCCTCGTAGCCGAGGCGCGAACGCTCCCGAAGAAGGACGCCAAGCCCGAAGTGAAGGAGGGGCTGAAGCAGTCAAAGACCGTGACCGGCGGATCGGCGAACCGCATCACGCTGCTCCGCGACGACGACCAGGACGGCAAGCCCGAGATGCGCGAGACGTTCCTCAGCGACCTCAACCAGCCGTTCGGCATGGCCCTCATCGGCGATCAACTCTTTGTCGCCAACACCGATAGCGTCGTGCGGTTCCCGTACAAGACCGGCGAGACGAAGATCGCCGCGAAGGGCACACCGGTGCTGTCCCTCCCGATCGGTGGGTACAACAACCACTGGACGCGGAACCTGATCGCCAACTCGGACGGATCGAAGCTGTACGTATCGGTCGGGTCTGCGTCGAACGTCGGCGAGAAGGGGATGAAGGAGGAAGCGCTGCGGGCCAACATCCTCGAAGCGAACCCCGACGGCACCGGGCTGCGCGTGTTCGCATCGGGGCTCCGCAACCCGGTCGGGATGGCGTGGGAGCCGCGCACGAAAGCGCTGTGGACCGCGGTCAACGAGCGCGACGAACTCGGCGACGAGCTGGTGCCCGACTACATGACGAGCGTCAAGGACGGGGCGTTCTACGGCTGGCCGTACAGCTACTTCGGCAAGAACGAGGACCCGCGGCGCAAGGGCGAGCGGCCGGACATGGTGGCCAAGACAGTCGTGCCCGACCTGGCGCTCGGCTCGCACACCGCGAGTACGTTCCCCGAGAAGTACCGCGGCGGGGCGTTCGTCGGCCAGCGCGGGTCGTGGAACCGGTCGAAGTTCGCCGGCTACCGGGTGGCGTTCGTGCCGTTCAAGAACGGCAAGCCGGCGGGCGAGCCCGAGGACTTCCTCACCGGATTCATTGCCAACGACGACGAGGTGTACGGCCGCCCGGTGTGCGTGTGCGTCGCGCCCGACGGGGCGCTGCTGGTCACCGACGACGTGACCGACCGGATCTGGCGCGTCGCCCCGGTGAAGCGGTGAGCCGTGCGAACCGACGGGCCGGCTTCACACTGATCGAACTGCTCGTCGTCATCGCGATCATCGCCATTCTGGTCGGTCTCATGTTGCCGGCCGTGCAGAAGGTGCGCGCCGCCGCGGCGCGGCTGTCGTGCGCCAACAACCTCAAGCAGATCGGGCTGGCGCTGCACAACCATCACGCGGCGCTCGGCGGCTTTCCGCCGGGGCGCGGGACGCCGACACCCGCCATCTTCTCCCCGCACGCGCACCTCCTGCCCCACCTCGAACAAGAAAACCTGCGCGGCTTGATCGATTACTCCGCACCTCCGGCCACGTTCACCGTTCCGCCATCGACCGTCCACGACGGCACACGCAACTACCCGGCCGCGACCACGCTCGTGCGTACCTTTGTCTGCCCGGCAGATCGGACCGACGGACGCGTGCCAGGATCGGCCTACGCGGGCACCAGCTACGCCGCTTGCGCCGGCAGCGGAGTCAACTCCGGATTCCTGACCGGCGCGGATGGGGTGTTCTTCCTCGGCTCGGCGGTGCGCCTCGAAGACATCGCTGACGGCACCTCGAATACGGCTGCGTTCTCGGAACGGATGATCGGTGAGGGCGGACCGGGGCCGGGCGACGCGCGGCGGGTGATGCTCGAAATCCCGGGGGGCGGCGACACGACCGTGGCGACGTGCCAGCCGTCGAGCGGGTCGTGGAACACGGAGCGCGGGGCGAAGTGGATCGTCGGCAACTACGGCAACACGCTGTACAACCACGCCGAAACGCCCAACCCGGCCGGCCCCGACTGCCTGAACGCGACCCAGCAGAAGGGCCGACTCGCGGCCCGCAGCGCTCACGCGGGCGGGGTGAACGTGCTGTTCTGCGACGGCGGCGTGCGGTTCGTTCGCGACGGCATCCCCGCGCAAACGTGGCGCGCGATGGCGACCCGCGCCGGGGGCGAAGTGCCCGGCGCGGAGTGAGGCGAACGCTTCACGTCGGGGGAATCGGCAAACCCTCCTCGTCGCGGAGTCGGGGCACTCGCGTTGCAACTTCTCGGCCTTCGGTGACGCCCACAAGTGACCGAGGGACCGCTCATGACGACGGCTACCGCGACCGGACCCGCGCACCCAGTCAAGACCCGTCTCCCGCGCGGGGTCGATAACTCCGCCCCGCAACCGCTCGCCACGTTCCTCGGGCTCTTCAGCATCGGGCTGGGGTTGGCCGAGTCGCTCAGCCCGCGCGGCATGGCGGGTGTTACCGGTGTTCGCTCACCCGGTCTTCTCCGCGCCTACGGCCTCCGCGAGATGCTCAGCGGGCTCGGCATCCTGACCAACGATCGGCCCGCGTTCTGGCTGTGGAGCCGCGTGGCCGGCGACGCGGTCGATCTCGCGACGCTCGGCGCCGCGTACACGGAGGCGAGCGCCGACGACCGCAAGAAGATCCTCGCCTCGGCAGCGGCCGTCCTCGGTGTGACGGTCCTCGACATCCTCTGTGCCGCGGAACATTCCTGTTCCCACGACGGCGCCTCCCGGAACGGTGGCTGATCTCACAGACCCTCATTCGCCGCGCACGGGGCGCGGCCCGTTTCCCATTTCCCGACACCACAGAAAGAACTCACCATGAAGGCGCTCGTCTGGCACGGCAAGAGCGACGTGCGGTGCGACACCGTCACCGACCCGAAGATCGAAGATCCGAAGGACGTGATCATCAAGGTCACGTCCACCTGCATCTGCGGGTCGGACCTGCACCTCTACGACATGTACAACCCGGCGATGAAGCCCGGCGACATCCTCGGCCACGAGCCGATGGGCGAGGTCGTCGAGGTAGGCTCCGTGGTCACCAAGCTCAAAAAGGGCGACCGGATCGTCGTGCCGTTCGACATCGCGTGCGGCGAGTGCTGGTTCTGCCAGCGGCAGTTCTATTCGTGCTGCGACAACACCAACCCGGACGCGCCGGCGGCACGGTTGGCGATGGGTCAGGCGCCGGCCGGGCTCTACGGGTACTCGCACCTGACCGGCGGCTGGGCCGGCGGGCAGGCCGAATTCCTGCGCGTGGTGTGGGCGGAGGCCAACGTGCTCAAGCTCCCGGACGGCATCCCCGACGAAAAGGTGGTGTTCCTGTCGGACATCTTCCCGACCGGCTATATGGCCGCCGAGAACGCCGACATCGAGAAGGGTGACACGGTGGCGGTGTGGGGCTGCGGCCCGGTCGGGCAATTCTGCATCCAGAGCGCGTGGATGCTCGGCGCCGGGCGCGTCATCGCCATCGACCGCGTACCGGAGCGGCTGAAGATGGCCCAGAAGTACGGCAAGGCCGAGGTCGTCAACATGGACGAGGTGACGGTCTACGACAAGCTGCAGGAGATGACGAAGGGCCGCGGGCCGGACCGGGTGATCGACGCGGTCGGGTGCGAGGCCCACGGCGCGGGCTACACCGACGCCATCGTGGACAAGGGGAAGGCGCTGGTCGGTTTGGCGACCGACCGGGCGCACGCGCTGCGCGAGGCGATCATGTGCTGCCGGAAGGCCGGGACGGTGTCGATCCCGGGCGTGTACATCGGGTTCCCGGACAAGCTCCCGCTCGGCGATGAACAAGGGGCTGACGTTCAAGATGGGCCAGACCCACACGCAGCGCTACATGGGCAAACTGTTGGAGAAGGTCCAGAAGGGGGAGATTGACCCGTCGTTCGTCATCACGCACCGGCTGCCGCTGTCCGACGGCCCCGGCGCGTACAAGATCTTCCGCGACAAGCAGGACGAGTGCATCAAGGTCGTACTCAAACCGTGAGGCGCTCCGGTAAAGCTGCTCGTTATTGGGGCAGCAACCCGTAGTGCTTCGCGCACTCGCCCTCGCGCCCGCGGATCACGCGCCGGTCGGCCATCGCACCGCCCGTTTCGGTCACCACGGTACACTGCCCCTTCGCCCCGTCCCGCGCGAAATAGACGACAACCCAATCGCGGCTCTGCCCGGCCCGGTGTGCCGAAGCGGTGTTCGAGTACATCGCGCGGTAGCGGTAGCCGCCGCGCCGGGCAGCCATCACCGGTAGCCACGCCTCGCCCGTCGGGTTGAACCGTCGCGGGGCGATCGTGTGCAGCTCCCCGGCCGCGGCCTTCTCGCGGTACGCCGCGTCCACCGCGAGCACGTCAGCGACCGACGGCGGCACGGGAACCGGCCCGCCGACCGCGCGCCGGAACCGCCCGGCCAGTGCCTCGCGGATGCCGCGCAGGCGCTTCTCGCCCACCCCGGGCACCTTCGCGAGCCGCCCGTCGTGCGCGGCGCGCTCCAGGTCTTCGAGCGTTTCCACTTTGAGCGCGGTGTGAATGCGCCGCGCCAGTTCGGGACCGACCCCCGGGACGGTCGCGATCAGATCCTCGGGGCGCACGCCCAGCCCTTCCAGGTGTTGAATGTGGCCGGTCAGCACCAGTTGTTCCAACGTGGCCGCGAGCCGGTCGCCGATGCCCGGCAGCTCGCGGAGCGTATCGCGTCCGCATTCCTTCAGGATCTCGCTCAGTGGGCGCGCCAGTCCGCGCACGGTATTGGCCGCGGTGCGGTACGCGCGCACGCGGTAAATGTTCGCATCCTGTTCTTCCAGTCCCCGCGCTGCTCGCTCCAATTGCTTGGCCGCCTCCTCGTTGGCGAGGGGCAGTCGGCTCGCGCGGGCCGTCGATAACTTCGTCATCTCGCCCGCCTTTCTTCGTGTTGATGTGACACGAAGTTAGAGGGCGAGCGCCTCAAAAAGATGCGTCCGGAACCCGCGTTATCGACGGACGGTGCGTTCGACGGTTGGGGCGACGGCGGCCCGCAGTTGGTCCGCTTGGGCCCGCACGGCGCGGAAGTGCGCGGCAGCGAATTCCGTCGTCTCGGGACCGCCGGCCGAACGAGCGGTGGCGTGTGCGGCCGCGTACAGTCCGGCGAGGAACTCGGCCGCGGAGAGTCCCTTCAGTACCGCGAGCACCGCCTTGTCGGCCTGGTCGCGCGGCGCCTGCACCGCGTCCCAGATGCGGGTGACGAGTTGCCCCAGGAGCCCCCGACCGCTTGATGGCTTCGCTCCGAGCGCCTCCAGTCGCACCGCGAGCGCCTCTTGTCGCTGCTGCGCCGCGGCACGGTGTCCTTCGAGCAACGCGCGCACGTCGATGTCGCCGCTCTCGTCGGCCAGCGTCTGGAGCAACCCCGCCTGCTCCCTCTCGACGCTCCAGGCGTCGTTGAGCAGGTGAACGAGTCGCTCACCGGCGTCCGCGGCCCGTTCCTCGGGCGGGAGCGCCGGCGCGTCGGGAAGTTCGGCCGCGGTCTCGGTGATGATTTCGCCGGCCGCGGCCCTTCCGGTCTCCTCGATCGCGGCGCGGAAGTTGTCGATCGTCCGCCGCGACTCTGCGTCGAGCGCGGCGAACTCGGTCCGCGCGTCGGTTATCCACTCGCGGAGCCGCGCGAGCCGCTGTTCTGTCTGTTCTGACTGTTCGCGCGCGTTCCACCTCTCCCTGTGCCGATTCGGCCACCCCGCGAACCGCGCTCGCGCTCGCGTCGATCTCCGCGATGGTCCGGCGCACCGTGTCGGCACCGAGGCGCGTGGCTGCAACGCGCGACTCCGCTTCGCGGCACGCGCCGACGACCTCGGCCACCTCTTGCCGTGCCGCGTCCAGTGCCGCGTCCAGTTCCGCGCGGGCCGCAGCGGTCGCGCGTGGGGACGTGGACATCGCGGTGGTGTGGGGGCCGACCGCCGGGTACTTCGCGAAGAAGCAAGCCGTCCCGCTCGAACTGACGCCGGTCGAGCCCGCGGTGGACGCGAGCGGCCTGCCGTTCACCTTCGGCATCGCGCTCGGCGTCCGTCGCGGCAACAACGAGTTCCGCGACCTGCTCGACGACATTTTGAAGAAGCGCAAGGGCGACATTGACCGCATTCTGGATGGGTACGGCGTTCCACGGGTCGCGAAGCCGGCCGGCGGCAAGAAGGGGGGCCGCCGTGACACGCCTCGTCCTCCTTGCCGTTTGCGGCCTGGCGTGCGTCTCCTGTCGGCGCGAAGACCGCGACTACCGGCCCGCCGCGCCCTTCGCTAACGCGGCGCGCTTCACCGAGGACTACGAGCGGAACGCCTACGCGCTCTCCGAAGGGAAGCGGTTATTCCAGGCGATGAACTGTCGGGGGTGTCACGGGGACGGCGGAGGCGGCATCGGCCCGCCGCTGGTGGACGAGAAGTGGCTCTACGGATCCGAGCCGGACGTCATTTTTGACACCATTGCCAGAGGTCGGCCCAACGGCATGCCGGCGTTTCGCGGTGAGGCCCGCGAGCCCGGAATCAATGTGGCCGGCACGCTGCCCGATTACCAGATCTGGCAACTCGTCGCCTACGTCCGCAGCCAGAGCGGCCTCGCTTCGAGCGACGCGGCGCCGGGGCGCAGCGACCACATGAGCGGCGCGTCACCGGAGCAGGAGCGCAAGCCGGAGTCGCCGGTCGTCGCGCCACCGCCCGATGCGGGGGACATGCCGAGATGACCCGCGTCGCGCTATTCGTGGCAACGGCGGCGCTCGTCGCGGTCGGGTGCACCGGCACCGAGCGGCAATCGGCCGTCGATCCGGCCGGGGTACAGGCCGAGCACATTCACGGGCTGTGGAACCTGTTCCTGTGCACGACGACCGCGGTCTTCGCGCTGGTGATGGTGGCGCTCGCGTACGCGGTGTTCCGCCCGCGGCCGAAGGGGACGTCCGACGAGCCGGTCACCGCACCGCCGGCCGACCAAGAGGTCCGCAAGGGAATCGTCGTCGCGGTCGCGGTCGCGGCCACGGTGCTCATCCTGTTCGTGTTTCTGTTCGCCGACTTCGTCACCGGTCGGCGGATCGACGCACTCGCGGACCCCGACGCCCCGACGATCAAGGTGACCGCGCACCAGTGGTAGTGGGAGGTGAAGTACGACGATCCGACCCCGAGCAACGTCGTCACGACCGCCAACGAGATTCACCTGCCCGTGGGCCGCACGGTGCGCATAGAGCTCGAATCGACGGACGTGATCCACAGCTTCTGGGTGCCGAACCTGCACGGGAAGACGGACGCGATCCCCCGGCCAGACGACACACCTGCACCTCCGCGCCGACCGCGAAGGGGTGTTCTGGGGGCAGTGTGCCGAGTTCTGCGGGCACCAGCACGCGAACATGCGGTTCGTCGTCGTGGCCAAACCGGAAGAGAAGTTCCGGAAGTGGCTCGACGCACAGCGCCAGGACGCGCCCGAGCCGAAACCCGGAACGACCGCCGCACGCGGCAAAGAGGTGTTCCTCAAGAGTACCTGCGTGATGTGTCACACGATCCAGGGCACGACGGCCGGGGGTCGTGTCGGCCCAGACCTGACGTACGTGGCGACGCGCCCGCGGATCGCCGCTGGGACGCTGCCGACCACGCGCGGTCACCTCGCGGGCTGGGTGACCGACCCACACGGCGTGAAGCCCGGCGTGCGCATGTCCGTGAACCCGCTCAAGCCGGACGACTTGCAGGCGCTGCTCGACTACCTGGAGAGCCTGAAGTGACCGATCGCGCCGAGGATCTCGCGGTACCCCCCTTGCAGGTGTAGGTTAACCTTCGTGCACGTAGGGTTCCAGGAGTGTGTCGG
>CAZBXY010000271.1:0-10869 GCA_964495365.1 uncultured Frigoriglobus sp. | reverse complement strand
AGCGATCGGGTACGAACTCCCGCCGGTGGTGGTGAGTACCGCCGAACTGGAGGCCCGGCTCTCGCCGGTGTACCAGGCGCTCAAGATGGCCCCGGGGCAACTGGAGTTGCTCACCGGGATCAACGAGCGCCGGTGGTGGGAGCCCGGATACCCCATCTCGCTCGGCGCCGCCGCGGCGGCGAAGAAGGCGCTCGCCGCCGCGGACGTGACCGCCGACGACATCGACGTGCTGATTTACGCTGGCGTGTGCCGCGAGCAGTTTGAACCGGCCACCGCGTGCGCCGTCGCGCACGAACTGAAGATCAACCCGAACGCGAGCATCTTCGACCTCAGCAATGCCTGTCTCGGTGTGCTCAACGGGATCGTGGAGGTCGCGAACAAGATCGAACTCGGGCAAGCAAAGGCCGGGCTGGTGGTGTCCGCGGAAACCGCACGCGAGATCAACGAGAACGTGATCGACCGCATGGTGCGGACGAAGTCGCCCGAACTGTTCCGCGAGAGCGTCGCGACGCTCACCGGCGGGTCGGGCGCGGTCGCGGTGCTGGTGACGGGCGAGGAGCTGTCGCGCGAGAAGCGGCGGCGTCTGATCGGCGGGGTGACGCAGAACGCGCCGCAGCACAACTCGCTGTGCAGGTGGGGCCTTCAGTCGATCCTGCCGGTCGCGACAACCGCCGCGGAGCGCGTCCTCGGCCACAACGCGGTCGCGCTGGTGCAGAAGGGGGCCGATACCGCCGGCGCCCTGGTGCAGAAGGGCGTCGATTTCGGCCTGCGGCACGTCATGATCCCGTTCATGGAGACGCACGCCGGCGAGGTGCTGAAGTACGGCGTCGAACTCGGCCTGCGGACGTGGCAGAACTTCCTCGCGAAGTTCGGCTGGCGCACCGAACACCTCGACAAGGTGATTTGCCACCAGGTCGGCGCCGGGCACCGCGACGCGGTGCTGAAGGCGATCGGCATCCCGCCGGAGAAGGACTTCAGCACGTTCGAGTACCTGGGCAACATCGGCACGGTGTCGCTGCCGATCACCGCGGCGATCGCCGAGGAGCGCGAGTTCCTCCAGCCCGGCAACCGCGTCGGGTTCCTCGGCATCGGCAGCGGGCTGAACTGCCTGATGCTCGGCCTGGAATGGTGACGTGTTTCGGCGAAAGACAGAAGAGAGCCGCACGATCAACGCAGAAGAAAGGCACGATAAAGACAAAGAAGGATTGTCTTCAAGAATTCGGCCTTCTGTCTGAATCGTGGCTTCTTCTGCGTCTATCGTGCGGCCTCTCTTCGATTAGATACACCAATCTCCATGAGCAACCCCTCGGAATCTCCTCCACCCCTTCGCACCACTCGCTTGCCCGCCGACGAAGACGCGACCCCGTTCCCCAACCCCGCGATGCCGCTGTTCCCGTTCGTCTCGCGGGTGGCGAGTCGCCGGGGCTTGCGCATGAGCTACCTCGACGAGGGGCGCGGCGATACGGTCGTGATGCTGCACGGCAACCCGACGTGGAGCTTCTACTACCGCAATCTCGTGCTGTCGCTGCGCGAGTCGTACCGCTGCATCGTCCCCGATCACATCGGCTGCGGGCTGTCCGATAAGCCGCCGCTGAGCCAATACGATTACTCGCTCAAGAGCCGTATCGACGACCTCGAATGGCTCCTCGACGAGCGCGGACTCACGAAAGACCTGACGCTCGTGCTTCACGACTGGGGCGGGATGATCGGGATGGGATTCGCCGCGCGGCACCCCGAGCGCGTGAAGCGAATCGTGGCGTCGAACACCGGGGCGTTCCCGCTGCCGGCGGCGAAGAAGCTGCCGCGGTCGCTGTGGCTCGGGCGCAACACGCGCCTCGGCGCGTGGCTCATCACGCGCCGGAACGCCTTCTGCAAGTACGCGGCGAAGTGGTGCGTGACCCGCAAGCCGCTCGCACCGGACGTGCGGGCCGCATACCTGGCCCCTTACGACACTCCGGCGCACCGGGTCGCGGTGCTGAAGTTCGTGCAGACCATTCCGCTCAAGCCGGCTGACCCCGGCTACGACATCGTGAGTGACACCGCGGCGTCACTCGTGAAGTTTCGCTCCACCCCGACGCTGCTGCTGTGGGGGATGAAGGACTTCGTGTTCGACCACCACTTCCTGGAGGAATGGAAGCGGCACTTCCCGCACGCGGATGTTCACACCTGGCCCGATTGCGGGCACTACCTCTTGGAAGACGCCGGCGAACTCGCCATCATGCGCGTGTGGGAGTTCTTGCAGCGGTACCCGATTCAGGACGCACCATGACCACGCCCGAACTGACCGCTGCGGTCGGCGACGCCGCGGTGAAGCAGGTGTTCGACACGATCGCGAAGGTGTTGCTGAATCGCGGGAGCGTCGCGATCGACAGGTTCGGCGAGTTCGCGCTGTGTCAGCGTGCGGCCCGCGCCGCGCGGAACCCGCGCACCGGCGAGCGCATCACCGTTCCCGCGAGAGTGGTGGCGAAATTTACTCCCGCTGCGGTACTCAATCGCCGGGCCGCGAAGCTGTCCAACGTTCCCCGCGGGTCGTGATCGAATTATCGGTAACCCGAACGCACCAATGCCGTCATCCCTTAACGTCGCGTCGCACCTCGCCCGGATGGCGCACGAACACCCGAAACAAGTGGCGATCTTCGCCCCGCGCGGGCGCGTCAACCCGGACGGCCCCACCGACCACCGCGCCATCTCATTCGCCGAACTCAACGCCGATTCCGACGCCATCGCGCACGGGCTGGCCGCCGCGAACATCACCCGCGGGACGCGGACCGCACTCATGGTGCCGCCGTCGCCGGACTTCTTCGCGCTCACGTTCGCGCTCCTGAAGGTCGGGGCAGTGCCGGTACTCATCGACCCCGGCATGGGGACGACCAACCTCGGCAAGTGCCTCGACGAGGCCGAACCGGCGGCGTTCATCGGGATCGCGAAGGCGCACGCGGCGCGCCGGGTGCTCGGCTGGGGCCGCAAGACGGTTCGCACAACGGTGAACGTCGGCCGGTGGCGGATGTACTGCCACACATCGCTTGCGCGACTGCGCGAAGCGGGCCGCAAGCGCGGGCCGTGGACGATCCCCGATTCCGGCGCGACCGAGCCGGCCGCGATCCTCTTCACCAGCGGCAGCACTGGCCCGGCGAAGGGTGTCGTGTACACGCACGGCATCTTCGCGGCGCAGGTCGAGATTCTGCGTGCGACTTACGGCATCGAGCCGGGCGAGATCGACCTCTGCACGTTCCCACTGTTCGCGCTGTTCGGCCCGGCGCTGGGGATGACGTGCGTGATCCCCGACATGGACGCGAGCCGTCCGGCGAAGCTCGACCCGCACAAAGCCGTATCGCAGATCAGGCAGTTCGGCGCGACCAACCTGTTCGGCTCGCCGGCGGTGATCCGAAGGTTGGGGGAACTCGCCGGGCGAACCCCGGACGCAAGTCCGGGGGTGTTGGGCACTAGTGGCGCCGCACCCCCGGACTTGCGTCCGGGGTTCGCCACTCTGCGCCGCGTCATCTCCGCCGGGGCCCCGGCGTCCGCCGCGTCACTCGAACACTTCGTTACGCTTCTTCCCGACAGCGCCGAAGTATTCACTCCCTACGGCGCCACCGAAGCACTCCCCGTTGCGAACATCGGCAGCCGCGAGATTTTGTCCGAAACGTGCCATCTTACCGAGCAAGGCAAGGGCGTGTGCGTCGGGCGCCCGGTCGCGGGGATGGAGGTTCGCGTCATTCGGATCAGCGACGAACCCATCGCGGAGTGGGACGATTCGCTGCTCGCCCCGCCGGGCGAGGTCGGTGAGTTCGTCGTTCGCGGGCCGGTGGTGACGCGGCAGTATTACAATCGGCCCGACGCGACCAAGCTCGCCAAGATTCGCGACCCGAAGACCGGTGAAGTGTTACACCGGATGGGCGACGTCGGGTACATTGACGACCGCGGCCGGCTGTGGTTCTGCGGAAGAAAGTCGCACCGCGTCGTCACCCCGCACGGCACGCTGTTCACCGACATGGTCGAACCGATCTTCAACACGGTTCCCGGCGTATCAAGAACAGCGCTCGTCGGCGTGCAGCGGAACGGGGTGACGTATCCGGTCGTGTGCATCGAGGTTCCTCCTGCCCACGGGCCGGGGCAGGGGATTCCAGACGAAGGTAGTGATCTCGGAACTCGCGCGATGGAATTTGAACACACACGACGGATTCGGACGTTCCTTCCGTATCCACGAGCCTTTCCGGTGGATGTGCGCCACAACTCGAAGATCTTCCGCGAGAAGTTAGCGGTGTGGGCCGACAAGCAGCTCGGCCCGAAGTGGAACCCGGAGGCGGAGGCGAAAGAGTGAAGGCAGTGGTGACGGGTGGCGGGGGGTTCCTCGGCGGGGCGGTCGTCCGACTGCTCCGCGCGCGGGGAGACTCCGTCCGCTCGTTCACCCGCTCGCGATACCCGTGGCTCGATGAGTTCGGTGTGGAGCAGACCCTCGGTGACCTCGCGTCCCTCGAAGCCGTCGAGCAGGCGGTGACCGGGTGCGATGTCGTGTTCCACGTCGCGGCGCGGGCCGGCGTGTGGGGCCGCTACTCGGCGTTCTACGACACCAACGTCATCGGCACCGAGAACGTCATCGCGGCGTGCAAGAAGCACGGCGTTCGGCGGCTGGTGTACACGTCCACGCCGAGCGTCGTTCACGGCGGCGCGGACGTGGAGGGCGGAAACGAGTCGATGCCCTACCCGAAGCACTTCGAGGCGTACTACCCCGAAACGAAGGCGAAGGCCGAGAAGGCGGTGCTCGCGGCCAACGGCCCGGACCTCGCAACGGTCGCGCTCCGCCCGCACCTGATCTTCGGACCCGGCGACCCGCACCTCGTCCCGCGGATCATCGACAGCGCCCGCAAGGGCAAACTCAAACGGATCGGCTCGAACAACCCGAAGGTCGATGTCACGTACATCGACAACGCGGCGCAGGCGCAGCTCGATGCGGCCGACCGGCTCGACATCGGCACCCCGCCGGCGGGGAAAGCGTACTTCATCTCCAACGGCGAGCCGGTCGAGCTGTGGCCGTTCATCGACCGCATTCTGTCGGAAGCCGGGGTGCCTGCTGTGACGAAGCACGTGTCCGCCTGGAAGGCGAAGCTCGCCGGGCGCGTGCTGGAGTGGGTGTACCGGTTCATGCCGTTCGTGCCGGGCGAGCCGCCGATGACGCGGTTCGTCGCCAGCCAGCTCTCCACCTCGCACTGGTACGACATTTCCGCCGCCAGGCGCGATCTGGGCTACACGCCGAAGGTATCGGTCGAGGAAGGGTTGAAGCGGTTGGGTGAGCGGTTACGTGCTGGATGAAAGTTCCAGGTTCCAGCAGTTCCAGGTTCCGAGTTGAAGACCCGCCCGTCGCGGACCTCTAACTGGAAACCCTGGAACTTGGAACCTGGAACTATTTCAAGCGTCGAGGACCGCGCGGGCCTTCCGCGCCAGCGCCAGCGCCGTAAACGGCTTCTGGAGGAACGCGTCGGTCGCCTCGACGATGCCGTGTCGCACCACCGCGTCGTCGGTGTACCCGCTCACGTACAGCACCCGTAACCCGGGGTGCCGCGCCCGCAGCGCGTCGGCCAGGTCGCGCCCGCCCAGTACCGGCATCACCACGTCCGTGACGAGCAGGTGGATCGGGCCGCGGTAGTCGTTCGCGACCCGCACCGCTTCGGTCCCGCTGCCGCCGTCGAGCACCACGTACCCCTGGGATTCCAGTGCCAGCCGTGTAAACTGGCGAACGGTGTCGTCGTCCTCGGCGATGAGGATCGTTTCGCTCCCGCGCGGGGCCGGGCGGATCTCGCCGGACCGCGGCGAGACCGCCTCGAACGTCGCCGGCAAGAGGATCTTGAATGTGGAGCCGACGTTGAGTTCGCTGTAGACGCTGATGTGCCCGCTGTGGGTCTTCACCGCCCCGTACACCATCGCCAGCCCCAGCCCGGTCCCCTTGCCCAGTTCTTTCGTGGTGAAGAACGGCTCGAAGATTTTCGCCTTCACCTCGTCGGTCATCCCGGTGCCGGTGTCCGAAACGGCCAGTTGAACGTAGTGCCCGGGCGGCAGGTCCGGGTACGCGGCGACATCGGCCTCGCGGAACCGGACGTTGCGCGTCTCGAGGGTGAGCCGCCCGCCCTTGGGCATCGCGTCGCGGGCGTTCACCGCGAGGTTCAGGATGATCTGCTCGACCTGGGTCGGGTCGGCCTTCACCCGGTGCAGCCCCGGGGCCAGCGCGGTCGCCAACAGCACGTCCTCGCCGACCATCCGGCGGAGCAACCGGGCCAGTTGGTCGATGACCTCGTTCAGGTCGAGTACCCGCGGCTCGACGATCGCCTTGCGGCTGAACGCGAGCAGCTGGTTGGTCAACCCGGCGGCCCGCTCGCCGGCGTCGCGGATGGCCCCCAGCGCCTCGCGCCGCGGGTCGGTCGCCGGCGTCGAGGCGAGCAGGAGGTCCCCGTACCCGTTGATAACGGTGAGGATGTTGTTGAAGTCGTGCGCGACGCCGCCCGCGAGCCGGCCGACCGCCTCCAGCTTCTGCGCCTGGCGGAACTGGTCCTCGAGCTTGCGGCGCTCGGTCATGTCGCGGGCCACAACGACGAACCCGAGGAGCGGACCGCCCCCGTTGTTGCCGTCACGCAGGGCCGTTGTCACGACCTCGGCCCAGAACCGCGTCCCGTCCTTGCGTACCCGCCAGGCCTCGGCGTAGTGGCTGCCGGCCTCCGCGGCGCGGGCCAGCCGGTCCTCCGCGGCCCCGGAGGCGACCTCGTCGGGCATGTGGAACCGCGACAGGTGTAACCCGACAGCTTCGACCGCCGGATACCCATAGGCCCGCTCGGCCCCGGGGTTCCACGTCAGCACGTGGCCGTTCGGGTCGGTCGTGAAGATGGCGTATTCGCGAACCGAATCGATCAAGAGCCGGAGCCGCTCCTCGCTGGCCCGCAGTGCGTCCTCGGCCTGCTTGCGCGCGGTCAGGTCGATCACCACGGCCGAAGCGACCGCGGGCCGGCCCGGCTCGGCCCCGGCCGCGACCACGCTCACCCGCGCCCAGAGGGTCGAGCCGTCCTTCCGCCGGTACCGCCGGTCGGCCTCGTAGGCCGGAACCTCGCCGCGGCTGACCCGCGCGAAGTCGGCGGTCACCCGCGCGCGGTCCTCGGGGAACAACACGTCGGAAATGGTCAGCGCGGGGAGGGCTTCCGGCGGGTACCCGAACATCCGGTGGAACGCGGCGTTGCCCCGGAGGTAGTGCTGGTCCGGCGAGATCTCGCACATCGCGGCGGTCGTCGAATCGAAGAACGCCCGGAGTCGCTCCTCGCTGGCCCGCAGCTCTTCTTCGGCCTGGCGCTGCGCGGTGATGTCCTGCACCTGACCGACGTACGCGGTCGGGCGCCCGTCCGCGCCCCGAACGAGCGACACGTTGGTCACGCCCCACAGCACCCGGCCGTCGCGGTGGAGGTACCGCTTGTGCTGGACGAAGTGCGGCTCGCCGGCCACCAGCTGCTCGCGCCGCGCCAGGCTCTCCGCGACGTCGTCGGGGTGCGTGACGTCCATCATCGTCCTGCCGACCATCTCGGCCGCCGGGTAGCCGAACAGTCGGCCGAACGCGGCGTTCACCCGGACGAACCGGTTGTCCATGGAGGTGATGACCATCGGCACGTTCGTGTCCTCGAACGCCCCGCGGAACAGCGCCTCGCGCGCGCGGACGGCTTCCTCGGCTTCCTTCCGCTCCTGGATGTCGCGGCTGATGCCCACCAGTCCGGTGACGCGCCCGTCGCGGTCGCGCAGGGGCGCCTTGGTCACCAGGCGCCACGTGTCGCGCCCGGTCGCGTCCCGGGCCAGTTCCTCGCGGTTGAGTACCGTCTCGCCGTGCCGCAGCACCCGCGTATCGTCCTCGTGGTAGCTCCGTGCCTGCTCCGGCGGGAACAGGTCGAACACGGTCTTGCCGGCGAGGTCGGCCGCCGTGGTCCCGGTGAACCCCAACAGCGCCCGGTTGCACACGTCGAACCGGCCGGCGGTGTCTTTGGTGAAGATCAGGTCCGGGATCGAGTCGATGAGGGTGCGCAGGAGGGTGCGCTCGCGCCGCAGGGCCTCCTCGGCCTCGTACCGCTTGGTGATGTCGGCCGCGATCCCCAGAACGTGCGTCGTGCCGTCGGGTAGCGGCAGCGGCGCCTTGACGGTGTGGAACCAGTGCACGCGCCCATCCGGGCGCGAGTTCCGCTCGTCGGTCGCGACCGCCCGCCCCGTACTCAACACCTCCTGCTCGATCCGCCGGTACTCCGACATCTCACCGGGCGCGCGGGCGTCGGTCGGGGCGTGCCCGACCAGGTCCTCGGGGGTCGTGCCGTACAGGTCCGCCATCGCCTTGTTGACCAGAACGAACCGACCCGCGGCGTCTTTGACGAAGATCAGGTTCGGGTCGGTGTCCAGCACGGTGCGGATGAACTCCCGCTCGCGCCGCAGGGCCTCCTCGGCCGCGTACCGCTCGGACACGTCGCGGAAGATCAGCACCACACCCTGGAGCGCGCCGGATTCGTCGCGGATCGGGGCGGCGCTGTCGTCGATGGGGCGCTCGGTGCCGTCACGCGCGATCAGGACGGTGTGGTTCGCCAGCCCGACGATGACGCCCTCGTCGATCACCCGGCGGACCGGGTTCTCGACCGGCTGGCGGGTCTGCTGGTTGACGATGCGGAACACGTCGGTCAGCGGCGCGCCGACCGCATCGGCGGCCGGCCACCCGGTCAGCGCTTCGGCCACGCGGTTGAGCAGCGTCACCCGGCCGGCGGGGTCGGTCGTGATGACCGCGTCGCCGATGCTCTCCAGGGTCACCCGGAGCTTCTCGCGCTTCCGGGTCAGCTCGGCGGTCCGCTCCTCGACTCGGCGCTCCAGGTCGGCGCGGAGCCGGTTCAGTTCCTCGTTCGCGACCCGCAACTGGCGGTTGGCCTCCTGAAGCTCCTGCGCGCGGAGGAGGTTCTCGGCCTCCAGTCTGGCGCCCAGCTCGTCGGCACGGGCCGCCTGTTCGGTGCCCTGTTGGCGCAGGCGCACGAGTTCGGTCACGTCCTCGACCTGATGAATGACGGACGTGACCGCGCCGCCCGGCCCGAGAACCGGGGTGTTGGTGGGGCTCCAGTAGCGCTCCTCGAACCCGCCGCCGGCGGCCTCCGGGCGGCGGATGTCGTACTTCTGCACGACCATCACGTCCGTCGTGCGATACCGCAGCACCCGGTCGAGCGAGGCGCGGAGGTTCCGCACCCCGGTGGCAGTCGGGTCGGCCGGGTTGTCGGGGAACACGTCGAACAGGGACCGCCCGACGATCCGCTCGCGCGCGGTCATGGTCGCGCGCAGGTACGCGTCGCTAGCCGCGGTGATGGTGAGGTCGGGGGTGAGAACGAGGTACAGGCCCGGCGCCGACTCGAAGAGGGCGCGGAAGTCCGGTGCGGGCCGGGCCGTGGGAACGGGTTTGGGTTGTGCGCCATCCATACGATCGCTCGCCGGGGCGTTCGTCGGGTTGCGACTCGGGCCAGCCGGGCCGCTGGGCAGATTCGACCGCTCGGAGCTGCGAGGCCGGGGCGAACCGGGCCGCCCGGTTTGGTGGGCGCGACCGGGAGGAGAACATCACAGACGATCGCTCGGGCGATCAAGCGTACTTTGAGTATGCCCTGACCGATCGAACCCGCAAGTCTGAACCGCGGCGAATCGGACCGCCCGCCAGCCGATCTCGTGCTATGTTCAGCCGGGACCACACAATTGAGCCGGGGCCGAACGGGATTGTGGTCCCGGACGCAAAATTCTGCGCGCTTTACTAAACAAACGTTCAATTATCACGCACAGTTCGTTCGTGGCCACGGTTGCCGTTCGTGAGGCGCGCGGTCGCGCCCTCGATGGCCCCTTCTGTGCGCCGAGCAGTTCGGCACCCAAAACAACCCCAGGAATGAATTGACGCGGCGGTTGCGACCGTCTATCTTCTACCTGCGAGAATAATGCTGCCACATTGTTCTCATCCGACCCGCCGCCGCTGCCCGCCCCAACACCAGGCCGACTCGCTCACCGCCTGCGACCGATAGCCCCTGACCCTTGACCGACAACACCCACGCCCTCTTGCCCCGACAGGAGTCCTGCCGATGAATCTGTTATCGCGTTGCATGGGTTCGCCGCTCTCCCGCCGCAACTTCCTGCACGTCGGGGCGCTCGGGGCGCTGGGCCTCACGCTCGACCAGTACATGCGGCTCCGGGCCGCCGAACCCGCGAGCCAGAAGAAGCCGAAGGCCGAGGCGTGTATCCACATCTTCATGCCCGGCGGCATGGCGCACCAGGAGAGCTGGGATCCGAAGCCGTTCGCCCCGGTCGAGTATCGCGGGCAGATGGCCACCGTGAAGACCAAGATCGAGGGCGAGGTCTTCAACGAGTGCCTGACGAAGACCGCGGCGCTGGCCGACCAGATCACCGTGTGCCGGGCGATGACGCACGGCGAGGCCGCCCACGAGCGCGGCACGCACAACATGTTCACCGGCTACCGGCCTTCGCCGGCGCTAAAGTTTCCGAGCATCGGGAGCGTGGTGAGCCACGAACTCGGCGTGCGCAACAACCTGCCGCCGTATGTCGCGGTGCCGAGCCAGCCCGCTCAGGATGCCGGCAGCGGCTACCTCAGCAGCAGCTATGCGCCGTTCAGCCTCGGCAGCGATCCGGCCAACGGCGGGTTCCGCGTGCAAGACCTGGCGCTGCCGGGCAACGTCACCCCGGAGCGGTTCGCCAACCGCCGTAACATGCTCGATGCGGTGAACGCGCACTTCGCCGGCAAGGAGAAGTCGGACAACCTCGAGGCGATGGACACCTTCTACCAGCGGGCCTACGGGCTGATTTCGAGTGAGAAGGCCCGCGAAGCGTTCG
>CAZBXY010000270.1:0-11089 GCA_964495365.1 uncultured Frigoriglobus sp. | reverse complement strand
GAGAGCTTACCTCACGTCAGAGTATGGGACACCGCCGGTGGGTTCATGTATCAGGCTCGACCTGCGCGGGCACAGCCCCACCGGGTTCGAGTGGGGTTATTCCGGCAGCGGCCCGGCCCAGTTCGCGCTCGCCCTAGCCGCGGACGTGCTCGGCGACGACGAGCGGGCGCAGGAGGTCTACCAGCGGCTCAAGTTCCGGTTGGTCGGTGGGCTGCCCAAGGAGGGCTGGATGCTCACCGAGGCCCGCGTCCGCTCGGCCGTCGAGGCGATCGAGCAGGAACGGGGCCGGAGGCGCTGATGCCCGCTCCCATGCACGAATCCCTCCCCCCCGCCTTACGCCACTGGGTCACCGGCCAGGCCGTGCGGATCGGGCTGCCGGGGCCGGACGATTACATCCTGCTCTTGATCCGCCTGGAGAAGCAACAGCAGGAACTGGAGGCCGCAAAGGCGTTCCGGACCCGATCCCTTTGACATGAAGCCGGGGCTGCGCTACTGCTTGCCGGTCAACTTCCCGAGAAGGAGGCCAGCATGGCAAAACGTAAGCGCAAGGAACCGCTACCCGAAGAAACCAAGGGCGACGCCTACGAACCGCCCGCCGTCGATGCCGCGGCGACCGAATTCAACATCCCGCCGGGCGCAACGGATCAAGACAAGCCGGGCGATAGCGGACCGGCACGGGCGACCGCGCCGGATGCTCCCCAACCCACGGTGAAGAAGGTCCACGGAGTTTACGGCCGGTATTTCAAGGACCGCCGCGTCGTGCTGATTGACGACGGCAACGCTGGCGGCATCGGCATCCAGCTCGCCTACGACGACCCGAAGGAGCGCCCGTCCGACGAGGTGAAGCAGATCCTGAAGGAGGGGGACGACAAGCGCCCCGGCTTCGCCTATCGCGGCGACCTGAAGCAGTGGCGCAAACGCATCGGGCACGACGCCGATCCGCGGACGGCCGTCGCCATCCGCCTGGACGCGGAGCGGCGGGTTGACGCGATCGGCGACCGGATGAGCCACGAGGAGCAGTTGCGGGCCGAGCGTGCGGACGATACGGGAGAGAAGAGCCCGTCATGACGACCCGGTGGAATTGAGGACGGAGGACGTGTGGAAGTCGGGATCTTGCTCATCACCGCCTGCGTCGGCTTCCTCCTCTACTTCCTTCCGTCGATCGTCAGCAGCTCGCGCCGGCACCACAACCACTTGGCCATCGTGATGCTGAACCTGCTGCTCGGCTGGACCGGTCTCGGGTGGTGCCTGGCGCTGGTGTGGGCCTGCACGGCTCCGCGCCGCGAGGAGTAAGGGCGTGACCTACCCGCCCCGAGAGGCCCGATGAGCGACAAGGAAGCCCTGCTGGCAGCCATCGGGCTGCATCCTGATGAGGACACCCCCCGCTTAGCCTACGCTGATTGGCTGGATGAACACGGGGATGCGTCCCGCGCCCGATTCATCCGCGCCCAGTGCGAGCTGGCGACACTACCCGGCGTGAGCAGCCGCGCCAGAGAACTCCGGAGGACGATCGACGCTCTTCTAGGAACGCACTACGACACCTGGCTGGCCGAGGCGTTTCCCCGCCTTTCGCCGGAGGCGATCAAGGAAATCGACCCGGTTTTCGAGCGAGGTTTCCCCACCAAGCTTCGCATCGATGACGTCAACGCACAGGCGGTGACCGACCACGCGCAGGCGCTGTTCGCAACGAATGACAAAGCCACGCCGCCCATCGACGAGATCGAAATATTCAACGCGCGAGGCTTGCTGCCCCACCTGGCGTCCCAGGAGCGTTTCCCCGCCATTCGCAGACTCAAGCTCGACACGCTGTTCGAGGAGGAGGACTTGGTGCCCGACGTGCCGGGGCAGAGTTATGTGAACAATGACGAAGCCAACCATGCCGATCTGCTCGTAATTGCTCGGAGCCCGAAGTTCGCCGCGCTGCGGGATCTGCTTGTTTCGTTCGCAGACGAAGGCGGGGGACTTGAAGACATGCTCGCCTCACCGAACCTGTCTTCCCTGTCGAAGCTGACATTCAAGAACACCGGTTTCTTCGGCGGTCAGAACACAACACTCATGGACCATATCGTTATGAGCCCGAGTCTTCAGTCGCTCCGGGAACTGCATTTTGAGCAGGGCAATTTTGGATTCCTGCATGAGCATGACCTGGACCGGTTGGAGGCGTGGCCAGGGCTGAGCCGTCTTAACGCCCTGACACTAGCGGTCCCTGTCCTGAATGCCCCCGATCAAACCCTGCCCATTTACGCTACCCGGCTGAAATCTCTACTCGACAAAATGCCCAATCTGCAAGAGTTGGGGCTGGCAGTGGGGCACCTTGCACCGGGCGCGATCGACTATCTGCAAAAGCTCCCGCCCGCCACACTGCCGAACCTGCAGCACCTGAAGCTGGTCCTGGACACGACGGACGACCGCTGGCCCCTTGCGGCGTTTACCAACATGCCGTGCATGGGCAAGGTAGGACGGCTGACGCTCGCGACGCGGGAGCACGCTAACCGCGCCAACAGGCATCAGGCACTCCAGGGAATCCCCGCCCCGGTAGGCAAATCGTTCCTCACCTCGGTGCTTTATGCAAACGTGTACCGATTCGACATCCAGCCGGATCTTACCGACCGCTACGGCGCCGAGGAACTGCGGCGCGACGTCGAGCGCCGAAACGATGGGCATCAGCTCTCTTAGCCCTCGCAAGTAGCGTTGACTTGTTGCTGCGGGGGCCTGGCGTGGGACTATGGACCCACACGGAAGCAGCCGGCAAGGGCCGAGCGGATTCCCTGCGCCGCGCCATTCCTCTTTCCGTCACCTTGACTGCCGAGCGAAGACCGGTGCGTTCTCCTTCACCCACGCGACCAGCGCCTCGTGCGTTTCAAACTCGGCGACCTCGATCCGGTCGATGGTCGGGCCGCCTTCCCCGATCCGCCGGGTTTCTTCCTTCTCCATCTCGCGCACGAACGTGACCCGGTGCCGCTGAACATCGCCGGTCAGGCTGACGGCCCCCGCGTTGACCGGCGCATCGAGGTTGCTGCCGTGAATCAGCACGAGCGTCACCACATCGCCGGTAAACCGGAGCAGCAGGCCGGATGATGGGTTGAACCGGACCGGGCCTAGCCAGCAATAGGGAAAGGCCTCGGTGTTGCCGTCCGTGAAGCGGAACTCGATCATCGGCGCGCGCTCATGCGGCCCCCGCAGGAACCCGAACCCCGGGCAGGACTCCTCCCCGGCGTCCTCCTCTTTCTTCTCACCGGCCGGCGGTGCAATCGGGCGGGCAGCGAGGCTTGCCAGGCGGGAGGGGCGGTGGGATTCCAGGACGTTCGTCTCAGCGGGCATGGCCCATCTCCCGGTCCGGGGATTGCGTGTGATGCGGTTGCGTGTGGGGTGATTCGTGCAACCGGGCGACGTTAGCAAGCCGGCGGATAAACGCAAGATGCTTGTGCAGGCGCGGGCGCGGCGGACGCCGTGCGGACCGTGCCAGTTCCGTCGCCAGGAGCGGCTCGTCCGGGCGCTCTGCTGCCTTCAGCAACTCCTTCTTGTCGTCGGTGAATATCACCGCCTGCTCTTTCCCGCGCGTCACCGGCACGTAGAAACTCCGCCGGTTCGTCGCCGGGAACGACTGGCTCGACTGGCCAATGAACACCTTGTCCACCGTCCGCCCCTGGCTGGCGTGGGAGGTGACGACGTAGCCGTGCGCGAGGTGCCCGAAGTCCCGGGCGATCACCCAGCGGTGGTCGATCAGCAGGTCGCCCTGCGGCGTGAAACCGCTGACCGTGTAGAGCGCCCCGTTCCTTAAGCTGTGCTTGCCGTCCTTGGTCTTGCCGTTGGCTGTCACGCGCACCCGGTCACCGACGGCCAGGGCGAGCGGCACCGGGCGGTAGACCTCGAAGCGCCCGGCGTGTTGCAGCGGCAGCTTCTCCCCGCCGGCGACGACCAGGCGGGAGCCGTTCGTGTGACCGGGCGCGTTCTGGTGGAATTGCAGCAGGTCGCCCGGCTCGTAGTTCGTCGCGTCGGATTTCTGCGCATCCGTGAAGTGGGCCGGAACCCAGGCCCGGAGCGTGCGCTCCTCCCCGAGCGTTCCCTGTTCCTTCAGGGCGGCGCGGATGGTGTTGGTGATGCGCGCGGCCTCCGCGTGCGTCGGGCTGACAACCAGCGCCGACTTGGACTCGCCGCCCCGCTTCTTCTCCGCGATCGCCGCCAGGTACGCCACGGCGAGCGCGTGGTATCGCTCGGCGTCGGGGACTTCCCGGATCCAGCCGAGCCGGTCCAGTTCCTCGAACCCCTCGGCGGTCTTGCCGTCGGCGAGCAGCCGGGCCGCCGCCCGGTAGTCGCCCGACTGGCGGAGGATCTCCGTCACCTCGGCCACGGGCAGCCCGGCACGCTGCTCCAGCAGGCGGAGCGGTTCGCCGGCCGCAACGCCCCTGTGCTGACGGCGGTCGCCCACCAGGATCAGCCGGGCTTCCACGCGGTCGGCGATCTCGAACAGCGCCAGCATGTCGCGGGTGCCGAGCAGGCTGGCCTCATCGACCAGGATCACGCCGCGCCGGGCCGAATCCTGCATCTGCTGGTCCTTGAGGAACCGGGCCACCGTGTCGGCCGTCGCGAACCCCGCCTCCGCGCGCAAGACCCCGCGGCTCGCCTCCGCCGTCGGTGCGAGCGCGACCACGGGTCTACCGGCCGCCGCCAGTGCCTCGCCGATCTCCTGCTCCAGCGTCGTCTTGCCGGTGCCCGCAGCCCCGCGGACGATCGTCACCCGATCGCGCGAGCCCAGGACGTGCCGCACCGCCGCCTTCTGGCCTTCGTTCAGCCAGCCGCGCGCGAGCGGCCGGTCCGGGTCGCCCAGCGGCCTGTAACGCCCGCGGCCCCGGCGGGCGAAGGCGATCAGGCGAAATTCTTCGCTCACGGCTTCCCGCGTCGTCGTCATCACCCGCCCGTTCTGCTCGCCCCGGATCACCGGGCGGCGGGCCAGTTCGCGCTGCACCCCCTCGATGGTGACGGTCCCGATCCCGCGCTTCAGCGCTTCCGTCAGAAGTTTCCGCTCCGGCACGACGGCGTCGCGGGCGAAGCTGTGGGCGAGCGCGTAATCGACCGCCACCCCCTCCGCGTGAACCGGCCGTGCGCAAGGCGTCTCGCGGCGGTGCGTTTCCGCCAGCGCCTTTCGCTCCTCGTCAGTCAGCCGCCGGTCCCACGCTCTTCGCAGTTCGTTCCAGCCTAGCTCATGGTCCTTCTTCTCGCGCGTCTCAGCCCCGAGTTCGGCCTTGCGCTTCGGGTCGGTGATGCCGCGCGCGGCGGCCACCTTCTCGATCTCCGCCGTGCGCCGCGAGAACCGCTGGATCGCCGCCGGCGGCACGCCCGCGACCTCGAAATCATCCCGCTTGCGCTCCACCTCGAAGCCGAGATCCTGCAGCTTGCCGGCCAGCCGCACCCGGAACGCCGCCTGGAAGTAGGGCGCGTCACGCTTCAGGTCGCGGAACTGGCCGGCCTTCCACTGCCGCTCCTGGTCATCCCAGGTGGTGTTGAACGCGAACACGTGGGCATGCAACTGCGGGTCGGGCACGCCATCCACGGGCCGCGACGTGGTGTGGATGAACTCGGCCCAGGCCATGTTGCCGGTGACGCGGTCCGCGTCCTTCCCGCCCTTCCTCACACGCGCCTTCATCTCGGTCTCGATGTCGCGCATGGTCTCATCGACCGCCTCGCGGAAGGCGTCGAGCACCTGCCGGTCGCCGGAGAGTGCGTAGAGCAGCGAGACCGATTTGGGCACCGAGAAAGTGAAGTCGTAGCCGACCGTCCGGTCTGACCGCGTGCGGGCGGTGAGTTGCTTCCCGGAAACCGGGTCGATGTTATCGCAGAGCCGGTCGAAGGAGAGCTTATCGACGGTCCCTTCCAGCCCGAGCCGGCGCGCCCCCTCCCCGCCCCACGAGCCGACGATCTCCTGTCCCTCGCTGAGGTAGTCAGCGCTGGAGTAATACTGCTTGGCAGCCTTCGAATTGTCCTGCTGCGTGATCCGGAGCATGCGGCATCATACGCCGGTGTTCGTCACGGTAAATCACCTTCTCGGGAAACCCGTTTCCCCGGCCGCCAGGCGGTCCAGGCGCAGATCGTAATGCAACGGTAACGAAGCGGTAATCAATGCGTAACACATTGCTGGTAGGCTTGGTTTGGATGAGCCAAGCCATCGCGCATTGAAAGGAGACAAGAAATGGCACCTGTTCCGCCCTTACCCCCCGTCAGCAAGCCGGCAATGGTCCGGAACCAGCTTGAGGAGAAGATCGGCCGGTACAAATCCATGGACCGCAGCCAGTCCGAGGAGGGGACTGCCCCGTCGGAGACGACGAGGGTGCTCGGCACCAATCTCGAAGAGGTGAGCCTCAATGCCATGACCGATTACCTGCTCGGCCAGGGACACGACGGCACGAAACCGCTGGTGATCACAAAAGAACTGGCGGGAGAATTGAACAAGGTTGCTGCCGAGGCCATGGAGAAGCACCTCAAGGGGACGACCCACGTATCCGTGGGCAACGGCGGCGACGCCAAGCCCCTGACGGACGGCGAACGGTACGACGCGCTGGATGCCGCCCGGAACGCCAACGGGAGAATGCTGGGGTTACTCAGCAAGGCCGATGAAGCGGGGAAAGGCCTCGGAAGCATCGAAAAGCAGGGCAAGCCGAAGGCGGTCGATGAACCGCCGATGACTGTTCTCGGTGTACTAGAGCGCCCCTTGAGCAATATCGCGGCAGAGGTGAAAGGGTTAATCCGGAAGTTGGAGCGGTAATCGCCGGGCAGTACCGGGATACTGGTCGTTCGACAACAGGGCACGGCAACTCGGTCCCCACCCCATCGCGAACTCACATTCCCCCGCGGGCTTTTCTCCGTATCTGCCCCGTTGCGCCATGATGATGTAAGTCATTGCTTTTCGCAAATATCGACCCCGTCTCTGCGGATCAATTGTCATCAACCTGTCATCAAATTGTAACGAAACATTTACTAATCATATATACACTTAACGGGAGCAATTCATGACGAGTTGATATGCCCGAGCCGGTTGATGTGCAGCTCTATCGAACAGTCAGGTCGGCTGGTGTCACCCTGACCCTCGAAATCGTGCTGATACCTCACCCTGACAAGGGAACCACCTCATCTCAAGTCCAGGCACTTTTGAAACAGAACGGCCTGGAGAGCGGGCGGCATTTCGAGGTCAAAGGCGCCGACCCCGACACGGCGAGGATCGTCCTGACCGGGGAGGGCCACCAGCTCTTCAAACAGGCGATGCAAAGCGGCGAGAAAGCCGCCATTCCTGGGTTGCAAGCCGCCCGCGACCGGGCCAGGGCCCGCGCGCCGGAATGGTTCGATGCGAACGGGAAACCACTTCACGAGCCGGCAGTCCCACCGGCTGTGAAAGAACTCGGGCAAGAATTACGCGCCCTTGCTCGGGACCACAAGATCGTGGCGAAGACGATGGTGGGCGATATCCCGGCGGTCCAGATCATCGCGCCGACGGAAACGCTCGAAGAACTGCAAAAACAGATGAAGGGCCTGAATATCAAATCGACCATCCGGCACTCGCCCAGCGCCGGCGGGCAGGTGCTGCAGATCCAGGGTGAGGCCCTCGAAGCACTCCGCAAGGTCGCCCCCATCGAAATTGACGCCATCCACCCCCCGCTCCTGCAGCGCGGCGTGGTCGTGCGCAGCCCGAAACCGGCGTTACAACCACCGGTCAGCGAGAAAACAGTCATATTCCCGCCAGCCACGGAAGGGGGCAGCCCAGGCCCCGCGTACAGTGTTGACGACACGATTGTTGCCGGCGCGCTTGGCGAAGAAAGCAAGGCATTAATCAGGAGCCTGAGAGCTACGAAGGAAATAGAGGCGGACCGCAAACTTTTAAAAACCGGTGATCATAGCGGCGCTGGCATGGATTGGCGCGAGTACATGGATGCATCGTTACGCCAGACGCTGCGAAATATGGATGGCGCAGGACGCATCAGGAACATGACAGCTCATTCGCTTGAAGGCGCGGAGTTCCCGGCCATCGCGATCAGCGGCACCAAGACCGAATTGCAACAACTGCAGTGGCAACTGCAAAACAAGGGTGTGACGGCTGATATAACCGGGGGCGATAAGCCCGTGCTGCTTGTGCAGGATGCAGAGCTTGTTAAGCTTCAGCAGTTCGCGCCGCTTGAAATCCAGGCGATCCATGGCCCGAACGCCGCCTTGCTTTTTGCAGACGACACTTCACCGGCTGCGTCGGCCAGGCGGAACATGCCTTCACCCGATCAGACCGTCATGCTGAGCGCGGATAGCGCAAAGGCCAAGCAGGCCCAACAGGTTCTTGTGACTTTATCAACGCTGGCGAAGGCGGAGGTTCCGTCCGTGATGGATCCGGCGGATGTGGAAAAGGCCAAAACTACTCTGAAAAATCTGCACAATCATATGGTCGGCAGCGGTGAGCGCCCCCCTCAGACCGAATTGGATGGAGCGGTCAGAATCATGAAGGTGATGGAGGCACAGGGCGCACTTCCGAAAGATACCGTGAAGAATTATGCGGCGGCCGCGGGCGTGCCGGATGCGCCTGGCGGCGGCAAGGGCGGGCACGGTCGTGGCATCAGCGTCCCCGACCCGCTGGCTCCGGGCGGCGAGAGACGATCCCGCACTGCTCCCGGCCCGGTTGCCGGGTTCGACGGCGTGTCCGTAGACGCCGACTTTGTCCCTCTCGATCCCAGGTTGACCGGGGCAGGCCGGGGTAGAAGCCCGGTGACTGTTCCTCTGCCGCCTGCTCCCCCGGGGCCCGTTCCGCCCGTTGCTGAACCTGTCTTGCCCCCGGTTGCCGAACGCGCCGCGCCTGTTACACCCCCGGCCCCACCCGATCAGCCGGATGTCCCGAAACCGCCGGTGACGGAACCGGAGCCGACCGGGCGCAAGCCGGGCGGAGTTGCAGGCCGGGATGGGAGCGGTGCGGCAGGGTGGCTGGGCCTGGCACTCGGTGTTAAGAACATGGCGGAACACTGGAACCAGATGTCGGATAAAGACAAGGCGATGAGCGCCACGCAGAACGTAACCGGTGCAGCGGCCAGCACGAGCCAGACGTTGGGAGCCGCCGGGAGCGCGGCAGCTACGGGCAGCAAATCTCCCTCGTTCGTGACCCGGTTGCTGGGCCGCGTAGGTGCAGTCGGCGGCCCCGTGGGAATCGTCGCCGGTGTCGAGCAGATCGACAAGGAATCGGCCAAGACCAGCGATCTCGAACGCGGGGCCGGCCAGGTGCAGGGAGCGGCGGGGGTGGCTCTTGGCACGCACGCTACCGTCAGCGTCGCGACCGGGAGCGCACGAGGTGCAGGTGTTGCCGGGGCGGGCAACCTGGGATTCATCGGGTTCATGGCCGGCGATGCGATCCAGAAACAGTTTACCGGGGAAGGATACGTCGAGGCGATCGGCAAAACGGACAACGCGATTACCGCGATGGCGCAGTCCAACGCCGACCTGACGCGGGCGATGGCGGCGGGCAACAACGTCAGGGCGGCGGTGGACCTGCTGGTCGCGCGCAAGGTGGCGACACCGGAGGAACTCAGCAAGATGTCCAACGCCGACATCCAGAAGAAACTCGGTGAGCTGAGCAAATCACTCCTGGACGAGGCGAAGCAGGTCTATGCGAAGGAGGTTGATCCGAGTACCCTCCTCGCAAGCGCAGCAACAGCGGCACTCGCCCCGGGCACACCCCTCCTCTCCCCCGCCGCCCGTGCGCTTGGCCTGCCGGACTACACCGCCGGGGCGCGGGTCATCGTCGGGACGCTGGTAGATTCGGGCGGCACGGAGGCCCAGTTGGCCGCGGTGCAACGGTTCAACGACCTGGCCGAGCAGGTCAACCGCGTGGAGATGGCCGTCGAACAGCTCCAGAAAGACGAGAAGCAATACGCCGCGGCGAGAACCTACGCCGCGGACAAAGCCTACGGCGCGGCGAGGGCAACCATCGTCCACCACGTTGATCCGAAAAAGTTCACGGACGCCGAAATGGCGGCGGAGAAGAAGTTCCTGGAGGACAACCCCGACGTTGCGAAAGCGGTACAGGAAGGACGTTTCAAGAACGGCAAGGAATACTTCGCGCTGGCGGGGTTCGCCGAAGGGCGCAGCTACGGCGGCTACTCCCGCGCGGATTACGCCCGCGACCGGTCGCCCGACATGCCGCAGATCCCCGATCCGAAGCGGATTCTCGAAGTCACGGACGCGGCCATCAAGCAGGATGCCGACAAGGTAGAGGCTCGCAAGGAGAACGACGCGGGACGGGCAGCGGCCGCAGCCGCCCCAGCGCCGGCGCCCGGTAAACAATATGAGACGTTCAACGACTACCTGAAAGACAAACGGGCCGGTCAGTCGCCGAGCCCCCAGGACCTCCGGCAGTCGGCACAACTGCTCGCCGGCGCGATGGCCGGGAAGCCCTGCGAAGCTGTCGCCGCCGATCCCAGTTCCGGCACGTCCGGGCAGGAGCGGGTGACGATCACCGCGCCGGACAAAAAGGGGATCGACCAGCTACGCATCGCGGCGGACCGGCTGGGAGTCCCCGTGCAGTTCGATCCGACGGACAACACGCTCACCATCGACAAGAAGGCGTTCGACGCGGCCGTGAAGGAGAAGGGCCTGGACCCCCCGGCCGCGGCGAAGAAAGACACCCCCTTCGCACAGCTCGATGCCGTGATCGCCGCGGCAGTGGGAATCAACCCCGGCCTGGCATACCTGGATCTCGGCAACGTCGCGCCGCCTGCGGACGGTCCCGGCTCCTCACCGGTTGCCGCCACCCGCCTGCCCGGCCCTTCACGGGGCGGCGCCTCAAAATAGGCCGATCGGCCTTGAGCCGTATCCCGCATTCGCGCCCGCTCTCCCTCGTCCGACCTCGCTCGGTGCGCGGCTTCCGCCGCCAGGCTCTCCTTCCAAGCCTTTAACCGGACCAAGTGGCCTTTCTGACCGGGTTCTGAAGCAGCCCGGTTCGCCCCGCAAGCGGAATGGCGGTTCCGTCCCGCGAAGTGCGGGTGCCCTCCGCAATTCCGCTTGCGGGGCCGCTGCCGCTCGCCCCGGCCCGCTTCCTTCTCGCCCCCGGAAAGGCCGGATGGTCCGGCCT
>CAZBXY010000269.1:0-11112 GCA_964495365.1 uncultured Frigoriglobus sp. | reverse complement strand
GCGCTGCCAATCACCGGCCGGCTCACACCGGCCGTTCGCCTCAGCGCCGCACGAACTCGTACGCCCCCGCGGGGTACGCGCCGTAGGCGGTCGAGTTCACGTTGTTGCGGAACGTGGAGACGAACTGCGGCGGCGATTGCACCACGCGCACCTTCACCACGACCGTTTCGCCCGGCTTGGCGACGCCGGCGTGAACCACCGCCGCGGCGAGGTTGGAATCGAGTGTGTACAGGTCGGTGCCCCACACGCTCGGGTTCGCGCCCGGCGTCGGGCTGAACCCGGTAATCGAGAACGTCATCTCCTTGCCGAACTGCTGCTGGTACGCGGACATGTTCCCCGGCGCCTGCGCCGCGGCGACCTGTTCCTCGGCCGGCGCCAGCGCGCCGGAGCGGAGCGTCCGCAGGTCCGCGAGCTTCAACTGCTGCTCGCCGAACTGGAACGTGCTGACCCGCACCATCTCGGCCGTCAAACGACCGGTGATCTTCGAGTCGTCAGTGTGAACCACGTCGGTGTCGCGGGCCTCCAGGAGCGCCGCCGGCACCTTCGACTGGATGAACTTCACGACCTCCTCGGCCCGCCGGCTCACCTCCGGGTCGTCGTGCTTCATCGCCTTGAACACAAGCGGATAGGCGCGCTCGCGGTACGTTTTCAGTTCAGCCGTCGCGGCCTCGCGGATCTTGAAGTCCGGGTGGTTCAGTTTGGAGATCGCCAGCACCACCTTCTCGGCCACGTCGGCCGGGACGCGGTTGGCGAACTCGATCCGGCGGATGTCGGCGACCGCGATGTGGAGCACTCCGTACTTGGTGGACACCTCCAGCCGGTCGTCGAGCAGCTTCAACTTCATGGTGCTGTCGTCAACGTATTTCACCTCGACATCGACGGACGGGCGCGGTTTCGCCGGCTCCGAGGGTTGTTGCGGTTGGGGTCCGGCACTGGTCGGCGCGGTCAGGAGCAGAACGGCCAGGACGGGAGCGACGCGGATGAGCGAACCGGTGACGGGCATTTGAGGCGCCCTCCGAAAGTGAACTCCGTTCCTTGGAACACAGGAAGTGACCGCTTCCTTGCGGTGAGAGGTCGGTCGGACACTAGCCGATTTCGCGCCGCCGACGCCACCCCAACTTGATCGGGGCGCGCGGCGCGGGCCTCTACCTATACATTTGGCCAATAAATGTCCAAAGTCAAACCCGGTAGGAAACTTTCTCCCAAATTCAAGGGTAAAATCCGACAGTAATTATTGCCTGCGCCGCAAGCGGCGAAAATGTCAGAACTCCATCTCCCGCAAGGACTTAGCACCGGCCCGAAGCGGTAAAACGATCGCCAGCGCGCCCACAATCAGCCCGACAGGGATGCCGGCGTACACCCAGGCGTTCACGCGGCCGGCGCCGCCGGCGGCACTCTTCGCCAGTTGGACCACGTGGAACGGAACCACCATTGTGCCGATCACGCACACCAGAAACGCCAGCCCGACGACCATGTTCACCGTGCCGCCGAACCCGACCACGATCTTCGACGGGTCCGTTTCGCGGAACGTCGGCAGGTACGCGCCCAGCCCCACGTTCAGTGCGCTCAGCCCCAGCGCGATCACCGCGACCGCGACCGCGTGCAAGAGCAGCCCCTGCCACGGCACGCCCATCATCAGGTCACTGACGAGGATGAGCGTTTCGGCGACGATCAGCGATCCGGTGGCGGCGAACGCGAACTTCCCCCACAGGATCTGGTCGCGGCTCACCGGGGTCAGGCCCAGGATCCAGAACTTCCGCCCTTCGAGCGAGATGAGCGGGAACACGAACCGACTGAGCCCGGCGCAGAGCAGGATCGCGGTGCCGCTGAGGTTCGTCAGGCTGATCGCGTACTTGTCCATGATGCCCAGATCGGCCGAGTAGTACTGCCGGAAGTTGCTCGCCCCGATGAGCATCAAGACGCCGAAGATGGCGAGTACGACCCACTGCGTCGGGTCGCGGCGGAACGTGCGGAAGTCCTTCACGACGAGGACGCGGGTGCGTTTGTCGAGATAGAACACGAGCGATTCCATGAACCGGTCGAGCGGGCTGGTGCCGTACACCTTCTTGGCGCGCCCGAACGCGCTGAGGCGGTCGTAGGCCGTGCGGTAGACGCGCCGGGCGATCCACGCCGCGATCAGGAACATCACCAGCCCGTTGCTCCACACCTGCGCGAGCGGAACGAGCGCCCCGGGCAGATCGCCGCGGGCCGCCGCCATCACCCCGCGCGTCATCCAGTGGCTCGGCGCGAGACCGCTGCGTAGCAAGTCGAACTGACCGATGAGGTCGTCGATCTCGCGCCCGGCCGTCGCAACGGAGTTCTTGAAGCTCACCGCGGTGCGGTAACCCCAGAACAGCGACACCGCCGTTAGTACCAGCCCGACCAGCGTAAAGAACTGCTTGCGGTTCCGGGGCATGTAGCGGACGAGGAGGAGACACCCGGCCGCGGACACCGATCCCGGCAGAAGGACGTAGCCGAGCAGGTACAGCGGCAGGAGCGCGTAGAAGTACCACGGCACGCCGGAAATGAGGCCGTAGCCGACGAAAATCGGCACGCCGAGGATGACGAACCCCCACGAACTGAACGCGACCGCGGCCTGAAACTTCGTGGCGAAGATGTGATCCGCTCTCGCCGGCGAGCAGAGCAGGAACCGCGCCTCCGGGCTGGTGAAGAGGCTCGCGTAGAGGATGATGCCCGTCGAGAAGATGAGCATCGTGCCCAGCGTGAAGAACAAGAGGTCGAAGAGCGCCTCGACGATGGCCCCCTTGAACGGGATCTTGTTCACCGCGAGTTCGTTGAACAGGTACAGGCTGACGCCGAACGTGAACGCGGACACGAACAGGCTGGTGCCGATCATCGTGAACAGCCGAACGCGCCCGTTTTCGAGCGCAACGCGCAGCCCGTTGCGGAACAGCCGCGCCCGAAGCTGGCGGAACAGCCGGCCCTGATCGGCCACCGCGGGAAGTTCGGCACCCATGTCTCGTCCTCCAGAGTAGTAGGCACACTCCGTGTGCCGTTGCAATACTACTGGTGTCGCAACGGCACACGGAGTGTGCCTACTACTTTGAGCTACACGCCCGCTGGCGCGGCTTCTGTCACCGCCTCTTCCGTGATCTTCATGAACAGATCTTCCAAGCTTCCATCCTGATTGGCCTGCTTCCGCAGGTCGTCCATCGTGCCGCAGCCCAGCAATTGCCCGCGGTCCAGAATCCCGATGCGGTCGGCCAGTTCCTGCGCGATGTCGAGCGTGTGCGTGCTCAGGAAGATCGTCATCCCGTTCGCCGCGAGCTTGCGGAGTAGCAGTTTCAGCTCGCGGATGCTCTTGGGGTCGAGGCCGACGGTCGGCTCGTCGGCGATGAGCAACTTCGGCTCGTGAACGAGCGCCGCGGCGAACACTGTGCGCTGCCGCATCCCGTGCGAGTAGCGCTCCGTGAGGTCGTCCACGAACTCGTCCAGGTGAAAGAGTTCGATCACTTCTTCGATCTTGGCATCGGTTTTTGCAGCCGGGAGTGCGTACAGGTCGGCGGTGAACCGGAGGAACTCGCGTCCCGTGAGCTTCTCATACAGGAACGGCTGGTCCGGGACGTAGCTGACGAGCGCGCGGGCGCGGTCGCCCTGCGCGCGCACGTCGAACCCACCGACGCTGACGCTGCCCGTCGTGGGAAAGAGCAGTCCACAAAGCATCTTGATGGTGGTGGTTTTGCCCGCGCCGTTGGGGCCGAGGAACGCGAACAGTTCTCCCGTCGGGACGTGCAGCGTGAGATCCTGCACCGCGACCTTGGGGCCGTACGATTTCGTGACGTTGCGAATGTCAATCATCTTCAGTCCTCCCGCTCGAACGTGAGGCTCTCGCCCTTCTTCGCGGCTTCCTGCTTGAGTACCTTCCCGTCGCTGGCGCGCACCCACGTCCACGCGAACGGCTCCGCCCGTCGGTACTCGATCACCCAGCACGGCACTTCTTCGCCCTTCCAGTTCAGCATTTGCGTCCGGGAACCGATCTGAGCGACCGCCGACCCCTCGCGCGGTTGCTCCGGCAACCGGATGCCCTGTTCGGCGAGCTTCTTCTGCACAAGCTGCCCCAGCGCATCGCCGAGCGGGTTGGACTCGTGAACCACCCACGACGGACGGTCGCCGTGAACGCCGCCGAGCCGGTTCACCGGCTGGAGCGTGTTGAGCGGCAATCCCTTCTTCACCGGCACCGGGTCGAGGTCGCCGGCGAGGTTCGCCAAGCTCAGCACGTTGTTCTTGAGTTCGGCCCGCCCGGTGAGTACGCCGTTCTCGACGCGCCCGCGCACGTCGATCGTCCCTTGCGCGAGTTCCAGCCCCTGGAACAGGATCGCGGCCTTCCCGGTGATCGTCTCTTCTTTCAGGTCGCCGGCGCGCGTCATCTTCACCTCCGAAACCACCTCCGAAAACGCCAGCGTGATGCCGGACTGCTCCAGTTTGAGTTCGGTGTACCGGTAGGTGAACAGGAACGAGTCTTCGTTGTCGAGGTACTTCATCTGTGTGATGAGCCGACCGACCTTCTGGCCGTTGCGCGAGAGCACCCACTTCGCGGGAACGTTTTGACGGGCCTCGTCGGCCAGCTCGATCGACACCGGGGGCGGGCCGGACCCGAACACCCGGGGCCACAGGTCGCGGTACGCGATGTACCCGGTGGTGGCGAACCAGAACGCGACGATCCCCGCGACGGCGAAACGCGGCGGCATGAGACACCTACGGCCAGGACGGCGAGACATGGAATCGGGAGGACACGCCCGGGGCACGGGCGCTTTCCCAATCATATGGTGCTGACGACGCCGCGAGCGCGGCATTTCACATGAGAGTTGTTCCACTTGATTCACTTCTTGCGGAATTCCACAATGCCCTCATCACCTCTCCAACCTTCGAGGCCAATCATGATCGTCGGCGTGCCGAAAGAAGTGAAACAGGACGAGTACCGCGTGGCGATGGTGCCGGCGGGCGTCGAGGAACTGACGCGGGCCGGGCACACGGTCCTGATCCAAAGCGGGGCCGGGAGCGGGAGCGGCATTAGCGACGAACAGTACACCGCCAACGGAGCGCAGATCGTCGCGACCGAAGATGAGGTGTGGAAGCGGGCCGACCTCATCGTGAAGGTGAAGGAGCCGATGCGCGACGAGTGGCCGCGCATGCGCCCCGGGCAAACGGTGTTCACGTACTTCCACTTCGCCGCCGATCGCGCCCTGACCGAAGCTGTTATCAGGTCGGGAATTACGGCAATCGCTTACGAAACAATCAAGGACGCGCGGGGCACGCTTCCGCTGCTGACGCCGATGAGCGAAGTGGCCGGGCGGATGAGCATTCAGGAAGGGGCGAAGTATCTGGAGCGCCCGTTCGACGGACGCGGAATCCTGCTCGCGGGCGTACCGGGTGTGCCGCCGGCGACGGTGTCCGTGATCGGGGCCGGGGTGGTCGGCGCGAACGCCGCCCGCGTCGCCGCCGGGTTGGGCGCGAACGTCTTCATTCTGGATGTGAACCTCGACCGACTGCGGTACATCGACGACGTGATGCCGCAGAACGTGACGACCGTGTTCAGCAACCGGCTGAACATCCTCGATTGCCTCCGGCACTCGGATCTGGTGATCGGCGCGGTACTGATTCCCGGCGCGAAGGCCCCGCACCTCGTCCGCCGCGACGACCTGAAGATCATGCAACCGCGCGCGGTCGTGATCGATGTCGCGATCGACCAGGGCGGCTGCCTGGAGACGAGCCGCCCGACGACACACGCCAAACCGACGTACATCGTGGACGACATCGTTCACTACTGCGTGACGAACATGCCCGGCGCGGTCGGCCGCACCAGCACCTACGCTCTCACGAACGTCACGCTCCCCTACGCTGTGCAACTGGCCAACAAAGGCCCGGAAAAGGCCGTCAGAGAGAACCCGGCGCTCGCGGCCGGTGTCAACGTGAGGGCCGGCAAGGTGACGAACGCCGCCGTCGCCGAAACCTTCGGCCTCGAGTACTTCCCCGCATAGGCGAACGGCCGGTGTGAGCCGGCCGGTGAGGCGTTCGCGCGTCGTGCCGCGACTCGTTCTCTGTGTAGCCTCGTTGCACGACTCAACATCACCGGCCGGCTCACACCGGCCGTTCGCCATGAACCTCGCCCGACAGATCTTTGGGGACGACGCACCGGCCAAGCGGCTGGCGCTGATCGTCGATCTCGACGACACCGTTTGCACCAGCTTCGCGTGCCCGCTGAAGGCCGCGCTCGATGTGCTCCTGCGCGTTCACCGGCAGCGGGTGGAAGTGCATTATGTCACGGCCCGCACCGAGGTGAGCCGCGAAGGCACCGACGCGTTCATCGCGGAGCATAAACTACCAGGATACCGCAACGTTCACTACTGCCCGAAGTGGCAGGGCCCGAAGCGCCACAAGGCGGAGATCCACGCCCGACTCGCCCGCGAGTATCAAGTGATTGCGAGCATCGGCGATCTGGACGAGGAAGAGGGCGAAGCATCGCGTCTGGCCGGAGTGACGTTCGTGCTGGTCGATCGCGACAACCCCGGCCCCGCGTGGGCCGCGGTCGCGGCGTTGATCGAGACGGTTCAAGGGTTCAGGGAGGAGCTGACATGACCTCGGATGAGCCGGCCGACGATCCGCGAGCCGTCTCGACGCGGCTCGAATTGTCCGATTTTGTCGCGAAGATGGCGGACGACCTCGAAGCCCACCCAGAGCGGTGGGGGAACGCGACACTACCCCGATTCCTCGAAGCGCTCTCGCGCTACATCGCAGACGTGGACGGCTACTGTAAGAACGCGGCCCCGGACATCGACCCGGAACGGCCGGAATGGTTCCTCTTCGCAATCGTTCTCACTGGTGCCGCTGTTTACGAGTGAGGCCAGGGTGACCGCCACGCCAGAACCTCTGTACCGCTCGCTTCAGCGCCGTGTGCGCCGATGGGCGGTGCTGATCCTCATCACGTACCTGGGAATCATCGTCGTGTTCTGGTTCCTTGAACGCCGGTTAGTGTTCCGCCCCTATTCGGCCGAAGCGGCGTGGTTGGAACCGGAAGACGCGCGCTCGCAAGACGTGACGTTCACTTCGCGTGACGGGAACACGCTCTCCGGGCGCTGGATCCCGCCGGAGGCGCCGCACCGCGGGGCGGTTCTGGTTATCAACGGCAACGGCGGGAACCTCACGCACCGCGGGCGGCTCGCGGCCGACCTGCGACAGGCGCTCGGTGCCGGCGTGCTGCTGTTCGACTATCCCGGTTACGGCAAGAGCAGCGGTCGGCCCACCGAAGAGGGCTGTTACGCCGCCGGCGACGCCGCGTACAAGTGGCTCACCGACGAGCAGAAGATCGCGCCGAACCGCATCATTTTGTGTGGCGAATCGCTCGGCGGCGGAACCGCGGTCGAACTGGCGACAAAGGTCGAACACCGGGCGCTCGTGCTCATTTACACCTTCACGAGCCTGCCCGCGGCGGCGAAGCACCACTTCCCGTTCCTGCCGGTCCACACACTCATGCGGACGCGGTTCGACAACCTCTCGAAGATCGGCCGCTGCCCGCGCCCGGTGTTCTTCCTGCACGGCACCGCCGACACGGTCGTGCCCTTCAACCACTCCCAGCAGCTCTACAACGCCGCGAACGAGCCGAAACATTTCTTGCCGATTCGCGACTTCGGGCACAGCATGTTGATCGGCGAGCCGTTCACGACGGAACTGGTGGCGTTCCTGAACCGACATGCCCCGTGATTGCCCTTCGCGCCGCTGCCCACACTCGCTATCTCGCCGCCACTTGGCCCGCGTTCCGCGAGGAGGCTTCACAAATGGTGCGGCGGCTCATCGTGATTTCGGTGGCGGTTGTTCTCGCTGCGACGGCGGTCGCGCAGCCGCCGGCGGCCCCGGCCGCGCCGCGGTTCAAGTGGGAACCCGGAAAGGTACTGACGTATCGCGTGATCCAGCAAACGGTTGTGACCGAAACGACGATCGACGAGAAGAACAAGCCCACCACCGGCGAGGCCCGGACCAGCCTCACGCTCGTCCGCAAGTGGACCGTCAAGGACGTGGACAAGGCCGGCGTCGCGACGCTGGAGATGTGCATCACCGAGATGAAGAACGAGTTCAAGCAGCCGGACGGCACCATCTCCGGCCTCGATTCGTCGAAACCCGAAGACGCCAAGACAATGGCCGCGTTCCTGAACCAGCCCATCGTGGTCGTGCGGATGGACGCGCGGGGCCAGTTGGTCGAGGTGAAGGAGGCGAAGGGCGGCACCGCGGCGCGGCTGCACGCGGAGCTGCCGTTCCGCGTCGTGCTGCCGGAGACCGCGGCGAACGCGACCTGGGACCGGCCGTTCGCGGTGAAGCTCGACCCGCCACACGGCACCGGCGAGAGTTACGATTTTGTGCAAAAGTACACTAGCAAGGGTGAGAAGAACAGCCTGTTCGTTGTGGGCCTCGAAACCACGCTGAAGGCGCCGCCGAAGGCGGTGGCAGAGCAGGTTCCGCTGGTGCCGATGCTGTGGACCGGCGACGTGTACTTCAACACCGCGTCCGGCAAGTATCACGCGGCGCGGCTGAAGGCGAAGTCCGAACTCGTGAACTACCAGGGCGAAGGGACGAAGTTCGTCTACGAGAGCACCTACGCCGAGGACGCGATCGAGAAGTAGTGTGGGTGAAATCGAACGCAGTCTTTCAAATCGGTGTTCAGCGGTTTTGGCCTCTTGTAGCCCCGGACGGGGCGAGCGATGTTAGCCCAGGGTGCAGCGAGCAAACCCTGGGAAACGTACACGAAGAAGGAATAAGCCCCGGAGGGGCGACGGAGCCGACCGCGAAGGTTTCTGTCGCCCCTCCGGGGCTGCAAAGCCCCGTCAACTCTTGCCCAACACGAAGTCCGTCACCCAACACCCGCGGACGTGCGTCAGCGAGGTGTCGCGGCAGTGGGCGAGGATGTCGTCGCTGTCGCACCCCGCGTCCTGAAGGGCGTCGGCGAGGATCGGCATCGCGCCGAAGTCACGCGACTCGTACACCGCGCGGGCGAGCGAAACGGCCGTGGAAGTGCGCCACGCGGGGGAGAAGGCGACCGGGCGAAAGGGGTTCCCGACGATGTCGCGGAGGAGGTCCGCGAGCGACCGTTGAATCTGTTCCTTTGCCGCATCGATCTGTTGCAAGCTCAGGCCGCGCGCCTCTCGCAACCGCAACACGCCCGCGCGGTCAATCGCGCTCAGGCAGCAATACACCGCGTCGCCTTCGCCACCAATGAATGCGTCGAGCGGGGACTCGCGCAAGCTCAGAGAGAGGGCATTGGCGATTGCGGCTCGTGGGTCTCGCGCCCTGGATCGCCCGTGATCCCACATCTCTTCTGTGTAGCAGGCTTCGAAGAGGGCATGCGCGTCGGCAACAGCTTGGTGAAGCCATTTCCAGCGCTCACTCTGCGGACGTTGGAGCGGATGGCGTGTGGTGACCCACTCAAACCCGATGGCATTCGCAGCCCGCTCGGCTTCCGGATCGTCCGCGCATCGTTCGGCCGCGTCCAGGATGCGCGCCACCCGCGTGTCGGCGACCTCCGCGGCCCTAATGCGACAGCACGCCACCATGCACAAGCGGGCTTGGCGGGCCGTTGCCAGATGAACGAAGCGATACATCCGCGGGTAGTCGTGACCGCGCAGCCATTCCTCCTCGGTCATCGCACGCCCCCAAAGCGAAGCACCCCCGCACGCCACGCCGGCGAGAGGGGGTGTCGTGTTGCTTCACCCCCGACCTTGCGGTCGGGGTTCGCCAAGACTCAGCCCAGGTTCATCGAGAGCAGGAACTCCAGGTTCGACTTCGTCTTTTTCGATTTGTTCACCAGCATCTCCATCGCTTCGACGGGGTGCATGTCGGCCAGCACGCGGCGCAAGACGCGGACCTTCTCGTGTTCGTCGGGGTGCATCAGCAGCTCTTCCTTCCGCGTCCCGCTCTTGTTCACGTCGATCGCGGGGTACACCCGCTTTTCGACGAGCCGGCGGTCGAGGTGAAGCTCGCTGTTGCCCGTGCCCTTGAACTCCTCGAAGATCACTTCGTCCATCCGCGACCCGGTGTCCACGAGGGCCGTGGCCAGGATGGTGAGCGACCCGCCCTCCTCGACGCACCGGGCGGCGCCGAAGAACCGCTTCGGCTTCTGCATCGCGTTAGAATCGAGACCGCCGGAGAGCAGCTTGCCGCCGCCGGGGGCTTCGGTGTTGTGGGCGCGGGCCAGGCGCGTGATCGAGTCCAGAAGGATGACCACGTCCTTCTTCATCTCCACCATCCGCTTCGCCTTCTCCAGGACGATTTCGGACACGTGGATGTGTTCTTCCGGCGGCTCGTCGAACGTGCTCGCGACCACCTCGGCGTTCGGGCTGTTCACCAGCCGCTGCATTTCCGTCACTTCTTCCGGCCGCTCATCGACCAGAAGGACGAAGACGTACGACTCCGGGTGGTTCTTGATGATGGCGTTGGCCATCTTCGCGAGCAGGATCGTCTTACCGGTGCGCGGCGGGGCCACGATCACCCCGCGCTGGCCCTTGCCGACCGGCGTCACCAGATCGACGATCCGCATGGAGATCTCGTCGGGCGTCGTCTCCAGCCGGAGGCGGGCGTTGGGGTGAAGCGGGGTCAGGTCTTCGAAGCTGGTGACGCCCGCGCCCTCGTCGGGGTGCTTGCCGTTGACCAGCTCGATCTGCATCAGCGCGAAGTTGTCCTGGTTCTCGATGGGAAGGCGGATCGGGCCTTCCACCACCAAACCCGTGCGGAGGCTCATGCGCCGGATCTGGCTCGGCGAGACGTAAATGTCTTCCGGGCTGGCGAGGTAGTTGTGCGCCTGGCTGCGGAGGAACCCGTAGCCGTCGGGCAGCACCTCCAGGGTGCCGGACCCGCGAACGACCTCACCGCGCTCGATCTGCCGGCGGACGACGCCGACGATGAGTTGCGCCCGGCTCATGCCGGTGTGTTCGCGAATGCCCTCCTTCTCCGCCAGCGCGAAGAGGTCCGGCATGGGCATCCGGTACAGATCGTCGAGCCGGCACCCGCCGCCCGTGGGCCGCGGGCGCTCGGGCCGTTCGGCGCGGTCGGTCCGCTCGGCGCGGTCGCCGACCGGCGGCGGGGTGGGCGGGGCCGGCGCGGGGGTCG
>CAZBXY010000268.1:0-11175 GCA_964495365.1 uncultured Frigoriglobus sp. | reverse complement strand
CATGTTCCAACATCAGTCTACCGTTTTTCCCACCCACTTTCGTGACGCCTACACGACGCAGAAAGAACTCACCGGTTGCTCATTGCGGCCCCCGGCGGCCTCCCGGATGATGGCGGCACCATCCGGGAGGCCGACCATGAACGTTCTTCTCCGCGCCGCAGCGCTCGCGGGCCTGTTGTTCGTCGCCCCGACTTCGTTGCTTCTGGCCCAGGACGCCGACCTCATCGTTCACAACGGCAAAGTGCTGACCGTGGACGCGAAGTTCACGACGGCGGAAGCGGTCGCGGTGCGCGCCGGGAAGGTCGTTGCGGTCGGCGCATCGGCCGACGTTCTGAAACTGAAGGGGCCGAAGACGCAGGTCATCGACGCCGGCGGCAAGACCGTGATGCCGGGGCTGTACGACAGCCACACGCACCCGGTCGGCGCCGCGAGCAGCGAACTGGGCGACGGCGTCCCGCTGCTGCGGTCGATTCCCGAAGTGCTGGATTACATCAAGAAGCGCGCCGGCGAATTGCCCGAGGGCAAGTGGATCGTCATCCGCTATGCGTTCCCGACGCGGCTGAAGGAAGCGCGATTCCCGACAAAGGCGGAACTCGACTCGGTCGCGCCGAAACACCCGGTCCTGTACCACGCCGGCCCCGCGGGGATCGCCAACAGCAAGGCGCTGGAAGTGTCGGGCGTAACGAAGGACACCAAAGACCCACCGGCCGGTCAAGTGGTGAAAGATGAGAAGACCGGCGAGCCGACGGGAATGCTCCGCAACGCCTACGGCGTGTTGAAGGGCGTCCCGGGCGACAGCGAGGCGACTGCCGACCAGCGCCGCAGCGCGGTACTGAAACTGTTCGGGCTGTACAACGAACACGGCATCACCAGCATCGCCGACCGCAACGCGGGTCGCGGCAACCTCGACCTGTACCTCGCGCTCCACAAGGACAACTCCCTCACGGTCCGCATCAACGTGGCCCGCAGTTTCGGCGCCAGCGGCAGCCGCGAGGACATCGGCAAGCGCCTCGACGAACTCGCGGGTAAGGACGGGCTGGGCGGGCCGACCGGGATCGGGAACGAGTGGGTGCGGATCGGTCCGATCAAGATGTTCCTCGACGGCGGGATGCTCAACGGCTCCGCGTACATGCGCAAACCCTGGCCCCGCGGCGACACCTATCAGATCACCCAGGACGACTACCGCGGCCTCTTGTTCATCAAGCCGGAGCAACTTCAGGTGGTGGTGGAAGAGGCCGCGAAGCGGAAGTGGCAAGTCACAGCCCACACCGCCGGCGAGGGCGCGATGGACGTGCTGCTCGACGCCTACGAGTTCGCCGACAAGATTTCGCCGATCAAGGACAAGCGGTTCTGCATCACGCACGCGAACTTCCCGAGCCAACTGAACCTCGAACGCTGTCGGCGGCTCGGCGTGTGTGCCGACGTGCAGCCCGCGTGGCTCTACAAGGACGGTCCGACGCTCTTGAAGGTACTCGGTGACGAGCGGATGCGGTGGTTCCAGCCGTACAAGTCGTGGCTCGAATACACGACCGTCGGCGGCGGGAGTGACCACATGCTCCGCTACGACCCGCTGGACAGCACGAACCCGTGGAGCCCGTGGCTCGGAATCTGGGTCGCAGTGACGCGGAAACTCGAAAACGGCACCGTTCACCAACCGAACGAGTGCCTCTCGCGCGAACAGGCGATCCGGCTCTACACGATCAACAACGCCTTTCTGCACAACGAGGAGAAGGAGAAAGGCTCGCTGGAGGTGGGCAAACTCGGTGACCTGATCGTACTCGACCGCGACATCCTGACGTGTCCCGTGGACGAGCTGAAGGCCGTGAAGGTGCGGGCGACCGTGGTCGGCGGCAAGGTGGTGTATGAAAAGAAGTAAGAGCGTCATTCGTGACGACCCGGCGTTCCTGAAGGCGATCCTCGCCGCGCCCGAGGACGACGCACTGCGCCTCGTGTACGCCGACTGGCTACAAGAGAACGGCCAGCCGGAGCGCGCCGAGTTCATTCGCATCGAGTGCGAGCAGGCTGCGATCTGCGGTGATTCCGACACCGCACCCGACCGATGGGACAGCCCGCGGTACTGGGATCTGGAGGATCGGCGGAGCGAACTCTACGACCGGCACGCCGCGACGTGGTTCGCCGCGCTGTTCAAGGCTCACCGCGGCGAAGTATCCACCCGCCGCGGGTTCCCACACCACGTCGCACTCACCGCTCGCAAGTTCATCGATCACGGGGCCGCTCTGTTCCGCTCCGCGCCCACGATTGAGGACGTATTCATCGACCGACTGGGCCGGAACATGCCCGAACTGGCACGCTCTCCGGCGCTCGAACACGTCCGCAATCTGACGTTCTTCGAGACGCCGTTTTGGGAAGCCGAGGCGGTCGCATTCGCCGCATCGCCGCACCTCGGGAACCTCCGCAGCTTCGAGATTCCGTTCACCGACACACAAATTGGCGCCGGCGGCGCCGTCGCACTCGCGCGGGCGAAGAGTATCCGGCAACTCCAGACGCTCGATCTGTACAACCACGCGATCTTCGACACCGGCGCCGAAGCACTGATCTATTCGGAGCGCCTCGCCACTCTCACCGACCTCAGTCTGGGCAACAACGGCCTCACCGACACGACGACGGCCGCGCTGTCGTGGGCCGACGGCCTGAAGCTGAAGTCCCTCGACTTGATGAACAACCACCTCAGCGGCGCGGGTTTGTCGGCACTGGACGCGGATCACCTCGCGGGTTTGGAACACCTCTCGATTCAGGGGAACCCGATCGGGCACGCCGGCGCGGTGAACCTGGTGCAAATGTCGTTCGCGGCGCATCTCCGCGATCTTCGGGTCGCGGACTGCGACATGGACGACAAGGCGCTGGCCGTATTGCTCGGAGCGGCGTGGCCGCAGTTGGACGAACTGAGCCTCACCATGAATACGTTCGGCTCGAAAGCCGCGAAGGCGCTGGCCGCGAACCGGTCGCTCGCGGGCCTGAAGAGTCTGTCGGTCACGCGGTGCGGGATCGGCCCATCGGCGGCGCGGGCGCTGGGGCGCGTATCGCTGCCGGCGCTACAGGGCCTTTACGCCGACCACAACCCGCTCGGGCCGAAGGGGCTTCGCGCGCTGCTCGCCGGGCCACTCGTTCACCAACTCCGAACGCTTCACATCGGCGAGACGGAATTGGGAGACGAGGGCGCGGAGATTCTGGCCGGTAGCCCCGCGGTCGCGAACGTTCGATCGCTGTGGCTCCGAGAGAACCGCATCACCGACCGCGGGGCGATCGCGCTCGCCGAATCGCTACACCTCGCAAACGTGCAATCCCTCTACATGCCGGAGAACGCGATCAAGAAGAAGGGGCGCGAAGCGCTCAAGCGACGGTTCGGGAAGCGCATCAATATCGGCACCGACCTGTGAACCAACCGGCTACTTCCCCGCTGCAAGCTCCGCGAGTGCGTCGCGCGCGGGTTGGTGGTCGGGGCGGCACCGCAGTGCCTCCTCGAACGCGGTCTTCGCGGCGGGCTTGTCGCCGAGTTTTCGGTGGCAGTGGCCCAGGTTGAAGTGCGCCAGCGCGTGATCGGGCTTCAGTTTCACCACGGTTCGGAAGGCGTCGGCTGCCTTCGCGAAGTCGTCGCCCAGGAACCGCGCGACGCCCAGGTGGAACCACCCCTCCACCGCGTCAGGATAGCGGGTCGTGAAGTCTTCCAGCACGCGCCGGGCCGCCGGGGCGTTGCGGTTGCGGATCAGAGCCTGGCCGAGCAGCAGCGGCGCGCGCGGGTCGTTCGGCGCGAGCGCGACCGCCTCTTCCAGTTGCAGAACCGCGGCGCCGGTGTTCCCCTGATCGAGGAGCGCGGCGGCGCGGGCCAGCCGGGCCGCAGTGCCGACCCGGAGTTGCTCGACCTCGCGAACGACCGGATCGGGCCACGTGCGCCCCGGCGGCAGTTCGTCGGCCGCGCGGAACTCGGCGGCAGAGCGTTCGTTCTCCCCGCGGGCCGCGAACGCCTGCCCCCGCAGCAGCGCCGCATCTCGCCGGGCGTCCGAGTCGTTTGCACACGCGAGCGTGCGGTCGAGTACCGCCTGCCAGTCGCCGCGGGCCGCGGCCACGCGCGCGAGGACGAGGGCCGCGCGGGTGTTGTTCGGTACGCTCTCCGCCAGTTTGGTCGCGCCGTCGAGGTCGCCGCGTTCGAGCAGCACTTCCGCGACGCGCAATCGCGGGTGCGGGCGGTCCGCGGGGGCGAGTTCGGCGGCTTTTCGCAAACGTTCCAGCCCCGCCCCCGGCTCGAAGAGGACGCGCGTCAGCCCTTCGAGATAGGGCCAGCGGTAATCGGTCGGGTCGAGTTGGGCCGCAGTGGCGAGGGCGGACATCGAGTCGGTATCGAAGTCGTGGGCGCGGAGGATCATCCCGAGCCGACCCCACGCGCCGGCGTCGCGCGGTTTTGTGCGCACATCATCAAGAGCCGCGTTCACGACCCGCACAACCTCCGGGTCGGCCTTCGACAGATCGACCGCCGGCGGCACGGGCGGCACCGCGCCCGGGCGGAAGTACCACCACGCCCCGCCGCCCGCCGCCGCGAGCGCCAGTACGGCGAGACCCCACAGGGGCCACCGGCGCGAGGTTGAGAGGGCGGATGTACTCATACCAGACCCCGCTTCACGGCGCGCGTGTAATTTCTCGGCAGAAAGGTTGCCAAGGCTGCCAACTGGCATTCTTGGCGATTTCGCGTTTTCCCAGGGGATTATGAGTAAGGTGGCCAAGGCGGCCAAGGTGGCCAACTCTCGCTGTCTCCGGTGACTCCCGTTTGACGGTGTCGGACAATCAGACAGATGTCCACTACTTGTGACGCCGCTTGCGGTTTCGCGAGCGCACAACCCCACGCCAACTCGCGAAGCCGCAAGCGCGTCATAATTAAGTATACAAAATTCCACAATCTTGTCAAGGTCCGCAGCGAAGCGCGGTCGCCGGTCGGGTACAAGTACCGACTCGCACGATCCGGTGTCACGGCTTCACCGCGCGGCCAGTTCCGCGATTCACGATCAGGGCGCGATCAACCGCGCCGCCGGGGAACACCTCGCGCGTTCCGTCGGGCCAATCGACGCGGATCTCGTCCACGGTCGCCGTTGCACCCAGCCCGAAGTGAACCCGCGGGTCGCCGCTGGAGCAGTAACTTTGCCCGGCGCAGGCGAACCCGACGCGCGTCCGGCCCCCTGCGGTCACGCTGACGGTCGCGCCGAGTGCGTCGCGCTTCAAGGCGGGGTCGAACGCTCGCACGAGCAGCCAGTGCCCGCGGTTCGGGGCGACGTTCTTGAACACGCGCACCGGGCCTTCGATTTCGGTGGTAATCAGATCGACCGCGCCGTCGCCGTCGAGGTCGGCCCACGCCAGCCCGCGGAACACCGCTGCCGGCCCGCAGAACGCCGCGCTCCAGCCGGAGGCGTCGCGGAAGTTGCCTGCCCCGGTGCCGGCGAACAACTGATTGCGTTCGGCGTAGGCGTGCCAGAACGCCGGCAGGTCCGCCCGCACCGCGCCGGGCGGCGCTGTGGCGCGCGATCGCATCACGCGGCCGTTGGCGACCGCGAGGTCGAGGTTACCGTCGTGGTCGAAATCGATGGCGATGGTGCCGAACCCGGTGCCGCGGCGGACCAGGTTTGCCAGCCCGGCCGTGGCCGTGGCGTCGCGGAACTTGCCCGGCGAATCCTGCTTCCAGAGCGTGTGCAGTTCCTCGCTCAGGTGCGTGACGAACAGGTCGCCCCGCCCGCTACCGGACAGATCGCCGAGCGCGATGCCCATGTTCGCCTGCGGGTTGCCCATCCCGTTGTACGCGACGCCGGCGGCGATCCCGCGCTCCTCGAAGGTGCCGTTGCGGCGGTTGATCCACAGGTGGTTCGCGCGGGCGTCGTTGGCGCAGAAGATGTCCGGCCAGCCGTCGCCGTCGGCGTCGAAGCACACCACGCCCAGGCCGTTACTCGGCTTCGCACCCAGCCCGGAGGACATCGTCACGTCCTCGAACCCCATCCAGAGACCGTCCTTGGCGCGCCCGCGGTTATGGAACAGCCGCGCCGCGGTGCCCTTGAACTGGTTCGGGTGACAGTAGTCGGCGCGCCCACTTCCTTCGACGCACGGGCGCGACGGGTCGTAGTCCACGTAACACACGACGACCAGATCGAGCCAGCCGTCGCGGTCGTAGTCGAAGAAACTGCACGACGTGCCCCACCCCGGCACCGCGGCGCCGGTTGTGGCGGTCACGTCCTCGAACTTCCCACCGCCAAGATTCCGAAAGAGGCGCCCGCCGCTGTACCCGGAGATGTAAACGTCCGGTTGGCCGTCGTTGTTGAAATCGCCGACCGCGGCGCCCATTCCGTAACCCGAGACTTCCAGTCCACTGACGGTGGCGGCGCGGAACTTCCCGTCCGGTCCCTGGAGGAACAGGCGGTGGGTCGCGTCGGATTTTGGCCCGGCGTTGGCGAGCGCGAGAATGTCGGGGCGGCCGTCGCCGTCGGCGTCGAACACCGCCAGCCCGGCGCCCATGACTTGCGGCATGAAGTAATCGGCCGTCGGCCCGGCTCGGAGATGGTAATCCAGCCCGACCTCGGCGGTCACGTCGCGGAACCACTCCGGCCCTTGCGGCCCCGATTCCGGTTCCGTCGTTGTGGTGGGCCGAGTGTTTGCCCCGCACCCGGCGCACGCGATCGTCAGCAAGCAGAGCAAAACCCGGCGCATCGCCGACCTCGGATGTGGTGTCGAAGCGCGGATTGTAGCCGAATGCGGAACCGGTCGCAACGCGCGCGAACAGGCCACCGGCGCGTTGGTAACGGCGCGCCGAATCTGGGCGCTCCGGTTTCGGTCGCATCTGGTAAAGTACGGTCAGTAGCGGCTGCGTTCCTCTGGGATTCAGGCCATGATCCGACCCCGCTTCGGCTTGTTGGTATTCGTCCTGCTCGTGCCGGCTCCGCGCGCGGGCGCCCAGGAGGACCAGCCGCGCCCGGCGCCCGGTAACGCCACCACAACGGCGCTGTGGTTCGCGCACCACTACGCCTCACCCGAAGCGCTGACCCCGGGCCGGGACCGGCAACTCAAGGTCAAACTCATCACCGCCCTCGGCAAGTCCCCGGAACTGTCCTGGGATGCGGCCCGCGAGTTCTTCGAGCGGGACACGTTCCAAAAATACGCCGGCGACAAAAATGCCCTCTCACTGGAAACGATGGAGCGGCTGGCTCGCGACAAGATGCCCCAGTCGCGGAAGGACATGAACGCGAAGACCCGCCTGCACGCCGACCTTTTGACGACCCAGTTCGACCTGATCGAGGAACAGCACCGGAAACCGGCCGAGGAGTTGGTCGCGTGGATCGTCAAGAACTACCAGGCCGGCAAGCCGCTGGGAGTCATCGTCATCTGCACGCGGAACACACGCCGCAGCCTGTTGGGCGCGACGACGGGCAACATCGCCGCCGCCTACTACGGCCTGCCGGAGGTTCGCTTCCATAGCGGCGGAACGGACCCCGACGCGTTCAACCCGCGGACGATCACCGCCCTGAAAGAGATCGGCATCGAGATCGAGCCGACCGGCAAAGAGGCGCCGCGCGGGAAAGAGGGGCACGCGAACCCGATTTACCGGGTTCGGTGGGGCAAGGGGCTTGAGGTTCTGGAGTTCTCCAAGAAGTACGCCGACCCGCACAACCCGCAGGACGGGTTCGCGGCGGTTTTGGTGTGCAGCGAGGCCGACACGAATTGCCCGAAAGTGACCGGGGCGAGCGCCCGCATCGCAGTGCCGTACCTCGACCCGAAGGCGTTCGACGGTGCCCCGTTCGAGGCCGCCAAGTACGCCGAGCGGCGCGACGACGAGGGCCGCTTCATGCTCAGCGTGTTGATGCAGGCCCGCCGGCGGCTGGAGGTGGAGGGGAAGCTGAAGTAGCTGGAAAGTAGTAGGCACACTCCGTGTGCCGTCGCGACATCATGCGTGAAGCAACGGCACACCGCGTGTGCCTACTACTTTAAGCCGCCACCCGGATCACCGCGTACGCCAGGGCCGCGAGGGCCGCCCCGCAGGGCACGGTACACACCCACGCGAGCAGGATCTCGCCCACCTTGCGCCAGTTGGCGCGCCGTGTCACGATTCCCATGCCCAGTAGCGACCCGACGCTGACGTGCGTCGTGCTGACGGGCATCGCGTGCCAGCTCGCCGTCGTCACGAGCGCCGACGTGACCAGACACGCGGCGAACCCCTGCCCGGGGTCCATTCCGGTCACCTTCTTGCCGAGCGTCTCGGCCACGTTACGGATGTCGAAGATGCCACCCAGCGTGATCATCGCGGCCACGATCAGGAACGCCCAGTGAACCTCCAACCCGGGCACGACGAGCATCGGGGCGACGATCTTCGGCGTGTCGTTCAGCCCGCGGGCGAAGCTCGCGGCCCCGGCGCTGAGGAAATGGAGCGCGTCGAGCGTGGGCGTGCGATGATCTGGGGCAAGTCGCGCACGGCGCAGGAGCAGGTAGGCGATCGCGCCGAGGACCGCCGCGACGACCGGGCTGAACAACAGCGGGTACAGGAACAGTTTGCCCAGCGCTGCGAGGTGGACGGCGCCGGACCCGGCCAGTCCCGCGCCGACCAACGCCCCGACGAGGGCGTGTGTGGTGGAAACGGGGAACCCGAACCGGGTCGCCAGAAAGCTGGTGAGTGCGGCGCCGAGCGCGACGGCGCAGAGGAAATCGGGCGCGACCGCGAGTTCGTCCGGCACCAGCCCGCGCCCGCCGAACGACTTGAGTAGTTCCGTCGCGAAGAACAGGGACGCGACCGACCCGGCGAACGTCGTCGCCGTTCCCCAGAGTGCCGCAGTGCGCAGGCTCGTGGTGCCGCTGCCGTAGAGCGAGGCGACACCCTTGAAGTTGGCGTTGGCGCCGTTGGTGTACGCAACACAACACACGGCGATGAACAGCACGGCGAGCGTCATGAGTGCGGGCTACTTCTTGGGTGCGCCCTTCTCGACCGGCAGCTCCTTCAGCGCGACGTACTCCTTCCACGACCCCTCGTAGAGGCGCACGTTTGGGTACTTCGCCACGAACTTGAGGTAGAACCGGAGCAAGCTTCCCTCGCGCGACGTGCCGCAGTAAACGAGAATCTCCTTGTCCGCCGTCAGCCCCGCGGCCTCCAGTTCGAGCTTCACCTTCTCGAACGGGATGAACTTGTGGGTGTTGTCCTTCTCCATCAGGCGCGCCCAGTGGAAGCTGATCGCCCCGGGAATGTGCCCCTTCCGCAGCCAGATGTCGTCGTCCCCGACGTACTCGTTGTGCGGCCGGGCGTCCACGAGTACCGACCCGGCCTTGCGCTTCACGACGTCGGTGGTGCCGAGGGCGATTTCCGGCTTGCCCTTCTCGGGCAGCGTGCCCTTCGGGTTGCCGAAGTATTCCTGCGTGACCGGGAGCTTCTGGCGGGTCCACTCCGGCAGCCCGCCGTCCACGATGAGGATGTCCTCGACGCCGTACTTTTCGAGCACGTAGGCCACCATGCTGGCGCTGAGGATCTCGTCGTTCGGCAGCCGGTCGCCGGTGGCGTAGACGAGGTGCGTGCGGCCCTTCTGCACTCCGGCGCGGACGAGCAGCGCCTTCGTCAGGTCGTCCGGAAGGTACTGCACCGGCACGCCGTTGTCCGTACCGCGCAGGGTGTCGAAGTTCAGGTGGTGCGCGGTCGGCAGGTGGCTGCGGAAGTAGTCCTTGTACCCGCCGCGGGTGTCGAGGACGATCGGCCGCTTGGCCGGGTCGGCGCTCTCGATCAGCTTCAGCGCCTCGGCCGGGGAAATGATCCCGATGCCGGCCCGCACGGCGCCCGGCGCGGCGAGCGCCACGGCCAGCAACACGCCCAGAACGTGAGGACGGAATGGGTTCATGGTTCCGCGCTCCCCGAGTGAGTGCCACAACATCTGCCCAATCGCCAATGTATTGCCGCGCGGAACCGCGTCCAAGTCGATTCCCGCGCCGCCGGCGTGACCGGACTGTTGAGTCCGGGTGGGGCGGCGGGTAGGATGCACCTCTCGGCGCCACAAACGGGTTTTGGCGCCGGGCGTTCGTGGAAGTGAGGGGCGCTTGTGTCAGGAGTTCAGGCCGGCCGGGCCGCGGGTCCCGAGGGTGATCAGTTCTATGTCACCCATTGCACCGTCGCCGACAGCGTGCTGAACAACCCCGGGTACACGGTGCGCGCCGCGTCGATGGGCGCCCGCGCGGCGCTCGAGGCTGCGCTACGGTACCCCGCCTACGAGCTGCCCATCGACATGTGGAAGGAGCCGCCCGCGGCCGGCGGCGCCCCGCGCCGGCTGGCCCGCACCGCGCACTCCGGCGGGGTGTGGGTGGCCCACTCGGAGTTCCGGCCCAAGGACACCGTCGGGCGCGACCGGTCGTACTTCACCCACCTGCTCCGGCTCGCCGCGGCCGACCCGCTCGCGGTACTCCGCGCCTGGGGCGCCGACGGGTGGTGTACCGGGTACCCGGCCGGCGCCGCCAAGGAGCTACCCAAGGCCCGGCTCCCGGTCGGGGAGCTGGTGAGCGACGACGCGGTGACCACGTTCCTCGGTGACGCGCCCGCCGGGCCGGTCGAACTGGGCACGACCGTCTGCCCGCCGCGGTTGCGTGGCCCGGCCGCGGCCCGGCGCGACCTGTTCGCGCGGTTCCAACTGGCGACGCTCCGGCTCGCCGAGGGCGACGGCCGGCTGTACGTCCACGCCGAACCCGGGCTGGTCGCGCTGCTCCTCTACGGCGCGCTCCGGCTCCTCCCCCGGTCCGCGCTGTGCGACCTGACGTTCTCCACGTTCGAGCCGCACCACCGGAACATTCGCGACGACAAGCACACGCGGGTCGTGGGCACGTACCTCGGGGCGTTCGACAAGGGGCTGGACGCCGACCTCGCGACTGCGCCGTCGCTCGTGCTGGACACGTTCAACGCCGCGCGGTCCTCCCCCGAACTCCGCAAGCCGCTGTCGGAACTGCTCCCGCCCGGCCTGAGCGACCTCATCAAGCTGGCGGCCCGCGGCGGGTGGGCACAAGTGGACGAGATCCACCGGACAGTCGGCGGGGAGTGGGACGTGCGCGCGTGGGTCGCGGAGGCCGGCGCACACGCCCGCGGCGAGGCCAAGCCCAAACCCGCGGCGCCGAAGCCGCCGGCGGCGTCGGGCCCCGCGGCGCCGGCCGAAGAGCTCACGCTCGACGACC
>CAZBXY010000267.1:0-11181 GCA_964495365.1 uncultured Frigoriglobus sp. | reverse complement strand
CACCCGCCGCGTGCAGAGCCACGCGGCGACCTCCCCCTCAAGGGGGGAGGTCAAAGACAAGAATTCCCCCCTGCGGACGAACACACTGTATCGCTGCATTCCGCCTGAAGTGAGGTCCGCATGTCGAACGCCGCGACCGCCGAAGCGCACGACGAGAAGAAAAAACACCCGCGCGACCCGGCCCGTGAGGTGGTCGAGACGATCGTGTTCGTCGTCGTGCTGGTGCTGCTCCTGAAGCTGTTCGTCACCGAGGCGTTCGTCATCCCCACCGGGTCGATGGCCGAAACGCTCTACGGCTATCAAACGATCGTCGTTTGTCCGAAGTGCGCACACGAGTTCCCGGTCAACTCGCACGACCAGGTCGAGCCGAACGCCCAGACCGGTCAGCGGCACCCGTTGTACGGATACTGTTGTCCGAACTGTCGCTACCAGGGCAACATCAAGGATCTGAACCCGATCCCGGAACCGCGCACCGGCGACCGCGTGCTGGTTCTCAAGCCGCTCTACCACCTGCGCGCGCCGCGCCGCGGGGACGTGGTCGTGTTCAAGTACCCGCTGAAGCCGCAGGAGAACCACGTCGCGGCCAATTACATCAAGCGGGCGATGGCGTTCGGGGGCGAAACGATCGCCGTCTACCGCGGCGAACTGTACGTCACCACCGCGCTGTCGTACCCGCAGTTCGACGCGACCGGCAACGAACTGTTCCCGTACCCGGACGACCCGCTGAGCCTGTGGGAGCCGCGGTACCGCTACCCGAACAGCGCACAAGCCGAAACGCTGTTCCGGGCGTCCCGCGACGCCGGGTTCACCGACAAGGTGCCGGGCGGGTTCCTGGTCGTCCGCAAGGAAGAGGCCCAGTTGCTCGCCGACCGGCGGATCGTGTGGGACAACGACAAGCAGCCGAGCGACCCGGCCGGGCGCTGGGTCCGGTGGGGCCCGGTGGGCAACAAGGACCGGTGGCGGGGCGATAACCCCTCGGCCCCGCGCGCCTTCGGCCACACCGGCGACAGTCTCGACTGGATCCGCTACCAGCACCTCGTGTGGCGCGCGGACAAGAACGGACGGGGGCTGGCGCCGTGGCGCTGGGGACAAGCGGAACTCGCCCAGCCGATTGCCGGGCCGATCGACAACATGCTCGGCTACAACGCCGGGATCGACTGGAACCCGATCCAGCAGGCCCCGATCCCGCGCGACCACGGGAACACCGACGCGACCCGGTGGGTCGGCGACCTGCTCCTGGAGTGCGAGGTCGATCTGACGGCCGGCTCGGAGGTCGTACTCGAACTGTCGAAGGGGGCCAACCGGTTCCAGGCGAAGTTCGGCAACGGCGAGGTGTCGCTGGCGCGGGTTGGGCCGGGCGACAAGGAGTTCGGCGAGCCGAAGCAGCCGTGCAAGGTACGCGAGGGCGTTCACAAGCTGCGGTTCGCGAACGTGGACAACCGACTGTGGGTGTGGGTGGACGACAAGCGCATCGACTTCGGCGCTGCGGCCGATTACAGTCCGTCCGAACCGGCCGCTTACGACCCGGAGGACAGTAGCAAGGAGGGCTGGGTGCGGGCCAACGACATCGACGCCCCGGCGAGCATCGGGGCGAAGGGGCCGGTCGCCGCGGTGCGCAACATCAAGCTGTTCCGCGACGTGTACTACACCCGCAGCGGGGGCGACCAGACCGAGGCCGATATCTTCTACGTGCAGCCGGGGCACTACCTCTGCCTGGGCGACAACAGCGCGCAAAGCTCCGACAGCCGCTCGTGGGGCGTGGTCCCGGAACGGCTGATGCTGGGCAAGGCGGTGTTCGTGTTCTGGCCGGCGTTCCCCGCCCCGAGCCGCATCGGGTTCATTAAGTAAGAAAGGCTGACCCCTCCCCCACCCCTCCCCCAAGGGGAGAGGGGCTTCAGAACCGAGTGTCTTGGCCCCTCTCCCCTTGGGGGAGGGGTTGGGGAGGGGTCTTCGGAACCATGACTTCGGGTGAGATCCAGATCCGGGTGCGGTACGCCGAAACCGACGCGATGGGCCTGTTGCACCACGCGTACTATCTGGTGTACTTCGAGCAAGCCCGGACCGAGTTGCTCCGCTCCCGCGGGCGGTCGTATAAGGACATGGAGGACGAGGGCTTCTTCCTCGTGGTGGTGAAGCTGGAGGTGAAGTACCGGCTCCCGGCCCACTACGACGACGTGTTGACGGTCCGCACCACGGTGACTCGCACCAGCCCGGTTCGTATCGAACACAAGTACGAAGTCCTCCGCGGCGGCGCGCTGTTGGCGGAAGGGGCCACGACGCTGGCCTGCGTGGACCGCGCCGGCAAGCTGTGTGCGATGCCGGAATGGCTATCGGGCGAACGGCCGGCGTGAGCCGGCCGGCGGGCGAACGGCCGGTGTCAGCCGGCCGGTGAGACGTGTGCGCCTCAGCCTCATTGGCGCCCCAGCGCCCCGGCTTGTCCAGCGCGTTGACACGCTCGCCGGTGAGACGTGTGCGCCCCAACCTTATTGTCGCTCCCACTGGCCGGCTGACACCGGCCGTTCGCCAGGAGGGGTCCGTGCGTCGGCTGTGGATTCACAACGTGCTGCCGGCGGCGTTCGCCGCGGTCCCGGCGCTGGCCGCGGCGCTGGTGTTCTTCGCCGTTCCCGGCGACGCCCGCGGGCACTACCTCCGGCGCATCGAAACCGCCCCCATCGACTGGATCATCATCGGGATCGGGTTCACCCTCTTCGGCACCCAACTCGTTCTCGCGTTCCGCGCCTTGCGCTGGCAAGAAACCGACTTCGACCTGCGCCCGGACCGCTGGCTCACCAACCTCTCGCAAGCGGCCGAGTGGTTCCCGCTGTTGGGATTGATCGGGACCGTCGCCGCGATCTTGCAGACGTTCAGCTCGATCAAGCCCGGCGTGACCCCGCAGGACATCATCCACACCTACGCCCCCGCGATCACCGCGACCGGCGGCGGGCTGTACATGGCCTTCATCAACATCCTGCCGATCTGGGTCGTCACGGTCGGCCGCGATCTGATCCGCGCGCTGGCCGGGTTCGCCCCGGTGCCGACCGCGCGGACCACCGAACCGCCTTCTGTTGGTGGAGGGGGGCAGCCGTGATTACGCTCCCGCGGCGCTCGGTCACGCGGTTCTTCATCCCGCTCATCGACGTTCTCATTTTGCTGTTCTGCATCTTTCTGTTGATGCCGTTCGTGAGCGGGCCGGCGGCCCAGGAAACGACCGACCCGAAGGCCGCACCGAAAGAACCGCTGCCGACGAACGTGGAGGAACTCCAGCGGCAGTTGACCGAGGCCCGCGACCGCTTGAAGCGGATGGAGACCGCGGCGCAGTCCCGGATCAACGACCGGCTCAGCGTTCGGGTGTTGCAGGTGGGCAAGGACCGCAACGGCGTGTTCCTGTACTACTACGACCCGGACCGGCAAGAGATTCGCACCGAGGCCGATGCCCTGAAACTGATCGCGCTTCAAAAAACGATCGCGAGCAAGTCCGGCGGGGTAAAGGACGTGCTGTTCCTGGTGCTGTACCCGCACGACTCCGCCGGGAACCTGATGGGCTATCCCGACGCGAAAGAGGAACAGGTGATTCGCGGGTGGTTCCGCGAGGTGCGTTTGAAGTTCGAGTTCTGATACATGAACCCGGTGACGTTGTCCGGTTGGGCTTTGTTCTTGTGGCACAGGCTTTCCAGCCTGTGTCCCGAATAGCTCGGCGGACACAGGCTGGAAAGCCTGTGCCACAAAACCAGATACTCCCTCCGGGTTCATGTATGAGTACCCCCGACGGGCGGAGGCGGTCATGTTCGACGCACTGTTGGCCGACGGGCTCGTGTCCGGGGCGGGCGAGAAGGTGGCCACGTTCGTGGTCAAGTGCCTCGCCGTCGCCGGCGGGTTCCTGGTCGGCTACTTCCTCGGCGGATTCGTCGCCTGGGCGCTCGACCGCTGGGTGTTCGCCCAGAAGGCGCCCGACGTGGCGAAGAAGGCCATCTCGTGGGTGGCCGCAGTTGCGCTGGCGATCATCGTCGCGCTGATCGTGTTCGGCGACGGCGGCAGCGGGCTGTTCGGCCGCGGCGGCGGGTCGGGGGACGGCAAAGGAACGCCCACCGCCGACGATAATAAGGGCAAAACGACCCCGCCGGAACAGAAGAAGGACGAGACGCCATCCAAGAAGGACGAGACGCCCAAGCCGCCCCCGAAGCCGACGCCCGGCGACGTGCGGGTCACGATCCTCGCCGGCGACGACGTGAAGGACGGAAAGTTTTACGTGATCGACGACGAACCCGCGCCCAGGACGTTCGAGGAGTTCAAGCTCGCGATTACCGCGAAGAGAAATGCCACGAAGAACGAAATGACGATCATCTTTCGGTTCAAGAATGAACCACTGTCGGACAACCACCCGGCGGTGCGCCGCGTGGTCGACTGGGTGAACGAGGTCAAACTGCTCAACCGCTTCGAGTGACGGCGGGTCGGGGTGGGGTAGTTGGCCGCCTTGGCCGCCTTGGCCGCCTTGAGCAAAAAGGCCTAGAAAATCGCTCTTTTCTCAAGGCGGCCACTTGGCCGCCTTGGGTTCAAGGCGGCCAACTCGCGGGGCCGAGCGGGCCGCATCAACCGGATCGCGGATCAACCGATGGTCACTCCGGAACCGCCGACCGACCCCGCCGTTCCCCGCGTGCTGCTGTTCGGCCATCGCGGGGCGGGGAAGTCCGCGCTCATCGGCGCGCTACTCAAGGCTGGCGAGACCCAGGGCGAAACGCTCCGCGGCGAGGTCGTTCACTCGTCCGTCGATCTGCCGCGCATCCGCGACGCCGTTTACAACGGCGGGACACTCGACCCGCAGCAGACCGAACTCGTCAGCTACACCGTGCGCTTGAAACCGGTGCGCGTCGGCGCGAACGCGGTCGGCGAGGCGCTGACGGTCGTCCTCGACGACTGCGACGGCAAGGCCGCCGAAACCCTTCTCGAACACCCCGACCCGATCACGCAGCGCGCCCCGGACAGCCCGGTCGCCCGGGCCGTCGTCGGGGCCGACGCGATCGCGCTACTGGTCGATGCCGCGTCCACCGACGCGGAGCTGACCGAGGCGTTCGAGGAGTTCGACCGGTTCCTCAAGGTCGTCGGGCGCGCCAAAACCGACGCCCGCGCGGTCGGCGGGTTCCCGATCTTCCTCGTGCTGACGCAGTGCGACCGGCTCGCGCGTCCCGGCGACACGCGCGCGAAGTGGGAGGCGCGGGTCAACGCCCGTACCGAGGAGGCGTGGAAGCAGTTCGACAACTTCCTGAAGGACGCCGACGCGGAGGACGATGCGCCGTCGCCATTTTTGCCGTTCGGCAGCGTCGATCTGACGGTTGTGGCGGCGGCGGTGCGCCGACCGCCGCTCCCCGACGCGCCTGGCCCCGGTGACGTGCCGTACCAGGTGGCCGAGCTGTTCCGCGACTGCTTCGCCGCGGCCCGCGCGCACCACGACCGCTCGCGGGCGTCGGATCAGAGGCTGAAGTGGACCGTCCGGCTCGCCGGAGTTTTCGTGTTCGTGCTGTTCGCCGGGCTGGCGGTCGTCGCGCTGTTCCCGCCGCACGCGACCGGGCCGAGCCTCGCCGACCGCGTGCGGGATTACCTGCTCCAGGAACCGCCGCCGGCGGTGCGTCTGTCCGAGGCCGAGATCGATCGCAACAAGAAGGTACTCGCGCGGTTCCAGACCGACATCGCGTACCCGGACCTCGACCCGGACCTGCGGGCGTTCGTCGAGAGTCGGGTGAAGGAGATCGAGGATTATCAGGCGTACCGCGGCAAGCTCGCGGGCGCGACCGCCCCGGCCGCGGTGCGGAACCTCCCGGACCTCGCCGCGGTGCGCAACACGCTACTGTCCGAACTGGCGCTCCCGCCGGAGTACGGGTGGGAAACAACCGCGGCGGCCGAATTGCGCCGAAAGTGGCTCGCCGACTGCGACGCGATCGAGGAGGCCGTGAAGGCGGCGGTCGAGAAGTACCGTCAGCACGATCGCGACGGCACCGCGCTCATGATCCGGCGCGCGTTCGACGCCGACTGGCTCCGCGACAACGAGTCGCTCGCCGCCCGGGCCGAACAGTTCCCGTTCGCGCCGACCGACCCGCTGCCCGGCTCGTTCGCGGTCAACCAGCCCCGCGGCGAGGTCGTGACGTACCGAATTCCGCTCGAATTCGACGAGGTGTACCGCGCGCGCCGGTACTGGGAAGAGACCCGCGACCGGCTCGGCCACCTCTTCGACCTCGCTGACGCGCTGGGCGCGACGACCGGACCGAACCGCCCGCCGGCGGTACTCGTACTCCCCGAACCGAACGGCGCCGACTCCGCAGCGCTGGCCGGGGCGCGGCTCGCGGCCCTGCGTCGCGTCTACCCGCGGCAGGCGGAGGGTTACCCGGAGTGGGAGGTGCGGACCTTCCCCGACCCGGCCCGTACCGAGTTCGCGGCGCGGTTGAAGCGGTCGTTCGACGCTGGCGTGCGGCACGTTCACAAGTTGATGAAAGTGCAGGACACGCGCGCGGGCTGGACGGCGCTGGCCGCGACGCTCAACGACCCGGTGTACCGCGAGTGGGGGCGCCTGTTGCACCTGCTCGCCCGGCTCCAAGACCCGTCCGCGCCAGACCCGGTTGCGGAACTGGCGACGTTCCTCGCCGACCTCGACACCAAGACCTTCGACCTCGACCTGCACGCGTTCGATCTCGTCGTCCCGCTCGATTTCACCGTTGGGCTGGAGCGCATCGTTCCGGCCGGGTCGCTCGCGGTCACGCTCACGCACGGGCAGGAACCACCGGTAACGATCCGGTTCGCCGCGAGCCCGGGCGAAACGCGCGACAAGGCGATGGTGTACCGACTGACGCGCGAAGGAACCGGCAAGCTGGCGTACCGCGCCGGTGACGACCTCCGCGCGGAGCTGTCCGTCAGGGCCGGGGCGCAAACGCTGGCGCTCCGGTGGGAGGTCGGTGCGTCGAACACCTTCCGCTTCGACCGGCTGGCCCGCGAACCGCGCATCACGAGGGTCGCGGGCGGCACCGACGCGGCGAATGGCGTGCGGCTGGTGCCGACGCCCGGCAGCACACTTCCGAAACTCCCGGCGTTGATGCCGACAAAGTAGTAGCTACACGGGCACGAACCCGATTAGCATTCGCGTACCGAACGCCGGCCACAATGGCCGGCGGCGCCACGTCTTCGCACCACGAGGTTTACCGTGATCGTCAGCGGCCTGTCGGGTAACGAGATCTTCGCCCTCGCGGAGAAGGGGTGGGCGCCGGGCAGCATCGTCGTCGGCAACAGCGTTCAGTCGCTCGGGTTCGTCGGCGGGCTATCGAGTGGCCTCAAGACGCTCGCCGGCGGCGAGATCGTCAACCTCACACAGCTCATCACCGAGGGCCGGCACGCGGCGATCGACCGGCTCGAAAAGGAGGCCCAGGCCCACGGCGCCCACGGCGTCACCGGGGTCACCTCCGAACTCAAGACGCTCGGCGGGATGCGCGAGTTCATCGCCGTCGGCTCGTCGGTGAAGGGCCTCGATTACCACGGCCCGTTCTTCACCACCGCCTGCACCGGGCAGGATCTGTATTGCCAGATCGACGCGGGGTACGAGCCGCGGCACTTCGTGATCGGCAACGTGGCCTACGCGCTGGGCGTCAGCCGCGGGTTCACTGGGTTCCTCAAGGGGTTCGCCGGCGGCGAGGTGAAGCAGTTCTCGCAGATGTACAACCACACGCGACACCTGGCGCTGGAGCGGATCGAGGCCGAGGCCCGCGAGCGCGGCGCGAACACGGTCGTGGACATTCAGACGCAGATCATCCCGATCGGCGCCGGCGCGCGCGAAATGCTGATGGTGGGCACCGCGTCGTACCACCCGGCGTTCGGCACCCCTGCGAGGCCGGTTACATCTGAGCTGACCGGCGAGGAACTGTGGAACCTCACGAAGATGGGCTACGGCCCGTTGCGCTTGCTCCTGGGCACGTCGGTGTACTCGCTGGGCATCACCGGCGGGATCGGGGCGTTCTTCAAGGGGCTGTCGCGGGGCGAGGTGAGTTCCGTGACGAACCTGATCTACAAGGCCCGCGAGAACTGCCTGGCCCACATCGAGGCCGAGGCGAAGGAGATCGGTGCCGACGCGGTGATCGGGACGAAGCTGTTCATCTACGAGATGGGCGGCGGGTTCGTGGAGGTGCTGGCGATCGGCACCGCAGTGAAGAAGATGGATGGCCTCTCGACGAAGACGGCGGCCCTGATCCCGCAGGCGATCATCCGCGACCGCTCGACGTTCCTCGACGAGACCCACAACACCGGGCACCTCGACCGGCACTGACGCGCTGCGACAGAAGGCCGCCGGTTCGTAGGCTGAGTGCATCTTCCCGGAGGTGCGCTGTGACCGATTCGCCGTGGGTCGTCGAAGTGACGATGGAGAACTTCCAAGAGGTCGTCGTGGACGGGTCGCGGGAGCGCCCGGTCGTGATCGACTTCTGGGCCGAGTGGTGCGGACCGTGCCGGCGGCTCGCGCCGCTTCTGGAGCGGTTGGCCGTCGAGCGGAACGGCGGGTTCTGCCTGGCGAAGGTGAACACCGACGAGGCGCCGGACCTCGCGCAGGCGTTCCGCGTCAGCGGCATTCCGGCGGTGTTCGCGGTCCGCGACGGGCAGATCGTCAACCAGTTCACCGGGCTGTTGCCCGAAGAAGCGCTGAACGAGTTCCTCAACAGCCTCGGCCCGACGACGCCCTCCGCGCCGCCGGAGCCAACGGCACTCGAACGCGCGCAGGAACTGGAGGGCCACGATCCGAAAGCCGCGGCGGAAGCGTACCGCGCGCTGCTGACCGCGGCCCCGGACGACCCCGCGGCGCGGGTCGGGCTGGCCCGGATGCTCCTCGCGTCGGCGGGGAACGAGGCCGCAGCCGCCGCGCTGCTGACGGGTGTCGAGTTCGGCGACTATTCGGCCGAGGCGAAGCGGCTCACAACCGTCGTGGCGCTTCGCGCGGTGCCGCACGCCGACGCTGACCTTTCCGCGGCGCGAATCGCGTCCGGGGGCGAAGGGAAACTCGCGCTGGCGAAGGTGCTGGCGGCCCGCGGCGAATACACCGCCGCGCTCGACGCGCTGCTCGAAGCCGCCGAGGACGACAAGCAACTCGGGCGCACCGTGGTCCGCGAGCTGATGCTGAGGATATTCGAGGTGATCGGCCCGCGGACCGAAGTAGCCGACGACTACCGGCGCCGGTTGCAGGGTCTGCTGTATTGAGTCTTTCGGGCGGCCTGCTCTCTCCGAGAGCGGGGTCGCTCGCAACGCGAGCGACAGTTTTCAGGTTCTGCCTGCCAAGTACGACCCGCGGAGCAAGCCAAGAGCGCTCGGCAGCGCTGGGCTTGTCGCTCTCGGAGAGAGCGACCCACCCGAAAGTCACTTCCGCGTGTAGAACGTCCCGGTCGGCCGCGCCTCTCCCTTCCACGCCGGCGAGGACTTGAAGTAGTCGTCGAACGGTGTCCCGGTGCGGGTCAGCACGAAGTCGAACGGCCCGTACCGCGCCTCCCAGCGCGCGATCGCCTCGGCCGGCGACGCCTGCGCCGCAACGAACTCCTTCAGCCACGGCCCGCCGAACACCTCGCACCGATCGTCCACGAACACCTTGTACCCCGGTGCGTGGTAGATGACAAAGCCGCCGTCGGTGTACTCGGCGTTGAACAGCTTGTTCGGCGCCCCCGGCTTCGGCTCGTGAGCCTTCAGTACGTCGAGTACGTCCGTTGGCCACGCGGTCGGGTCGTGTGTCGCCCACCCGCTGCCGATCACGGGCACCGGCACCCGCGCCGTTTGAAGGCCGAGCGAAAGCAGTACCACCGCGACCGGCAGCCACACATTCGCCCACCACGGGCGAGACTCGGCGCTACCGGGCTGGTAGAAGTCCGGGCGGTACGCGGCAAGCCACAGCGCCCAGCGAGTGTGGCGCCACATCGCGGTGACGGCAACGACCGTCGTCACCGCGAACAGCGACGCGTGCCGGCACCGACTGAACGTCAGAACGAGCCACACGAGCGGCAACAGCCACGACACGCGCACGTCGCGCCGCTTCACACCGTAGAGCACGAACAAGTAGAGCGCGGCCAGACCCAGCACCGGCCACGCGTACGGCGCGGTCACGTCGAGCGGGCGGTGTTCGACGATGATCTCGCGCAGTTCCGGCGCGCCCATGATGACGGTCCACGTCTTCGGCATGTCGAGTCCGTAAGGGCTGGCGAGCGTGCCGAGCGCACAGCCGCCGGCGACGAGAGCGAGCGCGCCGACCTCGCTCCACGACTTCACCGGTGACGGGCGCCCGAGCTTCCAGAAGATCACCCACCCCGCGAACGCGATACCGAGCGTCCCGATTCCCCCCAACACACCACCGTGGACGTTGGTCCAAACCGCGCACAGTGGAACGAGCCAGAACAACCGTTTCAACCGCGGACGCGCGACATCGGTTTCCACGAGCAGCACCATGACGGTCGTCATGGCCGCGAGCGTGAACAGGTGCGGGCGGACGTGGAAGTGCGAACCGGCCGCGGCCAGCGCCAGCGCCACGACGCTCCCGGCAAGCACAGGATTCAGCCCGGTGCGGAGCAATCGGGTCGCGAGCCACGCGAACACCGCCGCGATGATCGTCACCGCGCCGAGCAGTTGCGTGTCGAAGCCCCCGACGCGGTGCGCCAGGGCCATCGCGACCTCGCCGAGCCACTGGTACGGCACCCACCACGTTCCGGCGAAGGTGAACGTGTACGGGTCGGAGCGGATGAACCCGTCTTTGAGGACGAGTTCGCCGGTGGTGATGTGCCAGAACGTGCCGGGGTCTTTGAAGAACGCCGACCGCCCGGCCGCGAGCAACAAGAGCCACACGGCCACGAAACACACCGCGCCGGGGCCGAGCCATCGCGGCAGCTTCATGCGGGCACCAGTTCCGGCGAGCGGGCGTGAGCCAACTGATGGGAATGGCTGTGCCAGGCGTACAGCGCGAGTACCGCGGGCGACACCCACAGGAACCAGAACGAGCCGGTCTGGAACAGGTTCATCACCAGACAGCCGAGGTTGATCGCAACGAGGCCGAGGAGCGGAAGCGAAGAACCTAACCCCCCGGCCCCCTTCCCTAAAAAGGAAGGGGGAGAAAGAGCGCCGGCTTCTTCTCTTCGCCCCTTCCTTTCCAGGGAAGGGGCAGCGAGCGAAGCGAGCGGGGTTAGGTTC
>CAZBXY010000266.1:0-11182 GCA_964495365.1 uncultured Frigoriglobus sp. | reverse complement strand
CGTCCGCGGTTCGTCCTCGATCATCTTCTTCGCGTTGTCCCACGAGCCGCCGGCGTTCGACATGAACACCGCCATCAGTTGCCCGCTCAGGATCATCCCCGCCAGGAACCCGCCCAGCGCGAACGGCCCCAGCAAGAAGCCGACGACGAGCGGCGTGCCGATCGCCAGGAGGCCGGGGCCGATCAGTTCGCGCTGCGCGGTGCCGGTGCAGATATCGACGACGCGGCCGTAATCGGGCGTTTTCGTGCCGGCCATGATTTCGGGGTCGCGGAACTGCTTGCGGCACTCGAACACGATCAGGTACGCGGCGCGACCGACCGCGCGAATGGTCATCGAACTGAACAGGAACGGCACCGCGCCGCCGATCAGCATCCCGATGAACACCAGCGGTTCGGCAACGGTGAGCTTCGACGCGCCCGCGGTGAAGTCGCCGATGAGGAGCTGCCCGATCTTCTCTTCGGAGCCGGTAACCAGCACCGCAATGAAACTGGCAAAGAGCGACACGGCTGCGATCACCGCCGAGCCGATCGCCACGCCCTTCGTGATGGCCTTCGTCGTGTTGCCCACGGCGTCGAGGTCGGCGAGGATCTGCCGGGCGGCCTTGTTCTCGGCCTCGCTCATATAACCGGGCGCGTCGGGCAACAGGGCGTTGCTGTTCACATCGCGGTTGAACGCCATTTCGCCGATCCCGTTGGCGTTGTCGGCGATCGGACCGAACACGTCCATGCTGATCGTGTCGCCGGTCAGCGTCAGCATCCCGATGCCGCACATCGCGACCCCGAACGCCATGTACAGCAGGTTCTGCGCGTCGTTGCACACCGCGACCGAACCGAGAATCGCGGCTGAGATGATGAGGACCGCCCACACGGAGCTTTCGAGGCCGAGCGCGAGGCCGGAGATGATGTTGGTCGCGTGACCGGTGCTACTGGACCGCACCACCTCCTTCACCGGGCTGTACTCGGTGCTGGTCCAGTATTCGGTACACTTGTTGAGCGCCACCGCGAGCAGGATGCCGATGAGGCAGCACCACGCGACGGCGAGGTTCATGCCCGGCCGCAGCGGGACATGGTAGCGGGCCTGCGCCAGTTCCAGTGGGGTGATGTCGTACTTCTTCTCGCCGGCGTGCTCCGAGCCGTACGCCTTGAGTCGCTCGAACTCGTCGGCGGTGATGCTCATGTCGGTGATAGTGAGCTTGGCGAACTCGGCCCGCTTGTCGTCCGGGAGCTTGCGCCAGGCCGCGAGCGCGTCGGTGCGGAGCGCGTCGAGTTTCTGTTCGAGCTTCGCGGCCTTGTCGGAGTTGCGGTCCTGGCCCTTGCGCATCTCGCGCAGGTCGTGAACCTGGTCCCGCACCCGCTCCGGTTGGGCCGTCAGACCCGCCGCGGTCCGCAGCGTCGGGTTGTCGTACAGCTCCTGGTACAGGCCCTTGTCGATCCCGCGCTCGACGATGTACGCCGCGTCGAACTGGAGGTAGATCGCGCCGAACAGCATGAACCCGATCGTGCTGATGACGGCGCTGCGCCAGAAGCCGCGGTTGATGGAGTGCATCGCGATCGCGCTGTCGCCGGCGGTGATACCCTTGCCGACCAGTGACGTACTGATGACGCTCGCGACCACGCCCACCGCTTGCACCAGGAGCGGGAAGATCATCCCCTTGTAGCCGAACGCGGCGTAGCCGAGCATGACCGACGCGACCATCGTCACGGAGTAGCTCTCGAACACGTCGGCCGCCATCCCGGCGCAGTCGCCGACGTTGTCGCCGACGTTGTCGGCGATGGTCGCCGCGTTCCGCGGGTCGTCCTCGGGGACGTTCGCTTCGACCTTGCCGACGAGATCAGCGCCGACGTCCGCGGCCTTCGTGTAAATACCGCCGCCGACGCGCATGAAGAGCGCCAACAGGGAGCCGCCAAACCCGTAGCCGATCAAGATCTCGTAGGCCAGTTCGCCGAAGATGAGCAGAATAAGCGCCCCGCCGAGCAGGCCCAGCCCGCAGGTGAACATTCCGGTAATGGTGCCGGTGCGGTAGGCCATCCGCATCGCGTTGCCGAAGTTCGTCCGCGCCGCGGCGGCCACCCGCAGGTTCCCGGCGGTCGCCAGCCGCATCCCGGTGAACCCGACCCCGGCCGAGAACAGCGCACCCATCAGGAACGCGATCCCGCGGCCGACGGCGATCGTCTGAAGCTCCGCGGTCGAGTGCATCCCGTAGGCGGCGGTCCACGGCCATTTTGAAGCGATGATGACGCCCGTTAGCACCACGATCAGAATGCCGACGACCGAGAACTGCCGCCGCAGGTAGGCGTTCGCCCCCTCGCGGACGGCCTGGGCGACTTTCTGCATCGCGGCGGTGCCGGTGTCGGCGGCGTACACCTGCTTCATCAACCAAACGGAGTACCCCAGCCCGCCGACCGCGACGACCAGACAGCCCAACAGGCCGAGTTTTTCGCCCAGCCCGTACGCGCCGGAGGTGAGAAACGCGAACGGCTCCCACCCGGAGCCGAACAAGGCGAGCCGGGAAGAACTCCCGGAGAAATCCCCAGCGCCGAGCAATCCGACCGGCAGGGCACACAGAAGAACGAGCAACCACGGGAACCGCGGCCGACGAGAGCGAGAGAGGGACATGTGGCATCCTGGCGCTAGGCGGGCAACAATAACCCGGTCGGCCGCAATTGTGGCCGTTTGTGAGGCGGAGCGAGGAGAGGGCGCGCCGCCGCCAACGGTCTCGACCGGGACTGAGTGCGTAGCTTGTGACACTTGTCACAAGCTGTCAAGAGGGGTCAGAATAGCCTCGATGCAGAGCGCCGTCTACCGTTTCGTCTGCGAAGCGAAACGCCCGCACCAGAATAGGCCAACCGAGACATGACCGAATAGTCACCGCTACGGTTCGCCCGCCGGATGCGTAAACCGCTCGCCGCGCCGACCTTCGGCGCGGCGAGCGGCTCGGGGAACGATCGGTGTTCGCCGGGGAGGTCAGTAGTCGCTAATCACCTCACCGCCCATCGAACTGCCAAGCGACCGCCAAGTAATCAGGCTGACGGTGTTGCTCACGAACCGGACGCTCCCGTCGCACAGGGCCACGTTCACACCGTTGGTGTGCCGGCTGCGGGCCAGTTGCATTCGGGGAAGGGTCGCGGTCGAGGTGGTGGTACACGGGTAGATGGCCGGGGTGAACGTCGATGGTCCGCAGCCCCCTCCGGTCATGACGTCCACGGCGGTGGGGTTATTGGGCGTCTGGAACGTGGTGAATCCCGCTCCCCCGCCCCACCAGGTGAACCCGCGGATGTCGTTTCCCCCGCGGGGGCCTTGAATCACCTCCGAGACGCACAGGGTGTTGCTGGTGCCGTCGGTGATCTCGGTCATCTTGCGGGGCCGCCCGGATTTCCCCTGGGTGGCGTCACCCGTGGTGTAGTTCGTCGGGGAGGCGTCACCGCCGACGGCGAGGGTGGCCGGATCCTCGTACCACCCGAACGGGGCCCCGCCGAACGTCACGCACCCGTTGGCCCCCACCGTGGACCCGCCGGTGCAGCCGACCGGGACGCTGACCTGGTAGAAACTGGTGTTCCCGGCGTTCAGGACGTAGTTGTGCATGGTGAGCGTACCACCGCTCCAGGTCTTCGCCGTGTCGCTCGGACAACTGAAGGTCTTCAACCGTGACCTCGCGACCGTGGCGTTCACTCCACCGGAGTACCGCGGGCCGTTGTTCGGTGGGGCCGCCGTTGCGTCCAACCCGCCGAAGTTCCGGTAGATCTTGAACAGATTGTCCTGTTCCATGTACGGCAGAATCGGGATCATCCAGGTGCCCCAGCAGCAGCCGGTTCGGCTGATCCCCGGAACGAACGTCCCGTAGCTACTCTCGTAGTTCATGTTCGCCAGCGAGATCTGTTTCAGGTTGTTGGAGCAGGTCATGCGCGCGGCGGACTCGCGGACCTTCTGGACGGCGGGGAGCAAGAGGCCGATGAGGATCGCGATGATGGCGATCACCACCAGCAGCTCGATCAGGGTAAAGGCGGGGCGGAACGGACGTGGCAGACGCATGAGTTCCCCCTATTCGCAAGGAATGGACCGAAGGAAATGAAACCCGCCGCGATGGGCAGCGAGAGGGCGCCTACTTGATGTCGAAGTCGAACGCGTTCGGGCCGTCCGGCTTCACCGCGACTTCCTGCTTCGACTGAGTGTTCCACGAGGCCGGAACCAACTCCTTGGAGATAATGTTCGCCCCGCCGGCGGGTCCGCCACCAGGGCCTGGCGGTTCGTCGGGGTTGGTCGGATTCACGGGCGTCTTTCCGTCCCCGGCCGTGACCCGCACTCGGTATTTCCCCACCTTCAGGCCGTTCTCGCGCGGGATGGCGTACTGACCCTCGCTCAGCATCGCGACGGCCCCGGTGTCCTGTCCGTCGAGCGGTTCAAACATCACGATCCCGGTCTTGAGGGGCAGGTTGTTGAGCGTGACCTTGCCGGAGATGGCGAACCGCCCCGGGGCCGAGTCCGAACACCCGGCGAGGAGCGCGCATACGAACAGGAGAACGAGTCCCGGTTGAAGTACCTTCATTGCTGCGCCCGTTGCGAGTCGGTGCGGGTCGGCCGGTTATTGAGTGATGATAATTATCGGAACCGACTCATAAATCTTTCATATTCACTTTCGGCCCAACCGTGTCAAGGCCCTTCAGGAAAATTTGACCGAGGGAGCGTCCACCGTTAGGAGGACCGAGGGCGGGCGGCCCCGCGGGGTCGCGCCGCGAACCCGTGCGCCGCTGCCGCGTGTCCGGGATTCACCATGCGCGCGCTGAAGATCAACCCCGGCCACGCGATCACCGCGCTGGCCCTTTCCCCGGACGGTCAGAAGATCGGCGTCGCGCAGTCGTTCCACGGGTTCCGGCTGTTCGACGCGATCACCGGCACCGAACTCGGCCACGACGCCGACCGCGCCAACGTGATCGAGTCGGCGCCCACCGGCCGACACTCGCTCAACGCGGACCGGTCCGCGATCCGCATCGCGGAGGTAACCGCGGGCCGGCCGTTCATGCGGTTCCAAACCGGGTGGACGCGCGTCGGCACCGTCAACCGCCCGCCGGCAGAACCAGTCACCTCGGCGATTCCGACCGTCGCGGCCCTGTACCAGTTCGGCGAAACACCGGACCCGCTCGCCGTGTCGCGCATCGGGCGCAAGCTGCCGGCCGGGCACTTCGCGATGTACGACTGCGCGCTGACGGCCGATCACCGGTTCGCGGTCGGCCGCCGGGCCGCCGGCGATTCGTTCTGTTCGGTCTGCGATCTGGCGACCGAAACCGTCGCGGTCCGGCTCTCGCTTTCGACGCCGAACACCGACCCTGTGCGGGTCGCGTTCACTGCGGACGGAACGCGGGTCGTCGTGGTTTCGGCGCATCTGATTGCGGCGTTTGAACTTCCGCCGGAACCGGACCTCCCGCCGGCGAAGCCCCTGGTAGTAGAGCCGACGTTCCTGGTTCGCGTGACGCAACCGCAACCGGAGCCGGGCGTCCCGCCGTTCGCGCTGCTGCCGTGCGGACAGAAGGCCCTCATACGCGGTGAGCGGAGCCGCGTCGAGTTGCGCGACCTGACGACGGGTGAGGTACTGACCGTGTGGAAGTGGGGACTGCCGCGAGTCCACGCGCTGGCCGTCGCGGGCGACGGGCTGACCGCTGCGGCCGGCGGCGCGAGCGGGCGCGTGGTGATGTGGGATCTGGGGTGAACGGCGTCAGAACGGGATCCAACTGACCTCGGTGTCCGGCAGCCACTCCCGGAGCCATTCGCCGAGTTCGTTTAGCCCGTTGAAGTACACGTCGTGCGCCAGATAGATCCCGGGCAGCCCGCGCAGCGCGTCGAAACCGGCGTACCACGCGTCGCGGGTCACGTGTTCGCAGTGGGTCAATTCGACCGCGCGCACCGGGTTGCGCGCCCGTACCGCGATTCCGTGTTGGAGCCACTCGGCCGCCGGGCAGCGCACCAGTTCCACGAACCCGCGGTGCCACGTCAGCCGCTCGGTGCCTTCAAAATGCAACCGCCCGCGCGGGTCGGCGCGAACCAGCTCCGGGCACTCCTCCGCGGCCCACAGGTGTGGTTTTTCGGATTTCGGTCCCAGGAACACGCGTTCCTTCCGTCGTAGTTCGGCCGCCTCACGCGATTCACCCAATTCTGACGCCACGAGGCGCGCCAGTTCGATCTGCACGCGGATGAACGCGGCGCGGTCCGGCTCGCCGGTCTCCTCCAGGAAGTCGGCGGCGACGAGCCGCGGCGTGTCGTCGTCCGGCTCGGCGACGATCGCGGCCACAAACGCCGACCAGTCGGGATGTTTCATGTTGCTCGTGTGACTCCGGGCGTCACCGCGGCACGGCTTCGGGCCGGCCCTCGCGGAGTTGATAGTACCGGCCGCCCGCCAGCCCGCGGAATTCTTGCGTCTGACCGGACGGCCAGCGGACCACCACCCGGTCGGCCCGGGTCGCGGCGCCGAGGCCCACCGTCAGCCGCCGGTCGCTCGCGGACAGGTAGCTCCCGCCGCCGACCACGAAGTGCGTGCGGCCCGGCCCGCCGCTTTCCACCGTCACCACGGCCCCGATCGCGCTGCGGTTGCTCTTTCCGCCTCCGATGAGGTTCAACCCGATCCAGCCGTTGGCGGTTTCGGTCGCGTTGCGGAACAGCGCGACCGGCCCGCCGACGGCGGACATGCACAGATCGGGCCGGCCGTCGTTGTCGAAGTCGCCCCGGGCCATCCCGCGGCCGACCCGCGGGGCAAGGAAGTCCGCCCCGGCCGTTCGGCTCGCGTCGCGGAACGTCCCGCGGCCGTCGCCGAGGAACAGTTGAGCCTCCTGCGCGTACGGGACGTTCTGAAGGGGCTGCGACGAGCGGTAGACGTGACCGTTGGCGACCGCGAGGTCGAGGTGGCCGTCGAGGTCGGCGTCGAGAAAGCAGGCGCCGAACCCGAGCCGACTGCGGCTCGGCGCGGCCAGCCCGGCTGCGCCGCCGGCCTCCTCGAACCGCAGCCCCCCACGATTGCGGAACAGGACGTTCGGCTCGCTCTGGAAGTTGGTGACGAACAGCGCCGGCCGGCCCGACCCGTCCACGTCGCCCGCCTCGGCACACATCCCGGACATCCGCTCGCCGCCCGGCCCCAGCCCGCAGCCGGTCAGCGCGGCCCGCTCGACCAGTTTGATCGGCCCGCCCGGCGGCGTCTGGTTGTGGAACAGGTGTGCGGCGAACAGGTCGTTGGCCACGTACACGTCCGGGCGGCCGTCGCCGTCGAGGTCCACGATCACCACCGCCAGCCCCGCCCCGGGTTTCGCTCCGGCGATGCCCGACGCGGCCGTCACGTCCTCGAACGTGCCGTTCCCCGTGTTCCGGTACACCCTGGCCGACACGACCGGATACGCAGTGGGCGGGCACGAGTGGTGGTGGCCCTTCTCCGGGTCGCGGCACACCATCGGGTTGGCCGGGTCGATCTCGACGTAGTTACACACGAACAGGTCGAGGAACCTGTCGCCGTCGAGGTCGCCCCACGCGCAACTGGTGCCGTAGTGCGGGTTGGTGCCGGCGAGTCTGGCCCCGGCGGTCACGTCGGCGAACCGCCGCCCGCCCGGTGCGGCCGGGTCCGGCTCGTTGTGGAACAGCGCGACCCCGCCGAGCGCGGTGACGAGGAGGTCATCGAACCCGTCGTTGTCGTAGTCCCCGACCGCACAGCCGACGCCGAAGCCGGACCTGTTCAGCCCAACGGCGTCGGTCACGTCGGCGAACGTGCCGTCGCGGTTGTTGCGGTAGAGCTTGTGGGTCTTGGTCGGGTCGGCCGCCGGCGGGAGCGGCCCGGCCTGCACACAGAACAGGTCGGGCCACCCATCGACGTCGTAGTCGATCCACGCGATCCCGCAGCCCATCGTTTCGGTGATGAGGTGCTGGGGTGTGGCCGGGTCGAAGTGGCGGAACGTGACCCCGGCCCGCGCCGCCACGTCCTCGAACCGGACGGTGCCCGGGGGCAACGGCTCCTCGACGGGCGGCCCGTTTTGCGTGCCGCGGAAGAAACCGAGCGCCCACGCCCCGAGCGCGCCCGCGGCGACCGCCACAACGACCAGCAACCCGACTCGCGTGCGCGTTGTCATGAAAGGTGGGGTGAAGGTCATCGCCCGGCCTGTTCGATGCGTCGGGCGAGGTCTTCGCGCCCGAGCTGGCGGTACGCCCGCGCCAGAACGGCCGTCGCGGCCGGGGTCCGGCCGAGCTTCGCCGTGGCCCGTTCGAGCAACTCGGCGGCCTCCTTCGGCTTCCCGTCGGCCAAGTGCGCCTCGGCCGCGCGGACCTGACAGTTCAGGTCGTCCGGCCGCTGACGGGCGTCCAGAATCGCCCGCTCCCGCGCCTGAACGGCGTCGAGTTCGTCGAGCGCCTTCCGGGCGTCGTCGTCGCGGCCGACCGCCGACAGCGACTTCGCCAGGGCGAACAGCGCCCGCGGGCGGTGTTCCGGCGCCGACTGGTCGGCCGCCGCTCGCAGTTCGGCGATCGCCTCCGCGTGGCGCCCGGCGGCCTGGTGAACCAGCCCGCGCAGGAACCGGCCCTCGGCCCCGGGCCGGGCGGCCGGGAAGTACCGGTCGAGCACCTGCTCGGCGCGCGCCACGTCGCCGGCTTGCAGGTGAACCCGCACCAGGGACGCCGCGGACTCGTCCGGGGGGAGCGGGGACGAATCGAGGAGCCGGCCGAACTCGCGCGCGGCCAGCGCGTGGTCCCCGTTCTCGGCGGCCACGGTCGCGACGACCTTGCGGGTCGCGTGGTCGTTCGGGTCGAGTTCCAGCGCGCGGAGCCCGTCGGCGATCCCCTCGGCCAGGCGCCCGTTGCGGATCCGCTGCGAAGCCCTCGTTCGCCACGGGGCCGGGTTGGCGGGTTGGAGTTCGCACAGCCGGTCGAGGTGCGGTTCGACTAGGGCGAACGGCACCCCACTCCGGAGCGACCACACCACGAGTGTTTCGAGTACCTCGGTGTCGTTCGGGTCGTGGGTGAGGCACGCGGTCAGCCGCTCGCCGGCGTCCGGGCGCTGGTCGTGCGCCGCGGCCAGCGCCGCGACCCGTTCGGCCCCACGCTCGCGCTCGCGGGCGTAGTACCACCCGCCGGCCGCGAGCGCCACGAGCGCGACGGCGCCGGCCACCCACACCCACCGCGGGCGGCGCGCGGGTTGGGAGTGTGGGAGCGGAACCGGTGCCGGGGTCGGCTTGTTGGACGGTCGGGCGGAGCGCATGAGGTTCGCGAGTTTGGAAGGGCCGTGTGCTGAGATTGTACGAGTTCGACTCACACACGCTCGACGCGGTAGGCGACCGGGTAGTTCGCGTAGTCGTAGGTGAGGACGCCGTTGCGCTCGGAGCCGACGAACCCGCGGTCGGCGCCGTCCACGATCACGACCCGGACCAGCCCGCGCTCGCCCTCGCGCACCACCCCGGCGTGGACCGCGGCGACCGCGAGCCGCGAATCGGCCGTGTAAACGTCGGTTCCCCACACGCTGCCGTCGGCGCGGCCCACCACCTCGATGAGCGCGGTGCGCCCGGCGTCCGCGGCGGTGAATTCGGTCAGCGTGCCCGGGTCGGAGCGAACCCCGAGCAGGTCGCCGCGGAGTTGCCGCACGCGGGCGCGGATGGCCAGCGCCTCGTCGAGCAGCCCCTCGCGCATGTACCGCTGCTGGAGTTCGCGGAGCCGGTCGAGCAAGGTGCGCACGAGCGGGGCGAGTTCGCGCGTCGCGGCTTGCTGCACTGTCGCGAGTTCGGTTTCCGCCCGGGCGTGAATTTGCTCGCACTCGCGTTCGGCGGCCTCGCGGATGGCGCCGGCGCTGCGCTCGGCGCGCTCGCGCACCTCCGCGACCTCTCGCTCGGCGGCGTCCACCACGGCCCGCGCGTCGTCCGGCAGGTCGTCCAACCCGATCAAATCCGCCTCGTCGCTCATCGTTGTGCCTCGTACTCGGTGCGCCATCGTAGGGGCGCAGGGCCTTTGCCTACAAGACGCGATCCGCTTCGCGGTGTAAAATTCCCCAATGCATTGACCCTCTCCCCGCTGGAGGCTATGTAGAAATCCCGTGTTTGGGCCGGATTCCGACGGGGGCGATTTCATGAATCCCCGGAGATTCGGAACCTCCAACTAAAGGGTTTCTACTGAGAGCGGTTCCCGAGTGGGTCGCGCCTTGGCGAGCCGCGACCGCCAGGGAGCGGGATTCGCCAACCGCTCGAGCCCCAGCGAGGGAGAAGGTGGCAGCGCTTCTCCGCGGGCGAGAGGGTGCCATTCGTTCAAGGGTGATTCGGAGTTCGCAATGACACACACATCCCTCTCACGCCGCTCCCTCCTCCGCGTCGGCGGCACGTCCCTTCTGGGCCTGTCGTTCCCGCAGTTGCTCGCGGCGGCCGACTCCCCGCGTGCCAGGCACAAGGCCAGCGCCAAGGCGGTCATCTTCCTGCACCAGTGGGGCGGCCCGGGCCAGCACGAGACCTTCGACCCCAAACCCGACGCGCCGGACAACGTGCGCGGGTGGTACGGGGTCACCAAGACCAAGCTGCCCGGCGTCATCTTCGGCGAGCGCATTCCGAAGATCGCGGCGCTGGCCGACAAGCTCACGATCGTGCGCTGTATGCAGCACACGATGAAGAACCACAACTCCGCCGGCTACTACTCCCTCACCGGCGTGGCCCCGCCCACCGACGACCAGCGCCTCCGCGACTCGCTCGAACTGTTTCCCGCTTACGGGAGCATCGTCGATAAGCTGGCCCCGGCGCCGAAGGGCGTCGCGACGTTCGTCGCGTACCCGCACGTCATCGCGGACGGGTCCATCACGCCGGGCCAACACGCGAGCTTCCTCGGCAAGGCCCACAGCCCGCTGTTCGTCAATCAAGACCCGAACAAGGCCGACTTCAAACTGCCCGAACTCACGCTCCCGGACAACCTCAGCGTCGAGCGGCTCGAAAACCGCAAGGACATCCTCAAACTGATCGACGAACAAAGCGACCTGCTCGAAACCTCGCTCGTCGCGCAAGGGCTGGACGAGAGCTACCAGAAAGCGGTCGCGATGCTCACCTCACCGCGATTCAAACAGGCCTTCGACCTTTCGAAGGAGTCAAAACGGACCCGCGACGCCTACGGGCGCACCACCTACGGGCAGGGGTGTTTGCTCGCGCGGCGCGTGGTCGAGGCCGGGGCGAAGTTCGTGAACGTGTATTTCGCCCGC
>CAZBXY010000265.1:0-11202 GCA_964495365.1 uncultured Frigoriglobus sp. | reverse complement strand
CGTGATCCATGAACCGCAGGTGCCGGCGGTCGAGCCACTCGTAGAGCTTCACCTTCCGCGTTTCGCCGGTCCACCCGCGGCTGACCGCGACGGCCGGGATGCCGGCCCGGCGCGCCGCGAGCCGCCCGAGGATGTGCGCCTTGTACCCGTGACAGAGGAGCACGTCGCACGCGGTGGCGCGGAGCAGCTCGACCAGCTCGCTCGCGGTCGCAAACACGCTCGGAAAGTCGTTCTTGAGTGGCGCGGTGGCGAAGCCGTGCTTGCGCACCTCGTCGAGGAACGCCCCGCCGCGCCCGCCTTCGGGGAAGGTCGCGAACGTGGTGCGAACGCCGTCGGGTAGCGCGAGGGCCAGGCCGAGCATTTGCCGCTCGGGGCCGCCGAAGAACGTGCTGGCGGTGAGGTGGACGAGGTTCATGTCCCGTGCGCGTCCGTGCGACAGGCGGGGCGAAGCCGTGCAAGGTTGGAAGTGTAGGGGGCGGCGCGGGCCGGTGTCTACCCGACTTTTTCACCGATCGGATTGCCGCTTGACGGTGGTGTCGGGGTGTGCGACAGTCGATTCCACCCGCCCCGCACGGCACCGGACTTGCCCCGGACCTCGGCATGACTCTTCCACGACTCTCCCGGCGCCGGTTTCTCCTCTCCACCGGGCTACCCTGGCTCGGACTGTCGCCGGCGGCCCTTCAGAAACTGCGCGCCGCACAGCCCGCGCCCCGCGGCGAAAAGCACCAGCGCAACAGTTGCGTGTTCCTGTTCCTCTTCGGCGGGCCGAGCCACATCGACCTGTGGGACATGAAGCCCGACGCGCCGGACGCGGTGCGCGGCGAATTCACCCCAACTGCGACGGCCGTTCCCGGCATCCGCGTCTGCGAACACCTCCCGCGGTTCGGCCGAATCATGGACAAGGTGTGTCTGCTGCGGTCGATGACGCACCGGATGAACGTTCACGGCCCGGCGTGCAGCGAGGTATTCAGCGGGCGCCCGTACTTCGGCCCGCCGACCACCGACCAGGCCACCCGCGAAGACTGGCCGTCGCTCGGTTCGCTCGTCATGCGATACGGCCGCCCGCACAACGGGTTGCCGCCGTCGGCGGTGCTGCCGTGGTACTTGCAGTTCCCCGGGCAGGCGAAGCGAATCGCCGGGCAAACCGGCGCACGGATGGGCGAGCGCCACAACGCGTTCCTCGTGAACGGCGACATCAGCCAACCGGATTTCGCTCTCGAAGGGCTGACCGGGATGCCGCGTGAGCGGCTCGCGGCGCGAACCGAACTCCTGAGCCGATTGCAGGGCGGATCGAGCGACGAGGCGGCCGAGGCCCACGAACGGAACCGCCGGCTCGCGACCGAACTGGTCGGCAGCGCCGCGGGCGAATCGCTCGACCTGCGGCGCGAACCGGCCGCCGTCCGCGACGCTTACGGCCGCACCGCCGTCGGGCAAAGTCTGCTCATGGCCCGCCGACTGGTCGAAGCGGGCGTGTCGCTCGTTACGGTGAACTGGCACGACGAAACGACCATCGACGGCGTGAACACCTGCTGGGACACGCACCAGCACGGCTTCGCCAAACTCAAGACGCTGCTGTGCCCGCTGTTCGACCGCGCGTTTCCCGCGTTCATCGAGGATTTACACCAGCGCGGATTACTGGAAACGACGCTGGTCGTCGCGGTCGGCGAGTTCGGGCGCACGCCGAAGCTCGGTCAGTTCGAGCAGAGCGCCAACACGCAAAAAACCGGGCGCGACCACTGGCCCTACGCCTTCACCGCGATCCTCGCCGGCGGCGGGGTCCGCGGCGGGCAGGTGTACGGTTCGACCACGCGCGACGGCGGCTACGTCGCCGATAAACCGGTCACGCCCGCCGACCTCACGGCCACGATCCTGCATCACCTCGGCATCGACCACCGGCTACAGTATGTAGACGAGTTCCAGCACCTGCGGAACCGATTGAGCGACGGCGAACCCGTCCGCGACCTGGGATAATTGCCTTCCACCATGACCGATTCCGCAAAATCGCCGCGCCGGTTGGCCCTTCTTGCTGTGGCGTTGTTGCTGGTCGGTGCCATCACCGCGGCGCTTGTCTGGCCCCGCGCGGACGAACCGCCCCCGCCGAAGGCGCCACCGCCAACCCAACCGGAGCCGGACCCCGAACCGGGATCGCCCCCGGTCGATCCGCGAACGGCCTTCGCCACCGAGTTCCGCAACGTCCGCCCCGATGTCAAGTATGTCGGCGACGCGGTTTGCGGGCGGTGTCACGACACGATCGCACAAACCTACCACGAACACCCGATGGGCCGGTCCGCGGAGTGGCGACCCGGGGCGGTCGTCGATCACACCGCCGGCTCGCGCGCCTCCTTCGCAGCGTCCGGATACAGTCTCAGCGTGGTCGGAAAGGAAGACGGCTTCTGGCACACGGTAGGTCTTGCGAACGGCGCCGCAGGCGACCCGGTGTACGAGGTGCCGGTCCATCTGGCGATCGGGTCGGGCAGCCGCGGGCGCTCGTACCTGACGGTCGATCGCGGCGCCGTCTGGCAGACGCCGATCAGTTGGTTCGGCCAGCGCCAGCGGTGGGACGTGTCGCCGGGGTTCGATCTGGCTAAGGAGATGCGCCGACCGATCGTGTCGCGGTGCCTGGGGTGTCACACCGACCGGCCCGAACCGGTGCCCGATTCGATCAACCGCTATCGCGAACCGCTCTTTGCGGCCCAGGCGAGCATCGGGTGTGAGCGGTGCCACGGGCCGGGTGAACTTCACGTCGCCGAGCGTTCGCGCGGCGCCACTCCCGACGCCGATACGTCGATTGTCAACCCCGCGCGGCTGCCCGCGGACCTCAAAGCGGACGTGTGCCGGCAGTGCCACTTGCAAGGCGCGGTGCAGATCAGCCGGCGCGGGCGCGACCCGATCGAGTACCGCCCCGGGTTGCCGCTCGAACAGTTCGTCACCACGTTCCTCTGGCACCCGGACCTGACCGATTCCCGCAAGTCGGTCGGGCAGTTCGAGCAGATGGAATCGAGCCGCTGCTTCACCGCCAGCGCCGGCAAGATGGGCTGTACCAGTTGCCACGACCCGCACAAGAAACCGGCACCGCACTTCGCAGACGAGTACTTCCGCTTACTGTGTTTGTCGTGTCATCAAACCCGCGGGTGTTCGCTACCGAAACCGCAGCGGGAGGCGAACAACGACAGTTGCGTGAGCTGCCACATGCCAGCGCGCGACAGTTCCAACGTCGCGCACGTCGCGGTCACCGATCACCGGATCATGAAGCGCCCTGACGCCGGCGGGGTGCGGGCGAAGGTGCTCGCCCCGGGCCAGCAACCGCTCGTCGCTTACCGGCCCGGCCCGTACGCCCCCAGCGCCGCGGAGCGCGAGCGCGACCTCGCCATCGCGCTGGGCAACGAAATGGCCCGTACAGGAGCCGCGCCCGACCGCTGGCGTCAGCTCGACGCCCGGCTCGATCGCGTGTTGCGCCGGGGGCCGGACGACGGCCCGGCGTGGCTGACGCGGTCCCGCAGTTACACCGCCCGCGGCGAGGGGGAACGCGCGATCGAGGCGGCCCGCGCCGCGGTGGCCCTGAACCCGGAATCGGAGGTCGCGCTCGGGCAGCTCGCCGCCGCGGCGCTCGCGGCCGAGGAGTACGAACTGGTGATTCGGACCGCGCAGAAGCTGATCGCGCTCAGCCCGTCGTCCGCGGACCACCTGGTTACCCGCGCCACCGCGTATTTCTCGCTGAAGGACTGGGCGCGGGCACAAGACGATTGCCGGGCGGCGCTGGCGATCCAGCCGGTGCGCCCGAACGTGCGGTTCATGCTCGCGGTGTGCCTGCACAAGGGCGGCGACGCGGGCGCCGGTCGGCGCGAACTCGATCTGGTGCTGAAATTGACGCCGACCCCCGAGGTGCGGGCCAAACTGACGGACTGGTACGGGCAGTTGACGCGGTGAGGGGGTTCGGCCGCGGAGCGGCGCCGGCAGGTAGCCGTAGCCCGACTCTCCGAGTCGGGTCCGGGTTACGAGAAGAGAAGAACCCGACTCGGAGAGTCGGGCTCCGGGGCGCTGCGGGTCACCGCGCCTGCTGGCGGTGGTAGTTCGCCCGCGCGGTGTCGCCCTGGCCCAGGTAGTACGTCGCCAGGGCGTCGTGCGTCGCGCGGTCGGCCGGCGCGGCCTCCAGCGCGCCCTGGAGCCACCGCAGACCCTCGGCCGGTTGCCCGTTCCGCATACAGATGATGCCGGCCTCCCGGCGCGGGGCCGGGTCGCGCGGGGTCTTGACCACGACCTCCAACAGCTCGCCGAGCCGCTTCAGATCGGCCTCGATCTGCTTGAACCGCTCGAACTGCGCCCGCGCCTCCTCGGCCTTGCCGAGCCGCTCGAGGCACAGCCCCAGTTGGTAGCGAACCTCGGGGTCGTTGGGGGCCAGGTCCACCGCGCGCCGCAACAGCCGCTCCGCGTCGGCCGGGCGGTCGGTCTTCAGCGCGAACCGCCCGCACTCCAGCACCGCCTCGCCGTTGTTGGGGAACCGCTCTTCCAGTTCGCGCACGAGCGCGGGCGCGTCGGCGTGGCCCGTCCGGTCGCGGCACCGGGCCAGCCCGAGCAGCGGCTCGAGGTCGTTCGGCCGGCGCCGGCGCACGTCCTCGTACTCGGTCGCGGCCTCGGCGAACTGCTGGGCCCGGGCGAGCAGCCCGGCGAGCAGGAGCCGGGCCTTCACGTTCTCGGGGAAGTCGTCGAGGATCGCCCGGCACCCGGCCGCGGCGCGGTCCCGGTTGTTGAGCATGTCGTCCATGCGGGCCCGCATCAGCCGCCCGACCGGGTTCTTGGGGAACCTGGCCAGCAGGTGGTGGAGCCAGAACCGGACGTTGTCGAAGCTGTAGATGTGGTCGGCCCCGACCGCCAAGGCCTCCATGATCTGCTCGGCCGCCGGGTGGTCGCCGTCCACGAGTGACATGAGGTAGTACACGTCGCGCTCGATCTCGCCGTGTTGGACTCGCTGGAGGGCCGCTTCAAGCCGCGCCTCCGGGGTCTCGCCGGCGAGCGCCTCGTACCGGGCGAGGAGGATCTTCGCGTCGGTGAGTTCGCCCTCGCGCCGCGCGACCTGCGCGCCCAGGAGCCAGATCTCCGGCTTCCCCGGGCGCAGGCGGGCGGCGGTTTGCAGGCGCTCGCGGGCCGTGGGGAAGTCGTACCGCTCCAGCGCCGTCCTGGCGGCGGCGAGTGCGACGTGCGCGCGGGCCAGCCGCGCCCCGGTCCACGCGCCCCAGCCCAGCGCGGCCAGAACCAGGGCGCACAACAGCACCCGGCGCCGCGTGCGGACGCAGAACCCGGCGGCCCGGCGGAGCGGATCGATAGCGCGCATGTCAGGGCTTGTCCGCGAGGCTCTGGTGGTGCTGGGCGCGGTCCGGTTGGCCCGCCTGCTTGTAGTGCGCGGCCAGCGCCGCGTGCGTGGCCCGGTGGTCGCCGGGGCGGCGCAGCGCGTCGTGCAACAGGTTCAGCCCCTGCTGCGTGCGCCCGACCCGCAGCGCGATCACCCCGGCCTCGTGACACGGGGCGGCATCGGCGAGCTGGTCGATCGCGCGCAACAGTTCGGTGAGCTTCCGCAGGTCGGTTCGCAGCGCGTCCAGCCGGCCGGTCAGATCGTCGGCCTCCGCGTCCTTCCGCTGTGCCCGGAGGGCCAGCACCAGCAGGTGGAGCGCCTCGGCGTCGCCCGGTTCGGCGCGGACCGTGCCGCGGAGCCACTTCTCCGCGCCGGGCGCGTCGCCGGTCTCCAGCGCCGCCCGCCCGCGCAGGGCCGCGCCCGCCGACGAATTCGGGTCGCGGGAAAGCGCCCGGTCGATGAGCGGGATCGCATCAGCGGCGCGGCCCTGCTCGATCCGGCACTGCCCGAGGCCGAAGAGCGCCTCGGCGTCGTCGGGGAACCGGGCGACGATCCACTCGTAGTGGGCGCTCGCGGCGCCCGGGTCGCGGCGGCGCAGCAGCAGGCGTCCCATGGCCGCCCGCACGTCGCGGTCCTCGGGGGCCAGGTCGAGGGCGCGGGTGTAGAACTCGGTCGCCTGTTCGACCTGGACCATGCGCTCCGAGATGCGCCCGCCCCAGAGCCACGGCCGGAAATCGTCGGGCTGGAGCTTGCGCCACATCTCGCACGCCTGGCGCGCGTCGGCCCAGCGCTCGGCGATCATGTACCCGCGGGCCAGCGCCTCCAGAATGAGAGCCGCGTCGGGGTGGTCCGGGTCGATGGACGCGCGGAGCCGCACGTCGCTGTCGCCGAGCGCGCCCTGTTGGATCAGCAACAGGTCGCGCTCGAGCCGGGCGGGTTCGGGCGGTCCGCCGCGGGTCTCGTATTCGGCCAGGAACCGCTTGGCGTCGGCGAACTTGCCGCGGCGCCGCGCGGTGCGGGACGCGAGGAACCAGCCGGCGGGGTCGTCGGGGCGGAGGCGGGTGTAGCGGTCCAGATGGGTCGCGGCGGCCGCGAGGTCGCGGCGGGCGAGCGCCTGCTCGGCGTCGGTCCAGGCGCCCCGCGCGCGGGCGCGGTCCCACTGCCAGTAGCCGCCCGCCGCAAGCGCGCCGCCGGCGACGAGGGCGAGTACAATCCGAAGGACCCAACGCCGGACCCGCGCCCGGCCCGGGGCGCCGGTCGGTTCGGGGGCGGTCCGGTTCGGGAGCGGGTCCGGCACGGCGCTAGTTCAGCTCGATGTCCCAGGTCTTTTGCTGGTTCTTTTCGACCGTGCAGGTCAGCCCGGAGGTCTCGGGCTTCGCGTACTTCGGGTCGATGCTCACGATCTCCTTGGGGACCGTGGGGGCCGAGGGCAGCTCGGGCACGTCGGCCCCTTCGGGCGCCTTCATCTCGGGCATCTTCGGCCCCACGCCGCCCTTGCCCGTCAGCCGGGCCTTCACCGTTGGGTCGCGCGGCAGCGCCGTCACGGTCACGGTCACCTGGCAGTCGCCCACCGGGGCGTCGTTCATGATGTAGTTGCCGTCGGTGTCGATGTGCGCGGACGAGCTGACCCCCTGCTTGTTGGTGAACATGACCGTGCCGGTTGTCAGCGCCTTCTTCTTGTACGTGACCTTGCCCTTTACGGAGCCGCGGGCCTTGTAATCGGGGCCGCACCCGTTGGTCAGGAGCAAGAACCCGCAGGCGAGCAACCCGCCCACCACGATCCGGCGGGTGGTTGGCCGAACTTGGCGAAATGACATTGTGCAACTCCGGTTGAAGAGGGGGCCGGGCCCGCGGCCGTCCCGGGTTCGGGCGGCGCGGGGGCGGGGGCGGGGCCGGGAGGAATCGAAAATGGGCGAGCGAAAATCGCTCGCCCGGTTTGGGTCGTCCTGCGATCGCCGTCAGTTGAGCGGGATCGTCTCGGTGCCGCTGGGCGTCAGGGCCGCGGCCCACGCCACGTCACTGATCGACGGGCTGACCCCGCGAACGCTGCCGTCCAGGAGCATCACGTTGATCGCCCCGGAGTGGATCATCTGGGGCAGGTACGGGTTGCACTGGTTGATCGAGGTGTCGGTGGACTGCCGCGGCTGCACCTGGAACTTCGACGCGACCCCGCGGGCGTTCCAGTCGTTGAACATCGCGTGCCAGTCGGGCGTGACGGTTTCGTGCGCCCAGAGCGTGCCGGACCCGCGGCAGTGGGCGTAGGCCTCGGTCACGCCGATCGTGTTCGAGGTGCCGTCCTGGTAGGTGCGATCGAGGCTGGCCTGGTACGAGGTCGCGCCCGAGTCCCAGGCCGACATCCAGCCGCCGTCGTTGGGGTTGTGGAACGCGTCGTGGTTGGCAATGTAGTTCCCGATCACCCACCCGTTGGTCCACTGCGCGGTCGGCTCGCGGGTCGCGTCCGACGGGCACAGGTAGACGTTGATGACCTTCGAGGCCAGCGACTGCGTCGCCGTCGCCCCGTCGTCGATCGACGGGTTCCGCGGGCTGTTCAGGTTCGACAGTTTGCCGACGTTGTCCTGTTCGATGTAGGGCAACAGGTAGATCCACAGGTTGCCCCGTTCGCCCTGGGCCTGGCTCGGGATGCCGCCGGTCTTCGAGCCGTCGTAGCGGCTCATCGGGGGCATCTTGCCGAAGGTCGCGTGGTAGTTGTGCAGGCCGACGCCGATCTGCTTGAGGTTGTTGGTGCAGCGCATCCGCGCGGCGGCCTCGCGCACCTTCTGGACGGCGGGGAGGAGCAGCCCGATGAGGATCGCGATGATCGCGATCACCACCAAGAGCTCGATCAGCGTGAACGCGGGCGAATGAAAGCGCGTCCGATGACGAGACATTAGACACCTCGGGAGAAAAGGTCGTACCCACTGTGTGGGGGGTCCGAGGGAGCGGCCCGAACGAATAAGTACGAGAAAACACCCTCACCTAGCACTTTACGCCCCCGCTTGCGCCTCCGTCAAGCAGAAACGGGGAACTCTCATTTTCTCCGACGACGCTCCCGCCCCACGATTTCACGGCTTTTTGGGGGATTTCCGCCCCGCCCGCGCCGCGACCCGCCGAAAGCCAAAAGCCCGCCGGCGGCAGCCCTGACTCGCGGCGCCGGCGCTGCGGACGGTGTTCCCAGCGCCTCAAGGTTGATGGGTGTCGCCAGCGAAAGGACCGCCACGACCACGGCGACGACGCGCACCGCCCCGATGTCGCGACGCTCCGGGGCGAGCAGGAGCCGGGCGAACGGGCGCGGCGGCGCGTGCCCGTGCCCAAGTTCGTGCGCCCCGTGTTCGCCCGGCGCGTCGGCCATCGGTTCCAGCGGGAAAATGAAAAAAGGCCGGAGAACCCGCTCAATGGGGAGCGGGTTCTCCGGCCAATCTCCGGCCCGACGGGTCACGTCGGGCGGCATTCAGCGTGAGTCGGTCAACCGTGCGGTGCGGCCGGCGCGCCGAACGCCGCAAGGTTCCCCTCGCGGCGTTGAGAAGAGAGCCGCCTCAGGGATTTGAACCCTGGACCCCAGCTTTACGAAAGCTGTGCTCTACCGCTGAGCTAAGGCGGCCGGTCGCGAACCACTTGATAGACACGCGGCGCGTGGGCGTGGTTCGCGGTGCGGAGTTATCCTATCGCGCGCGGCCCACACAGCAAGGCCGCGCGTCACACCAACCGGACGCGCAGGATCTTCCGACCGAGCCGCACCACGAGGCCGTCCGCAACAGGCACGGTCGCCTTCACGTCCGTGGGCTTGGTGCGGTCCGGGCCGTAGTTGAACGCCCCCTCCTCGATCTTCCGCCGCGCCTCGCCCTTACTCGCCGCGAGCTTCGTTTCGGCGATCAGATCGACCGCCGGCATCGCTCCCGCGACGAGCTTCGCCGCGGGGAGCGTGACCTCGTCGATGTGGTCGGGGTCTTGCTTGGCCCCGCTGCCGCCAAACTGCTTGTTCCAGTCGGCGAGAGTTTCGGTTGCGACCTGCTCCCCGTGGTAGCACGCGACGATGTCGTGCGCGAGCATCTTCTTCGCGTCGTTCGGGTGGCAATCCGCAACTTTCTTCAGTTCGTCGTCACTCCGGTCCGTGAGCAACTCGAACCACTCCTTCATGAGCGCGTCGGGAATCCGCATCGTCTTGCCGAACATCTCCTTTGCAGGTTCGTTCAGCCCGATGTAGTTGCCGAGGCTCTTGCCCATCTTCTGGTATTCACCGGTCTCCTCGTTCCGCGTCCAGCTCCGAAGAATCGGCAACGTCAGGCAAATCTGCGGCTCCTGCTCGGCGGACCGCTGGAGGTCACGCCCGACCATCAGGTTGTAGAGTTGTTCGGTGCCGCCGAGTTCCACGTCGGCGCGGATCTCGACCGAGTCCCACCCCTGCATGAGCGGGTAGAGGAGTTCGTGCAGGAAGATCGGGACCGACGGCACGGCCGTGTACCGCTTGTTGAAGTCTTCCCGCGTCAGCATCTGCTGAACCGTCGTGCTGCCGAGCAGGCGCAGCATGTCCGCGAACCCGAACTTCGCGAACCACTCGCCGTTGGGCTGCACCTCCAGCCGGTCCGGCGTACGGAGAATGACTTTCTCGATCTGCTCAAGGTACGTCTTGGCGTTCTTGTCGATCTGCTCGGGGGTCAGCCCGGCGCGGCTGGCGTCGCGGCCCGACGGGTCGCCGACCGCGGCCGTCGCGGTGCCGATGATAAGGACCGCGGTGTGCCCCAACTCCTGAAACTGCCGGAGCTTGCGGAGAACGACCGTGTGACCGAGGTGAACGTCGAACCCGGTGGGGTCGATCCCGAGTTTCACGCGCAGCGGCTTGCCGGTGGCGAAACTGCGTTCGAGCTTCTTCCGAAGTTCTTCGCGGGTCTCGACTTGCGCCGTTCCGCGCAGGATCACCGCGAGTTGTTCATCGACCGGGGGAAAGGACATCGCAGGCTCACGTAAAGAACTGGTAGCGGCCGGTGGACTCGAAAGCATGAGGGATGTGCTTGATGGTCGGTTCGGGCGCGCCGTCCGGCCAGGCGAGGACGAGTACGTCGTACCGCATCGCGATCTTGCCGAGCAACCGGCGGGCGGCCAGGAAGCGGGTCGCGGCCCCGACGATCTTCTTCTGCTTGCGGAGGTCCACCGACGCGGCGGTCTGCTCGATCGCGTCCGGGCGGTCGCTGGCGGTCGATCGCACTTCCACCACCACGAGCGTTTCGCCGTCGAGGGCGATTAGGTCGAGTTCGCCCTGCGAATCCGAAACGTTCGCCGCGAGCAACCGGTAGCCGAGTTTGCGGAGGTACCGCGCCGCGGCCCGCTCGCTGCGGCGCCCGAACCACCGCCGCCACCACGGCCAGCGCGAGAAGCCGCCGGAAGGAGGGGTTTCGGACGTTTCTGTGGGTGTCATCGGAAAGCCCACGACATAGAGCCGCGACCGGCAGGGAGCGGGCGAACCACATCCCACGAAGGTGGCTGGCCCGCTCCCTGCCGGTCGCGGCTCACTTCCAAACGGGCCCGCTCCCTGCCGGTCGCGGCTCACTTCCAAACGGCTCACTTCCGAATGGCTCATTTCCCAACGCGACGTATTCCGAACGCGCCCAGTTACTTCTTCTTGGCGGCCTCGGCTTCCTTCCGCTCTCGCTTCTTCTTGGCCGACTTGCTCTCGCCGCCGGCGGCGGTCGCGGCGGCGGCCGCCTCCTGGGCGGCCTTCGCGGCGGTCTCGGCGGCGACCTTCAGGTTCTGGTCGATCTTGGTCTGCCGCTTCACGTCGTCACGAATCTTCGTCGCCTTGCCGACGCGGTCGCGGAGGTAGTAGAGCTTGGCCCGGCGGACCGCCCCGGCCTTCTTCACGA
>CAZBXY010000264.1:0-11227 GCA_964495365.1 uncultured Frigoriglobus sp. | reverse complement strand
TGGTGTACTTCCGCGTCCGCGTGTGCTTGAGGACGGCGAGCTTCTTCTCCGACTGCATGACATCCTCCTCACGCGAAGGGGCCCGATTCGTCGGCACCGCCCACGATGAGCGGGTCGTCGGCCGCCCCCGCCCCGCCCCGCAGCCACGCGTCCAGCCGCCTCGCCTCCGCGCCCGGGGACAGGTCCGGCGTGAAGTAGAAGGGGTGTGAGGCGAAGATCCGGGCCTTGAACGCGCGCACCCGCTCCGCCATCTCCCGCGGCTCGGGGAACACGTCGGGGACGTCGCCCACGTCCATGCGGAACGTCCGCTCCTCCCCGAAGAGCCGGACGACGGCCTGCCGGTTGCGGAGCGAGCTGATCACCTGCGCGACGCGGTGGAACTGGTCCTCGACGGCCGTCCGCAGCCGCCCAGTGGGGTGCCACTCCTCCCGCGTCTTCGGAACGACGGTCGTCTTCTCCGTCTCAGTCACGCCCCGGCCCTCGTTCCCGCCGAGCGAGACGTTCGAGCCGGTCCCGTGCTGCTCGGCTGTGCCGCGTGCCGTCGAGATCCCGGTCGAGTCGGACGACTGGACCGTGTGGACCTGGCTCGTCCCACTGGAGTTCGCGGCGCTCGCCGCCCCGCCGGCGGACGCCGTCGTCCCGGACGGGCGCCCGTGCGCGTCGTACAGCTGCGACACGCCGGTGTTGGCGACGGCGCCGACCGACCGGCTCGCCTGCGCGCCCGCGGCGTCCGACACGCCGGCGGTGTGCTGCTCGGAGTGCGTTACCTGCTGGGACGTGCTCGTGGACTGGTTGGCGCTCGCCCCGAGGCTCCAGTTCGTCCCGCACGTGTAGCTGCGGGCGTAGTCCGTGAGCTTGAGCAACTCGTACCCGTCCGGCCGGTCCGTCACCTGCATCAGCTCGGCGAAGTCCAGGTTCGGGTACCCGAAGTAGTGCTTCAGGATGTCCAGGTCGTCCGGGCTGCTGTGCAGGAAGCACGCGAAACTGCGGCACAGGTTCAGGACGGCGGGGATCATGTCGATCCGGTCGTTGCGGAACTGGCCGAGGAACTGCCCGATCAGCGTGAGCGACAGCTTGTACTTCCGGCCGCGCTTGAGGATGTTTTCCAGCTCCGACCCGCACGTCTCCATCAGCAGGCTGGCCTCGTCGATGTACAGGTAGTACGGGCACACCGGCCGCTCGTACCGGTCGGCCACCATGCTCGCGGTCATGATCTCGTGGACGAACAGCGTCGCAATCGCCCGCTGCTGGTCGGCGGACAGGAAGTCCGACTGCCGCAGGTTGACGAGCAGGATCATCCGGGCATCGATTGTGTCGCGGAAACTGATCCGCCGGGCGGGCTCGGTGAAGATCGCCATCACGAGCGGGGACAGGAGGCTGCGGAGCCGGTTCAGGGACGACTCCGTCTCCTGTAGGCGCTGACGCCGGTCGGCCCCGTGCCACCGCTCGAACTCGGCCCGGACGTCCTCCGGGAGGTGCGGGGCCACCACCGCGTACACCTCCGCGTGGCGCCGGTGGTCGCAGTCCAGCAAGGCGAACACCTCGGAGAGGGGCAGGTGCCGGCCGGACGGGTCGACCGCCGTCCCGACGGCAGTGAGGACGTTGCGGAGCGCCCGCTGAAGCCGGGCCATGCCGACGAAGTCGCCGGCCCCCTGCTTGCTCTGGACGACCTCGCAGAACGCGTCCACCTTAACGGACAACCAGGCCCGATACGCGTTCTCCCGGAGTCCCGGGGGCAGGTCGGAGAAGTCCGGGGGCGCGAACGGGTCGAACGATGGGAGGGTGGCGAACGACAGCTCGACGTACACGATCTGCCGGCAGATCGCGTCGCTGCCCTCCTCCTCGGCCTTCTTGAGCGCGTACGCCAGCAGGTTCTCCGCTGTGTCCCCGTCCGGGTCGATGAAGCAGAACCCGCGCAGCGCGTCGATCAGGAACCGGCACTGCAACTCGCAGTAGCGCGACTTGCCCGACCCGGTGGTGCCGAGCACCAGCTGGTGGTGCGAGCCGTGGACCTCGTTGTAGACGAACGGCCGGCTGCCCGCGGCGAACGGGCCCGCCACGACCGCGGGCCGCCACCCGAGGGGGAACGTCACCGGGCGGGAATCAAACAGGGCCGACGTCAAAGGCGGTGCCGCGGGCCGGCGCGCGGGGCGCCTGGGCGGGCGCGGCGGCCGGCGCGCGGGCACGGGGGTGGGGGCGGGGCCACCCGGCTGGGGACCGCCGGGGGCCAGGCGGAGCAGTGACGTCGCGACCCACACGAGCGCGGCGGCGAGGGCGAGCAGCAGGGCTTTCACGGACACGGTCAGCCTCCCGGTACGGGTGCAGGGGGTGGGGTTTCGGCCAGGCGCCGGAGTTCGTCCTCGGCGTCCCGCTTGCGGCGGCGGAGGTCGGCGAGCTGGCGTTCAAGGACGGCGGTGTTGAGCCCCTCCTCCCGCTGGCGGAGGATCTCCCCGTCCATCTGGCCGGTCTGCACTTCGAGGGTGCGGATCAGTGTCCGCACGTCGAGCGAACGGTCGGCGATCGGGTCGGCCGGCAGGGCCGCGGCCAGTTCCTTGTCGCGCCGTCGCCGCTCCTGCCGCGCCACGTCTTGGAGCCGGGCGAGCAGGTCGCGGGCGGCGCTCCAGGCGTCCGACGGGGACGCCGAGTCCGGGATCCGCACGCGCAGCTCCGCGTCGAGCCGGACCGGAGGGTACTCGTCGCCGATCAGGTCGGCGTGTTCGGCGTGGAACCCGCGGACCGCCGCCACGGCCGCCGCACGGTCGCCTGCAAGACGCGCCTTCTCGGCCTCCGCGGCCCGCCGTTCGTCCTCCGCAGTTTGCCGCTCGGCCTCCGCGGGGTCGGCCCGGAACACGCCAGACCGCGCGAACGCGATTCCTAGCACGGCCAGGTCGACCACCTGCCAGAAGAGCGCGAACCAGACGGGGGACCACCAGAGTTCCTGGAGGAAGGCGTACATGATCGCGCCGGCCAGAGCTCCGGCCACAAGCACGACGAGCGGCCACGCCGTGTCGGCCTCTGATCGCCCCCACGACCGTAGGCGATTCCAGTCACCGGGGGTGAAGGGACCGACCAGCGGCCGCCCGACGGCGACGCCGGACGCGACCCACGCGGCGACCACCCCCGCAATCGCCGCGGCGCGGGTCGCGTCCGGCACCCACGAGGGGAGCGCGGGGTCCCGCGTCGCGGAGGCACACCAGGCGAGCAGCAGCGGTGCGAGGACTGCATGGGGGAGGACGGCACGGCGGAGAAGTACACGGGTGGTCATGGTCGGGGACCATCGACAGGTGGATCGGATGGAGCAACTGACTCTCCGCGACGTCCGTGACCGGGCCTGCCCCACGGAGTCGGCAGACCCGTGGCTCGGACGCGGGCACCCACGAGGCGTGCCCGCTCCGTACCGTGGATCGACTCACTTCTTCGGCTGGACCGGCGCGGGCGCCGGGGCGGCGATCCGGTCGGTGACCGCCTTGAACTGTTGCAGGCTCGTCTCGAAGTGCGCGATGTACTGGTGGAGCTGCTCCAGGTACTTCTGCAGCTCGGCCCCGTCGGACTGGCCGGCGACGAGGAGGTCGAGGTAGGCGTCGAGCCGGTCGAGGAAGATCCGCGAGCGGCGGACGAACTCCATCTTGGAGGTCAGTTCCTTCTCGGTGAGTTCGAGGGTCTTCGCCCGCTTCGCGTACTCCGCGGCGATCTCCTTCGCTTTCTCGCCCATGAGGGCGTACTGGGACTTGAGGGCCTCCACGGGCTCCTCGGCGGCGTACCGCCCGTACACCGCCGCCGCGGCGTCCAGTTTTTCCGGCGCGCGCTCGAGGGCGGCCCGGTACGCCTGGATCGCCTTGTTCGCGCCGTCGTGCCCGCGGATGAGTTGGTCGGCGAATGCCCGGAGCGACTGGACCACTTTCTTGTACTCGGCGATCGCGCGGTGCTCCTGCCGCAGGTCGCCGGGCTTCCACTGCCGCAGGATCAGGTCGAGGGCCCGGAGCGACGCGAGCGCCTCGGCCTCCCGCTTGCCGATCTCCTGCTCGGCCGCCGTGGCCTCGCCGACGGCGGACACCGGGTCGCGCGGGGGCGGCGCGGGCAACGGGGACTTGGCGGAGGGGGCCTCCGTCGCCCCGGCCTTCGTCTCGGCGCGGGTGTTCGCAGCCAGCGAGCCGATCAGGAGCACGAGCCCGGCCACGCCGGCGAGTCCGGCCACTGCCAAACGCCGACGGGGCCGCGCGCGACTGCGGCAGACCGGGGGCCGGTCGGGCTCCGGCGCCACGACGGCCGCCCGGGTGGGTTCCGGCGGAGTGGGTGCCGGAGGTGCGGGCTTGGGACACGCGGGCCGCTTGGCCCGGTGGGAACGCGGCGAGGCAGGATGGAGGGCACCGTGTGCCGGGGTGGGAACGGCAACGTCGTCGAGATCGACGCGTGTGCGGACCGTGGGGAGGTCGGACTCCGGGTCCACGCTGGGATCCCGGGCGATCTCCCGCGGAGCTGGCTTCGGCTCCGTAGGCGGCGCTGCCCGGTGGGGACGCAGCGGGTCGGGCCGGGGCGCGTGGGGCGTCCGGGAGACAGGCGGTGCATCGAACCCGTCGTCGTCGGCGTCCTTCTCATCAGCGAAACTGTCGGCATCGAATGGTGTCATGACATCCTCCGGGTACGCGTCCGTGCGAGGGAACCCGCCGGCGTCCGTCGCCGGCAGTCACCGCAGAATCACGTCCGGCCCACCGGACGAGGCGGTTGTGCGTGAGACCTCCGACCCGGCGCGCAGAGCGGACGGTCCGGGCGGCCGTGCCCGTCGGCTCTGCGCCCATACCCCGGCTAGGTCGCGCTCGCACGGTGCGAACGCACGACGGCCGGGTGGGTGGTTCAACGCGCGCCCGCCGCAGCCCGAGGGCAAGAGGGGAGCGCTGTCGCGCGGGACGTACCCGCGGACCTGTGTGCGATCACATGCAAGGGTGGCTCGCCGTCAATGGCTCGGGCATGCATGCCCGCGAGCCGTCACAGTTCGGCGTGCTGCAGCAGGAGTGCAACCCACTCCTCGTCGGTCCGTTCGTGGCCCGGCTCCGGCGTGTGCATGTCCCCCTCGTACTGCCTCGTCTCCTTCGCGGCGAGCGTCCCGCCGCAGGCAGGACAGCGGTGGATGGCGAGAAGGTTGGCCGTGCCCCCGTGCCGGTGCCACGCCAAAAAGAGCGCGAGAAGCGTCTCATCCACGACCGGTTCGAACGCCTGGTCGCAGAACCGGCACGGCAGGAAGGAGTTGTGATCCAGTCCCGCCTCGTCGTTCTGGACCCGCTGCACGATCTCACACCACGCCCTGCGGACCCTCGGCTCGTCCAGGGACTTGCCCCGCCCCTCGATCTCGCTGGTCACGAGCGTGAGGATCACGACGAGCGGGTCGAAATCCGTCAGGCCCGAGTCACCCGTCAGCTTGGCGAGCCCGCACTCCTCGATCACCTTCTCGACCAGCCCCCGCGGCTCGCGGCATGGGCCGAGGTACGCCCTGATCTCCGGCGGGATTTGTCGTCCGGGCATCGTGTCTCTCCCTCGGCGCGTACGGTGAGCGTCCGGGGCGCGCCGGCCCCATCGCGGGAACTCAGATCTGTGGAAATGGCAACGGCCCGCCAACAACGGCGGGCCGACGAGACTTGCTTGACCGCACGGATCCTGCGCGGTTAGATGCGTCCGTGCTTGGCCCCTTGCCCTTTACGGAGGGTCTGGGGCTGGGCAAGTCGGTTACGTCGGCTTGCTCGGCAGGGGGGAGAGTGTGCAACCACTCTCCTCCCACTTCCAACTCCAGCGGGCATCTGCCGAGCGATCGCGAAGCGATCGATGCCCACCTCGGACCACGTTCCCTGTGGGAACGCTTCTTGGATGACCGGGCAGCGGTGTCCGAGCGTCCGCTCCCCGATGGTCTCCGCACAATCCGCCGCGGTCGATGCGACCGCGGCCGTGTTCGCGAATCGTCACTCCTGAACACGCTCAATTAGTGTCAGCTTCCGGTCGCTTCCTCACCGCCCAGGAGACCACGGAGCACCCAGCAGCGGCAGGTGTGTTCCATCGGCTCCCGCAGGTGCCGCAGGATCCGAGGATCCCCGCATCCCGCGTCCTCGAGGGCGTCCGCCAGGATCGGCAGGTCGTAGAACGCGCGCCACTCCCGGATCGCCTCCGCCACCTTCCGCACGCAGCCGTTGTTCCAGAGCAGCCACCAGGGCGCGAACTCGACCGCCCAGGGGGGAACCCGTCGTACCCGCGCTCCTCCGCATCTTGCTCCTCCAGGACGGACTGCCGGGTGGTGAACCGGAGCAGCAGATCCTCGATCATCCGCCCGGTGCCCGGAGCCGGCGGCCACGGGCTGGTCACCAGGTCCCTGTTGGTGCCGAACGCCAGTCCCTCGTAGATGACGACCGCGATCCGCGCCCCGTACCCCGTGGTGGGCGCGCACTCGCCGAGGCTGCGGGGAGCGGTCCGCCCGATGTCGATGTGCGGGGGCTTGAGGCGGGCACCGAAGTGTTCCCGGTTGAACCGCTCCCACCAGTCGTACATCGGGTCGAGCCGGGTTTGGAACGCGGCCTCCGACCAATGCGTCGCGAAGTCGGCCCGGGAGTACCGTTCCTTGTCGTGCGTGTTGTCCGTCGCCATCGCAGCACCTCGTCGCGATTAAAGCTGACAACTCCTTCCCCGTCCCAACAGAGCGTGGGTGGCAGGATGTCTGTATCCATAAGCCATTTCTGCCAATCGATTTGCACCTTGAAACCGCGTTCGATTCGAGGTAGGGTTTTGTAGCAGTTGCACAGTTGCCATCGCTCCCCTCACTTCCACAAATCTGGGCGCACCATTCCCGCCCGGATAATTCCCGAACTTTTTTCGGAGGGGGACGGAGATGGACCGTGACGAGTGCACGACCCACATGATGGGAATGTGGGAGTGGCTTGTGGGTGAGGCAGAAGGGATTACCGGGAATCCTCCCGACGCCGATGACGTCGTCCAGGAAGCATTCCTGGCAGCACTGGCGGATCTCGGCAGGTTTCCGGACCGCCCCCGCCTCGCGGCCTACCTCCGAGTCTGCGTCAGGCACGCGGCGATCAAGGTCCGTGACATCCGGCTCCGCGGGCGGGACTTCGATCGGCACATGCCTCTCGACCCGGACGAACTGTACCTCGACGACCCGGACCCTGACGCCGCGTTCTCGTCCACGAACCCCCTCTACGCGGTGGCCGCCCTGATCGATCAAGCTCCGTCCGCCACGTGCCACACGGCACTCCGCAAGATCCTCTCGCTCCAGAGAACCGGGAATGCCGATCAGCTCACGGGGAAGCCCGCTCAGCGGTTCCGGGCCGATCTGGAAAGACTGAGGAAGTGGATCGGGAGACAGTCGCAGTCGTCGTTCTCGGACGACGCAGTAGCACCGGAAGGCGATAGGGACACACTCGAGTCGGCGCTGTCGCGAGCCCGGGCCAAGGCGACCGACGGATCGGCACCGTTTGCAAAGTACAACGCCAGGGTCGATTCCGGGGCAGAGGAAGAGAAGGCAGAGGAAGCGCGGCGCGCGGGGGACAGCTATCCCCTCCGCCCGTCGGGACTCGGTTTTATCGCGGTGGCTCCGGTGTTCGAGGGCATCGCGCAAGCGTTTTCCCTGCCGATCCGTCCATTTGCCCTCACCGCCCTGCTCCAGGATGTGACGACACCGGGAGGGTACTTTCACCGGAGGAAGAGAGAGCTCTCCGGTAGCACCCCGGGCATCTCGGATTACTATGGGATCCCCGAGATTGACCCGCTCGCGTTCCACCCCCTTGATCTCGTCATCAACAGCTACCTTAACGGAGCGAATTACGCCCGCTGGGGAAATGTGAAGGAATCCGTGTCGGAGTACGCATCCGCCTGGCATCGTGCGAAAAAGATCCCCAGCGAACATCCCCTGGAACAGTTCGCATTGACCCGCTTCCGCCGGACGGCACTGCGTCGGGTTCTCTGGGCCATGATTCGCGGAGAGGCCGGCGAGAGCGCAGTCTGGTCACTCTTTGACGTTTGAGACGCACCGCCGCTTCGGCGAGGAGCGGATCCTGCCTTCCTGCCGGGCCTGCATTTGCACCCTCACCGGGCCTGGAGCAGACTGCCCCTCTGCACCAACTCCCCCCAACCGCATTGCCGAGATCCGCTCGGCGGCCGAGACGATGGTGGCTCGGATCCCGGCCGCGGTGTACCAAGTCTTGAAAAAACCCCAACCGGGAGGTTGGGGCTGCCGCAATCCCGTGGGGACTGCGGCGGGTTCTTCAGAAGGGCAGCGGCACGTCGCCGATCTGCACGGTCGTCCGCTGCGCGACGCACCAGTGGTAGGCCTGCTCCACGAGGTATTGCAGGACCGGGATGTCGTGGATGCGGAAGCTGGCGTTGCCATGCCAGTTCCCGTCCTTCTGCCAGGAGCGGCTCAGCGTGAGCGCGTACTGCGTGTACTCCTCCTGCGCGCTCACCGTGACCACCTTCGCCCACACGGCCACTTCGATCCGCGTCGTCTGATCCGAGTTCGCCGCAAAACTCGCGGCCGGGCGGTTCGGGGGTGTCGGCTTCGCCGTCGGTTCTCCCATGGCTGCCTCGCGGGTGCCGTCTTGCGGCCGGGGCATCCCCGGCGGATCCGCGATCGCGGTGCCGTTCTCTCCGGCCCCGTCGGGCGGGGGTTTCTTCTTCGCCATGTCAGTATTCTCCCTTCTTGCGTGTGGAACACCGGTCCAGCCAGTCGAGGTGCCACCGCCCGCAGACGGTGTACTTCCTCGCGCAGTTGCGGCCGCCGCGGAGTCGTTCCTCGGCGGTGAAGACGTGACGGCGGGGGTCCGGCCCCTTCTGAAAGGAGCCGGAGTTGGGCCCGCGCTCACGCGGAGACGGGGACATCGCTGTCCTCCGGCCGCGCGAGCAGGGCGTTGAGGCGGATCGTCTGGCCCGCGTACTCGTTGGGGCTGCGGACGGCCCGCTCCCTCCCCAGGACCGTGGTGAAGCAGTTGAGCAGCTTCCACGCGGTCGGCCGCTCGCCGGTGCCGTAGTCGCAGCGGGGGGTGCGCCACTCGGCGAGCACCTTGGGGATCGTGGGGACGGCGATGACGTGCCGCTCCATCGCGCGGACGAGGAACGCGAGCGCCTGGTCGTCGGTGAGGTCGGTGGCCATCAGCCGCTCGATCCGCGCGGTCTCCGCCTCCGCGAAGCTCGGGAGCTTCTGCACGGCCGCCGCGATCTCGTTGTTCCATCGCAGGGCCGCGAACCGGGTGTGCTTGCGCTTCACGAGCAGCTCGGCGTTGAAGGCCAGGTTGTCGCAGACGAAGACGCGCGAGCCCGCGCAGAATCCGAGCGGGAAGCTCTTGTCGGTCGAGTTGCGGATCCCGACGGCCAGCGCCACCGCGTTGTCGGGCGTGAGCGGCGTGGTGAGGTCGAGCGTCCCGAAGAACCGCTTGCCGTCGCGAGCGACCGCGAGCGACTGCGCCTTGACCGCGTAGCCCGCGCCCGTGAGTGTGGCCGTGACGGTCTCGAGGACCTGCGCGTGCGCAACGGGGTGCCAGCGGCCCTCGGCTGCTGGAGTGGGGACGGCCCGCAGCTCGTCGTGCGTGCAGAGCCGCCCGCCCTTGTGAAGCATGAGGTCGGACATGAGTTGTACCCTTCTGTGGAGTGAAGAACCGGAGCGCCTGCGAATCGCAGGTGCGCGGCGGAGCGTAGGAGAGGGGAGAATGGCCGGGAAGGAACAGAGGTGCCCGCGGGCGGGGTCATGGCATGGCAGGTCTATGCGGCCGACGAATTGGCTCGGAGGAGGCAGCACCCGCGTCGCAGCCGCAACCGACTGAGGGAGGAACGGACGGGCAGAACGGCGTGCATGAAGCCGGGCCGAAGAGGGGATGCGACGGATGGACTGGCCGCCCCCCGGACGCGGGGGCCTGCGTCACGGCGGATGCGGTCGATCACCCGTCTCGTCCCCGGTCCGCCCCGCCGTCCTTCCAGGGAATGCTGAATCATGGTATAATAGTTGCGAGAGTGATTTCCCCTCCCCCCATAGACGACCTCTCCGCCCTGCGCCGTGCCTGCGAACTCCAGCCCGATGAGGATGTGCCCCAACAGGCGCTGGCCGACTGCCTCACCGAGGGCGGCGAGCAGGGCGAGCGCGACGACGTGTTCCGCCACTCCGTCGCCATCCGCCGGCAGGTCGGCGGCCTCGTCCCGTTCATCCGCTTACCCGCCTCAGCGGTGGCGAGCCCGGGGTGGAAGCCGGTGGCCGCAGAACTGAAGGACATGGCCGATCACCCCGAGGACACCGATACCTTCCGCACCCGCTACGACCACCTCGTCCGCGGCGACGTCCCCCTCGACGCCGAGCACCTCGAACAGACACTCCGCCTCCAGTACGACCTGCAACGCGGCTTGCTCACGTCCCTGAACCTGCTCGAAGAAGAGGACGACGAGCGGTTCCTCACCGCCATCGACGGCAACCGCTACCCACTCCCGGCGTTCGAGGACATCCTGGAGCGAATGCAGACACCCGGGATGCATCTCAAGCTTGCCCAGGGCTTCGATACATTGCTGCTTGTGCCGTTCGGATTGAGATTGGAGCAACTTCTCGATGCGTGGCGGAAGGGACTCCAGCGGAACGCAGCAACGCTCCGGGGCGTCGGGAGGTTCAACGAACAAGAGCCGCTCTGGGTGTGGGACGGATACCAGCGCGAGCCTCTCGTGTATGAACCCCGGTCTTTCACCGGCAACCGCGGTGGCGGTCGCACGAAGGAGGAGATGCTGGCCGGGAGCGGCCGCGGGTGGGACGTGCTGCTCGTGGAGGGAGATCTGCAGAACCTCCCGCGCGAAGGTCAGGGGCAGACGGTTGGCCCGAGGCGACAACCGGAGTGCGGACGCGCTCCGGATGTATACCTGTGCGATCTTCTTCCAGGAGAGTTTGGCCTGACGCCTGAGGCGTACATCATCCAGTTCCTTGATGCATTGGAGCGCCGCGGACAGGTGCTCGACACCGAGACCTTCTCGTACCTGACCGGCGCCTTCCTGCCCGCGTCCCGCGGCGTGCCCGGCGCGTGCTGGGGTCCGGGGGTCGGCCGGGTGATCCTGTACGGGGACGTTCCGGGCTACCGCCTTGCGGACTACGGCGCGCGGGCCGCGGTGAGGGTCCGTTGAGATTTGAGCTTTGTCTTCTCCTTCTTCGTTCTCTTTCCCTTCTCCCATAGACGACCTCTCCGCCCTGCGCCGCGCCTGCGAACTCCAGCCC
>CAZBXY010000263.1:9715-11255 GCA_964495365.1 uncultured Frigoriglobus sp. | reverse complement strand
GCTCCGTGTGATTGCGGCGAACGGCCGGTGTCCGCCGGCGGGTGGGACCGAACCACGACCCGCGGCCCTCACACCTCACCGGCCGGCTGACACCGGCCGTTCGCCTACGCGACCACCAACTGGTCGCACAGCACGAAGCTGGCGGCGTGGCGCGGGCCGGCGTCGATGTGCTGGATGCCGCGGAGGTACGTCATGTCGTTCTGAAGCGCCGTATCGCCGAGGCCCGACGCGAGGAACTCCATCACGCCCAGCCGCGCGACGATCCAGTCCGGGAAGTAGCCGAGCAGCATGTACGTCAGGTTGCTCGACGAACCTTTCGTGCGTGCCGCCGACACCTGCGCCGAGCGCACCACGCGCGTGCCGTACAACTCCGCCGGCGGGCCGGAGGAGGCGTACCGCATGTCGCGGAAGAGGAACGGCCCCTTGCCGTCGGCCGCGCTGACGGAATCCGCGCGCCGGTTCATCAGCGCCGCGAACATCGCCTTGCGCAGCACCCACGCGGTCGGTGCCTCCACCGCGTCCGGCAACTTGCTCTCCATCAGCGCGACATCGGCGGGCGTGAACGTGTCGCCGTTCGTACCGGTCGTGCTCGCGGTGTGCGCGGTGATGTCGCTGTACGTCGTGATACCCTTGATCTGCGTGCCGCCGGTGCCTTCGAGCATCGCGAGATCGGCCTTCAGCGCCGCGGCGCGAGCCATGTCGAGCCGGACCAGCCCTTCCGCACTTGGCGAAGCGAACCGCAGCAGTTCGTTGTTGATCTTCACGAAGACGCCGAGCTTCTTCGCTTGAAGGTCGAGGTTGCCGGTCGTCGGCTGGCTCTCCGTGATCGAACTGCCCTCACCGACCCAGTACGCGGTGCTGGCCGCGGTGAGCTTGGGGAACTGGATGCGGCCGTTCGGCGGCAGCGCGACCTCCCGCGCGCCGGCCGTGGCGAACACTTCGAGGCTGCGCTGGAGGTCGATGAGTTCACCGAGCATCGGGAGCGGAACGAACGTTCCGCCGGCGGTGTCGGTGAGTGTGCCGAGCGCCTTGCGGCGCGGGTGGAGGCGCCGGCCGATCCAGTCCGCTTCGTCCGGGTCGTACTTCTCCGCGTGCGCGGTCATCTTCTCATGCAGTTCGTCGCGGAGCTTGCGCCCCTGCGGCTCGAACGCCGGCAGGTGCGCGCTGGCGAGCGGCACGAGGAACGACTGCTGCCCGTGGTGCGGCGAGAACCCGTAGCCGGCGTAGAGGTCGCGCAGCTGCTGGTGCGCGTGGATCTCTTCCTTCGCCTGATCGGGGCCGACGAAGCCCAGCGCGTAGGCCGCGGCCTTCAGCACGCTGTACCCGGCGGAGTCGTGGCACACCGGGCCAGACGTGACCCACGGCACGCGCCGCTCGACGCGCGTCACCTTCTCGACGGCGGTGGCCGCCTGCTGCTCGATGAACGACACGAGCTCGTCGCGGGACTGGAACTTGTCGATCGGGAGTGTTGCTGTGGACATGGGGAACACCTTTTTGGGAAAGAGAAGAAAGACAACCTAACCCCCCGGCCCCCTTCCCT
>CAZBXY010000263.1:0-9705 GCA_964495365.1 uncultured Frigoriglobus sp. | reverse complement strand
GGGAAGGGGGCCGGGGGGTTAGGTTCTTCGGAATTCAGCCAACCAACTCGCTCATCACATCGACCGCGCGGAAGAACTGCCCGCCGCGGTCGTCGGGGATCAGCTTCAGCCAGTCGCGGAGCGTGCAGTTGCGCACCAACCCCTTCTGCAGCGCCACCGTCAGCGCGCCGGGGTTCTCCGGGATCGGCACCGCGGAGTATTCGAGCAAGTCCCACTCGCTGACGTGCAGCGAACTCGGGCCGTCGAGCCGCGGCACGCACTTCGCCTTGCGGGGCACGAACCCGATCGACCACCCGCGTAGGACGTTCTGCTCGTAGAGCTTGAACAGGTCTTCGGCGAACGACACACCCTCGGCGAACTTCGTCTGAGCGACGAGGCGCCGCGGTTGCACGTCGAGCCATTCGCACACACCGATCGGCGGCACGCGCACGCGGTCGTGCGCCCACAGGACGATCGGGTTGAGCATGAACTCGTCGAGGTTGTGAATGCCGGTCGGCACGACGATATCGCCGGCGCGGTCGGGATCGACGGTGGTGATGACGCTGCGCACGCGCATCTTCGCGGCGTCAACGTTGAGCGTGCGCGCGGCCGGATCGGCCCGGATCGACGGGGACATAGGAACACCTGGGGTTGGGGGTTGGGGCGAACGGCCGGTGTAGGCCGGTGAGAGCGACGAGCGAGCTGAAGCGTTGAGGTTCCACCGGCCGGCTTACACCGGCCGTTCGCCGAGTTCCTTCGGCAGGATCGGCTGGTCGAACCGCGGGTCGGCGAACGGCGCGAGGCCGCGGCTCTTGCGGATCTCGTTGAAGGTGCGCAGACCGAGCTTCGCGTCGAGTTCGTCGTCCTTGCGGCGCTGGTCGAGGTTCCGCGGCGAGCAATCCGCGAAGCTCACCACCACGTCCGGCCCGTAGCGGCCCGCGAGGTCGCGCGTCAGCGCCTGGCCGATCAGGTCGAGCTTCGGCTGAATCGTCCCTTCGCAGAACATCACCCGCGCGCCGAACCAGATGTCCGCGCCGAGTCCCATGTTCTCGACAATGCCCGTGATCGGCGGCGGAACGCGGAACACCGCGAGGATCTCGTCGCGCGTCATCTTCGACGAGTTGAGGAAGTCCATCTCCGCCGGCGTCAGCGTCCACGGACTCGCCTTCAAGCCCTGTTCGAGAACGAGCGGCCGGTGCCAGTTGTCGCGCCCGCCGAACTTCGCCGACACCTTCTCTTCGAGCCGCGTGATGGTCTGATCCGTAAGCATCTGCTCGGTTTGCAGCACGACCCCCGGCCGCTGACCGGCGAGGAAGGTCTGGTAACGCGACTTCAGCAGTTCGGTGTTCGCATCGACCGTGAGCGCGTTCGCTTGCAGCGGCGAGAGACCGTAGTGCGGGTCGAGCGGGTTGGGGTACTTCAGGTGGATGATCTCGTCGGGCCGGAATGTCTCGGCCTGAACTCCCGGCGCGGCGACCTGATACTCTTTGACGTACTGCGTGCGGTCCGGGACGATGCGCACCCACGGCGTCGGGATGAGCCAGATTTCGCCCGGAGTGCCGAGCCGCGAGTGGCCCACGCTCTGCGGCGCAACGTACCAGAACGCATTTCCGGTCAGTTCGAGGTACACGATTGTGAGGTACCACAGTTCCCACGGCGTCAGCCACGGGTTCGGGCGATCGAGCAACCGGCACAGCGGGTGCGTGTGCGGCAGCGCGGTCTGCTCGTGGTCGGCCTGTCCCGTGTTCGTGTACAGGAACGGCTTGTGCCGCGCCGCTTCCTGCGCGATCGCGTTGACCGCCGCGTACACCCACGAGCGGTAGTTGCGGAGCTGCTCGGCGGGGTCGTCGTGCCACCACCCGCCCGCGGGGTACGGCGGCGCGAACACGCCGGCGATCTTCGGCGGCGGAACCTTCGGCGCGGGCGGCCGAAGCGCCTTGAACATGCGCGAGAGCAGAGACATATGGCCTCCAGTAATGGCGAACGGCCGGTGTCAGCCGGCCGGTGGTACGAATGACTCGCGAGCGGCGCGGCGTCAGTCCGCCGGTTGTTCGCACTCCTCGCCTGTCAGCTTCGCCTTCATCAACTCGAACTCGGACCGCTCCGGGCGCGGCGGCGCCGGCTCGGACAGCGGTTGCGGCTCGGCCGTTTTGCGGTAGCCCAGGCACCGCGCGACGTGCAGCACCTCGCGCCACGTCGGGTAGCGGCGGCGGAACCGCTTCTGGTACGCGGCCATCGCCAAGATGAACTCGGTGTCCTCGGCGGTCATTTCGGACCCGTCGAAGTACAGCGAGTACGAGGTGTAACTCTCCCAGTGCGGTATCACGCGGTTCCTCCGGTAAACGCCCCAGCCGGAACCGGGTCGGGCGCCGTTCGTTCGGCACGCTCGCCCGGCGCGCGGAGAGTTTCTCCACACACGTTGAGTAATAATCTGTACATTACTGATAGTGCGTGAACTATTGTGATTTGTCAACCGACTGGGGCGAAATTTTTCGATTTTGCCGGTAACATGGGCTGCGGAAGATCGGTTCTTTACAAGGAGTGTTCAGATGTATCGTATTGCGGCGATTGGGGTTGTGACCGCGCTGGCGTGCGGAGTCGGCCTCGCCGACGAGCCGCCAAAAAAGCGCGAAAAACCGAAATACGAGTTCCGCGAAGAGCACGACCCCGACGGGATCGGGAAGTTCTACCTGGGCCGCGAGATCGCGCACGTCATGGGCTGGCAGGCCGCCGGGTGGCTCGAACGCAAGGACCGCGTGCAGGAAGAAGACCCGGAGAAACTCATCAAGGCGCTCGACGTGAAAGAGGGCATGGTGGTCGCCGACGTCGGTGCTGGCAGCGGGTACCACTCGTTCATGCTCGCGCCATTGGTGGGCAAGAAGGGCAAGGTGATCGCGTCGGACATCCAGCCGGAGATGCTCGACCTTATCACCAAGAAGGCGAAGGAACAGAAAGTCACGAACGTCGAGACCGTGAAGGGCACGACGACCGACCCGAAGCTGCCCGCGGGCAAGGTGGACCTCATCCTGATGGTGGACGTGTACCACGAGTTCGAGTTCCCCTTTGAAATGACGGAGAAGATGGTGGACGCGCTCGCGCCCGGTGGGCGGCTCGTGTTCGTGGAGTTTCGGCTCGAAGACCAGAAGGTGCCGATCAAGCCGGTTCACAAGATGAGCGAGCGGCAGGTGATTAAAGAGATGGTGCCGTTCCCGGAGTTGGAGCACACGAAGACGTTCAAGGACTTGCCCTGGCAGCACGCGATCATCTTTACCAAGAAGGCCCCGAAGAAGTGACAGGCGGCCGAACGGGTATGATGGGAGTGGAGGATCAACGATGGGCGAGTTTTACCGGAAGATCCGCACCGCGCGTAACGTGGCGTACCGGTATCTGCAACCGGGCGGTGATTCGGAACCGCGTGCGGGCGACGACTGGGAACGACTGCGGGCCGCGGCCGTGCTGTGGCTCGCGCCGGAAATCCCGGCCGCGTTCGACGCGCGCGAGTTCGCCCCGCTGCCCGCGGCGCAGCGGGCGGAACTGGCGGCGGCCGTTGCGGCCTACCAGAACGTGTGCGCGGGCCGCCCACCGACGGACGACCAGATGAGCGCCGGTCTGAAGGAACTGGGGCGGGTCGTCGCGGCGCTGGGCGAAACGCTCACCGACCCCGAAGGGCTGTCGCTGTTGGCGGTGCTCTTGCGCGAGAGCGGGCCGCTGCCGCCGTTCATATTGGGCTTCGACTACAACCTCGACACCGACTGGAGCGGCGCTCCGGGCGTGTGGATCTGGGTCATCGTGCCCGACGAACTCGATCCCGATTGCGAGGAGTTCGCACAGTTCACAGCCCGATTTCCCAGGATCGTCGGGAGCGCGTTCATTCGAGCCGGGAACGATCGCTTCCCATACATCCACTATCGTCTGCTTTCGGAGGCGATCGGAGTAGTCGGCGGAGCCGTCGTATGAGCCTCCACGACGAGCTGTTGAGCCAGGCCGAACGGTTGGCCCGACTGGAGCCGAAACACCCCAAACAGGCCAGCTTGCGGCGCGCGATCTCGACCGCGTACTACGCACTCTTTCATCTGTTGATTCACGAAGCGACGACCGCGCTGGTTACCGACCCGGGGCTACAGAAACTCGTATCCCGCGCGTTCAATCACGGAGAGATGAGGCAGGCTTGTGAACAGTTCCGAGACGACAAGAGGCTTCCCGATCACCTGAAGGCGACGAGTCCGACGCCGTTACCGGACGACTTGAAGTTAGTCGCCAGTGCGTTCGTCCAACTTCAGGAAGTGCGACACGCGGCCGATTATGACGTATCGCGCACGTTCAATCAGGCCGACACGATGACACTGCTTCAGACGGCCCGCCAGGCATTCGAGGCGTGGCAACGGGTGCGAAACGAACAGATCGCGACCGTGTTCCTCGTGAATCTCCTGCTCGGTTCCAAGTGGAAACGCTAACCCGCTCGAAATGCGATCATCTTCACCAAGAAGGCACCGAAGAAGTAGGAGCGCAGGCCGTGCCGCTGATCCCATACCAAGAGTTCTGCCTGGAGACGCGGCTTTCGCCGGAAGAGGTTCTCGCCCGGCTGAAGGAGCGAACTGGACCCAGACGCTGGTTCGGGTGGCCCTCGGCGTCGCACCCGCTTTGGGGTGAAGTCGGCGCAAACGGATTCGAGCTTTATCGGGTCATTCGATACCGCAACTCGTTCCTCCCTCTCATCAGCGGGAAAGTGTTGCCAGTGAAAGGCGGCTCGCGGGTTGAGGGCACGATGGAGTTGCACCCGTTCGTCGCGGTGTTCGTGGCATTTTGGATGTGCGCGTGTCTTCTGTTCTGCCTTATTACCGGCCTCCATATCACGCGGGATGTTCTGTTCGGGAACCTCCCAAATTGCGGTTTGTTCGTTCCGTTCGTCATGATCCTGTTCGGATGGGGTTTGACCGCGAGTTGCTTTACGGTCGAGGCCAACCGCTCACTGCGGCTATTGCGCGAAACCGTCGCCGCGGAACCAAAGGATGCTCAATGACTCCTACCGCTTTCCTCCTGCTCACCTCCCTCGCCGCGCCGCCGGAGCCGCCGGTAGTTGTGAAGGCCGAGCCGGACGCGGCGCTCACCGCCAAGTTCCGCCGCCCCGACGGCTGGGTCGGCGGTGACGGCGCGTTCTCCGTCCCGCTTTCGGACACGCGCGCGGTGTGGCTCTTTAGCGATACGTGGGTCGGGAGCGTGCGCGATGGCAAGCGCAAAGATGTGACGATGGTGAACAACACCGTCGGCGTTCAAGACGGCACCGGGGCCGATGCGAAGTTCACCTTCTTCGTGCAAAAGACCCCGGCCGGCAAGCCCGCGACACTGTTCGTCCCGCCGGACGGCAAGGGGTGGTTCTGGCTGTTCGCGGGACACCACGCGGGCGACAAACTGCACGTCTTCCTCCCGCGATTCGAGAAGGCCCCCGGCCCGGCCGCGTTCGGGTTCAAACCGGTAGACGTGTGGCTCGGCACAATATCCAACCCAAACACGGAGCCAACGAAATGGAAGATCGAGTATACGAAGGTGCCGTTCGCGTCCTTTGAGGAGAAGCGGAAGTTGGCGTTCGGCTCCGCGGTGCTGACCGCGGGCGATCACACCTACATCTACGGCTACGACGAAACGCCGGGCAAGCCATTTGCGTCGCGAAAGCTCGTCGTCGCCCGCGTCGTGAAGGACAAGTTCACGGACTTCGATTCGTGGCGCTTTTTCGCCGGCGGCGAATGGAAGGCCGACATGAAGTCCGCGACCGGTCTCGCGAACAATGTGGGCGCAGAGTTTTCCGTGAGCTACTTGCCGGAACTCAAGCGGTACGCGATGGTGACGTCCGAACTCGGACTGTCGGACCGCATCGTCGGCCGCTTCGCGACTTCGCCGGAAGGCCCGTGGTCCGACGCGGTGTTGCTTTACACCTGCCCGGAGATGAAGAAGGACAAGAAGGTGTTCACCTACGCGGGGAAGGCGCACCCGCACCTCGCGACCGGCACCGAACTGGTCATCTCCTACGCGACCAACGCCTTCGAGCTTGGCCCGGTGATTAACAACGCGGAGCTATACTGGCCCAACTTTGTGCGGGTGCAACTCAAGTAGGGTCACATTTGTGGCGCGGTCTTCATTGAGCCGCGACCGGCAGGGAGCGAGCGAGTCACCATTACGTATCGGCGGTCCGCCCGCTCCCTGCCGGTCGCGGCTCCAACTCTCGCTGCGATGCGTTCATACACTTCCCTTCGCCCATCTCGCCACGGAGCAATCACCATGAGCCTTTCCGGGAAGCGCGTCGCGGTGCTAATCGAGCAGCAATATCAAGAGATGGAAGTGTGGTACCCGGTGTACCGGCTGCGCGAGGCCGGCTGCGCGGTGGAGTTGGTCGGCCCGGAGGCGGGCAAGACCTACGCGAGCAAGCTCGGCTACCCCGCGAAGAGCACACTCGCCGCGGCCGACGCGCGGGCCGATCAGTTCGCCGCGGTGGTCATCCCCGGTGGGTTCGCCCCGGACTACATCCGCCGCAGCGAAGCGATGCTGAAGCTCGTGCGCGACCTTCACGCACAGGGCAAGCCGGTCGCGGCGATCTGTCACGGCCCGTGGGTACTTTGCTCCACAACAGTTCTGAAGGGCCGCAAGGTGACGTGCTTCCATTCCATCAAGGACGACGTGACCAACGCCGGCGGCACCTACGTCGATCAGGAAGTGTGCATCGACGGCAACGTGATTACCAGCCGCACCCCGGAGGACTTGCCGGCGTTCGTGGTGGCGCTGATGGAAGCAATGGCGCGTGCCTGACGCCCTTCAGCGGCTTTTGCGCTTCGCGTTCAGTTGCGGGCTCCTGTCGCGGCGCGACGCGACCTTGGGAAATACCGGCGGTCGGCCGTTCATGCGAGTGAGGATATCCGCGATGAACCGGTCGCGGGCGTCCGTATCCGTCTTGCTTCCCCACCGTATCTCGGTTCGGAGAATGGTTTCGACGAATTTATGAAGCCACTCCTCGTGTGTGCTGTTTTGTGGAGCCAACATGCTCCCGCGTCCGAAGTCCGTCGGCACCCGTAACAAGATCCGGCGAAAGACGTTGCCGATCGCACGCCGTTCGCCCAAAAGCGTCACGGTCTGGAGGCAGGAGGTAAGCGGAAAGTCGTCCCCCACGAACAGTTGCGTGCGTGTGGCCGCTACATACTCGGGGTCTTCGACCTTTTCCTCTTTCTCCCGGAGCCACGTCACGTATCCCCTGACGAAGTCGCGGTGCCGCTTCTCAAAGTCCCTCTGAGAAAACTCAACGGGGAAGTCGTACACGCCGTTCAACTTTCTGAGGACGCTCTCACTCGGGACAAGGAATCCGAACAGCGCCCCGCGGTCCATCGCTTTATAGTTCTCTTCGGGTACCTTTGGGTAATCCTCGGTCATGAACGCCGCGGGCAAAATCGTCTGCGTTGTCCCGAACCAGTAGTGCCTCTCGCCGAGCGTCCCGATCAGTTTGAGGATCAGAGGGTCCACGACTCGGGAGTGCCGTCCGGGCGAGTCTTTCCCGACCGCGTCGAGTCGCGCGACGACGTCCGAGAACGTCATGGGCGTGCGACCGCTCTTCGCCTGGTGGAGAGCCTTATCTTTTACCTCGTAGTGTTCCCGCGCCTCGGCCTTGGTTCGGAACGGGAGGCCGAGGAATTCGCACACGTTCGCGAACCCGTCGTCCGGCCACTCGTTCTGAATTTCCATTTCGTAGAGCCGCTGGTAGCCGTACCCCATGGCGTTCGCGACGGCTTTGGCGCTGAGGCCTTTCTCGATTCGTGTCTCGCGGACGAACTTACCAAATTTGGGCTTCTCTGTGGCTCCCAAACTAAGAAGGCCCGGGGACGGTGTCCCGTTCTCGGGTGACAGTTGGAGTTTCGGTTGCGTGATCCCGTTGAACGACTGCTTTGGCATGGAAACCTCGGAGCAATCCTCGGCGAGAGTGAGTGGGGTGGGTGGTGTAGCCGTCGGCGGGTGTTTCGATTCTTAATCGCTCGTTCAGGAAACGCAACAGCGCAGTCAGGAAAACCGGGCCGTGACCCACCGGGCGCCCGAAGGGGCGGCCGGATTTGGGCCGGTTTACACAGGAGGGCGCGAAGCGAAGTGGTAGGTTGAGGTTATACAGGAAATGGCCACCACCGACGAACGGGAACCGTCCCATGAACGTCATCGTCGAGTTCACGACCGGAGCACGAGAGGACCTGTTCGCGCTGCTGGAGGCGCGGATGCCAACCGCCGGCGACGCGGCCCGGTTCGGCGCCGAGTTCGTGGCCGACATCGAACAACAACTGCGCGACTACGAGGGACAACCGCCCGGCGCGGAAAAGCACATCGACGCCGCCGGCGTGTCGTGGTGGTGGCGGTACATCAACGGCGTCTGGGTCGGGTACGGCATCGAAGACCGCCCCGCGTGGATGTTCAGGACCGTTCGGGAGGTGACGGTGTTCGCGTTTCGGCCTCGGCCGCCCAGGTCTTGAGACTCGCGATCAGTTCGGCCGCGCTCATGGTTGGGCCAGGGTTCTTGCGCCGCCGCGACAACTCCGCCTCGTCTTCGGGCGTCAGTTTCGGGCCGTACAGCTTGAACCGCGCCTCGGCGGCCAGCGGTGGGACGTAGTACCCCAGCGACTCGCCCTCCGGGGTGTCGATCGAGATCAGCCCCTTCCCACCGCCGTGAATCTCGATCAGTTCCCGCAGCAGCGCGATCAGCACGTGTCCCTTGTCGTTGTCCGACAGCCCGCGGACGTACTCTACCGGCGAAACTGCCGTGCCGTTTGCTGATGTCGTTGCAGTGCTCATGGTTCCCTCGAAGTACACCACTTCATACACACCAATCCTACCCGCTTCCGCCGCGATCCGCTAGGCTCACTCCACAACCCTTACCTCCCCACGGAACCGCCATGAGCGCCTTTCCCGACGTTCGGAAGATCCAGTACGAAGGCCCGGACAGCAAGAACCCGCTCGCGTACCGGCACTACAACCCCGACGAATTGGTCGAAGGCCAGTCGATGCGCGACCACCTGCGGTTCGCGGTGTGCTACTGGCACACGTTCCGCGGTACGGGCGGCGACCCGTTCGGCCCCGGGTGCGCGGTCCGGCCGTGGGAAGACGGCACCGATTCGCCCGAAATGGCGCTCAAGCGCGTCGATGTCGCGTTCGAGTTCATGGAGAAGCTGGGGGTTCCGTACTACTGCTTCCACGACCGGGACATCGCCCCCGAAGGAGCAAACCTCGCCGAGACGAACAAGATCCTCGACGCGGTGGTGAAGAAACTCGGCGAGGCCCAGAATCGCACCGGGATCAAGCTCCTCTGGGGCACCGCGAACCTGTTCAGCAACAAGCGGTTCGTCCACGGGGCCAGCACCAGTTGCAACGCGGACGTCTTCGCCTACTCCGCGGCGCAGGTGAAGAAGGCGCTCGAAGTGACGAAGGAACTCGGCGGCGAGAACTACGTCTTCTGGGGCGGGCGCGAGGGGTACATGACCCTCTGGAACACCGACCTCAAGCGCGAACTCGATCACCTCGCGAAGTTCTTCCACATGGCTGTCGATTACAAGAAGAAGATCGGCTTTACAGGAACGTTCCTCATCGAGCCGAAGCCGCACGAGCCGACGAGCCACCAGTACGATTTCGACTGCGCCCACTCACTCGCGTTCTTGCGTAGCAACGGGTTGGAGAAGGAGTTCAAGTTCAACGTCGAGACCAACCATGCCA
>CAZBXY010000262.1:0-11257 GCA_964495365.1 uncultured Frigoriglobus sp. | reverse complement strand
GAACCAGCAGAACCAGAAGCAGGTGGTGTTCGTTCGCAGCGCCGGCAGCGTGCAGAACAAGCGCACCGGGCAAACCGCGCCGATGAAGGCGCTCGACAGTGACCCGATGACTGCGACGCCCGACGAAGACCCGCGGGCGAAGTTCGCCGACTGGATGACCGGCCCGAAGAACCCGTTCTTCGCGAAAGCGATCGCCAACCGCTACTGGGCGCACTTCTTCGGCCGCGGGATCGTGGACCCGATCGACGACATGCGCGTGACCAACCCGCCGAGTAACCCCGAACTGCTCGACGCGCTCGCGCAGGCGATCATCGACAACAAGTACAGCCTCAAGGCGCTCATCAAGGTGATCTGCAAGAGCCGCACATACCAACTGGCGGCGGACCCGAACGAGTTCAACCGCGGCGACAAGCAGTCGTTTGCCCGCTACTATCCGAAGCGGCTGCAAGCGGAAGTGCTGTTCGACGCGGTGGTGAAGCTGACCGGCAGCCCGACCGCGTTCCCCGGCTTGCCGAACGACCAGTTCGCCCCGAACCGGGCGATCATGCTCCCGGACGAATCGTTCCAGTCCTATTTCCTGGACGTGACCGGCCGCCCGCAGCGCATCAGCGCCTGCGAGTGCGAGCGTGTCAACGAAGCCAGTCTCGCGATGACGCTGCACCTCCTCAACAGCCAGGAGGTTCAGGACAAACTGGCCCGCAACGGCGGGCGCGCCGACCAGCTCGCCCGCGACCCGCGCCCGGACGCGGAGAAAGTGACGGAACTGTTCCTGCTGGCCACCGGCACGCGGCCGTCGAAGGAGAAGCTCGATCTGGCGCTGGAGCACATCGCCAAGCACGAGAAGACGAAGAAGCTCGCCTACGAGAACATCATCTGGGCGCTGCTGAACTCGAAGGGCTTCCTGTTCAACCAGTGACCCGTTAGCCCCGAGCCGCCGGCGAGCGCGGCACCTGATCTGAAGCGGCCGGGGAGTTACTCCGGCCGCTCTTGCTTCTAGGACCGGCTTGGACGTTCGCTCAAGGTCAGGAAAGTAGCAGACGAAAATCAGTTGCTCTTTGTGGTAACCGAGACTTGCCGTCCCGACCGGCTCATGTGTCAGACCGTGAGCCACTCGACCAACCCGGTGCGGAGCGGGTAGTAGGCACCAACGACGCGCAGCTCGCCGCGGCGCTCTCGCGGTCGGAGTACCGGCTGGCAGTTCCGGAGGCGCCGAACCACCTGCCGGATGTTGGCCCGGACGACGGTGTCGAGTGTGTGGCCCGGCTGATTCTGCGCTTCCGTCACCGCGGGGGTGATGTCGTCCACCAGTCGGAGGACGTGCCCCTCGATCGCGTCGTCCCGGGCGACGGCCCCGACCGTCGCCCGGACGGCCCCACACGCCTCGTGACCGAGAACGACCACGAGCGGGACGCGCAACTGGCCGACTGCGAACTCGATGCTCCCCAGCGTGTCGTCGTCGGCCACATGCCCCGCCTGCCGGACCACGAACAGTTCCCCCAATCCCTCGTCGAAGATGACCTCCGGCGAGACGCGCGAGTCCGAGCAGCCGAGGATCACCGCGTACGGGTGCTGCCCGGCGGCGATGGCCTCGCGCCACTCCCGGGATTCGTGCGGGTGTTTCGGCCGCCCGGACGCGAACCGGGTGTTGCCCGCCATCAGCAGTTCGAGGCTCTGCTGGGCGCTGGGGGCGCCCGCGGTCAGCGCGGCGGGCGCGGGTCCGGACGGGTCCGGCCCCGGGTGCGGTCCCTCCGCGGAAGTTCGGAGGCCCCGCAGCGCGGCCGTCAGGCCGCAACCGCACGTGGCCCCGATGCCCCCGATCAGCACGTCCCGGCGCGACACTTGCACGATCCGCCCCTTCGCCTTATCGGTGAGCGGATGCTATCGCCTATTCGTGTCAGTGTCAAAAGGTTACATCGAATCCGTCGGCCTGCGCACCGACCGCCTTCGCAGCCCGCGGCGCCTCGGTGTAAAAGTTTCCACGTGGAAACTTTACCCATCTTCACATTTCCGTGGAGCGCGACTGCCGGAGATGATTCGCAGAGCCTTCGACACTCACAATCACGACCGCATACTATCTGGTTCGGCGCCTTGGGCCTCTGCGAACGGACCGGCCGTGCGCCGGCTACGGCTGCTCCCGCTTGGCGACATCCTTGCCGCAATACGTCTTGACCCCAGCCGTTATCCCCGCCCGCGGGAACACCCCGATGCTGTAACCGAACTCCTGCCGCTCCGACTCCAGCCCGCTCTTGAACACGGCGCTCCCGCGACCCTCACCATCCACCATCAGGTGGACGAGGACAACCGCATCCGGCCCCGCCACGACCACGACGAAGTACGACTCGAAGTCCACGTGGGGAGCCTCCCCCCCGAGTTCCCAGGCCGCCCAGAGTTCGGCGAAGGGCTCCCGCCAGGTAATGGCTCCCGACTCCGGCTTAACCTTCTCCTTCCCGGCATCCGGAATCGTCCCGGACCACCGGACCACGGGCCTGACGAACTCGTTGGCCGGGACTGACTGCAACGACATGACCCCTCCCTCTCATACCCGTACCCGCTGAGTGTGTCGCATCGGTAGTGAGCCGCGACCGGCAGGGAGCGGGCCGACCACGAACCGGATCGGCGGTCGGCCCGCTCCCTGCCGGTCGCGGCTCCACTCGCACAAACTCGACACTCCCAACGGGTTCATGTGTCAGAGTTTCTCCGGCGGCCGAACTTGTGTTGATGTCGGTCTGCATAACATGGGTGACGTTTCACCGAAGTTAGCCGAATCGGCTGGACACGTCAACGATTCGGGCTTTTCGCTCCGGTGTCATGCAGACCGGCCGGACTCTGCACCCCACGCCTGTCGCGGTTGAGCGCGTGCGTGCAAATCATCGTGGTGCGCCGCCGGTGGTCACTTGCCGGGGCCGGTCCAGCGGGCCGTGCCGATCGCGAAGTACAGGTTGCTCCACGGCGGCTGCTTCCGCCCGGCATACCACACGCGGAAGCTCCCGTCGGGCAGCCGCAAGAGCGTGTGACTCGTCGTGAAGTTCGACTCCCAGTCGTTCTTCGGCTCCGGGCGGAACACCGGATTGTCCGCGTGCTTCGTCCACGTCAGCCCGTCCGCACTCACCGCAAACCCGAGAGCGGTGTGCTTATCGTCAGCCCAGTAGCACCCGTAGAGCATCAGGTACACGCCGGCGGCCTTCACCACCATCGGGTACACCTGGTCCTTCACCTCCCACTTCTGATCCATGACGATGCACGGCTTCTCGCGGATCGTCCACTTGGTGCCGTCGGCGCTCTCGGCGTACTTCGTGTGCCACGGGTGCTTGTCGATGCACGTGTACCACATGCGGTACTTGTCGCCCTCCTTCATTACACACGGGGCGTAGGCGTTGGCCATCACGAGCGTCGGTTTCGCCCACGTGATGCCGTCGGTACTCGTCGTCTCGTAGAGGTCGTGCTTGTAGGTCCCGCCGGGGAAATCGACCGCGGCGAAGTACATCCGCAGCTTCCCGCCCTCGCGGTGAACCGACCCGTCGGGGTTCTTGAGGACCGCCGCGGTCACGACGGAGTGGATGTCGTCGCCGAAGCTGAACACCGGGTCGTCCGAGTGCCGCGTGAAGGTCACACCGTCCTTGCTCTTGGCCAGCCCGAGTTTGAACAGCCGCTGGTCCGACTTCTCCGGCTGCTTCGGGTCTTTGGCTTTGCCCTTGTAGGTGCCCGCATCGACGCACCGCTGCGAGCCGCAGTAGTACATCCAAAACTCGCCGTTCTCGTGGATGACGTGCGGGGCGAAGATGTGCTGGTCGTCGAACTTCCCCTTCGCGCCGAGCGAGAGCGCGGGCCTGGCGCTGTCGCGCTTCCACTCCTGCGGCTTGAGCCACCTCGCGAGATCGTCGTTATCCGCGCGCACGTCCGCGTGAAGTCCGAAGGACATCAGGAACAGGACGCCGCTGACAGCGACCACCGGCCGGGTGAGGAGAACGCGCCGGGCGCGCGTCGGGAGTGTGCCGCTCATCGGTTCCTCGGATTTCTTGATGGGGTGGAGAAAATGTGGCTACTGTTGCGGCACCCGAAGGATCCAGACGGAGCCGTCGCCGTTGGCCGTGACGACGTGCCGGCCGTCGGGCGCGAAGGCGGTATCACCGATGTACGCTCCGCCGGCGCCAGTGGGAGCGGTCCACTCGATCAACTTCTTCCCGGACGTGTCCCAGACCACCACGCGGTTCTCCGCGCCCCCGGACACCAGGCGCTTGCCGTCGGGCGAGTAGGTCAGCGAGTTCATCCGCTTGGTGTACCCTTCGAGCGACGCGACCGTCTTGGGCTGGGCGCCGCTCACGTCCCACAGCACGCCGGTCTGCACCGCGGTCGGAGCGGCCAGGGTCTTGCCGTCGGGGGAGAACATCATCGACCCGCCGCCGTTTTTGTTCTCGATCACGGCCCGCTGCTTGAACTTTCCGTCCTTCACGTCGTAAACGCGGATGTCGGAGCGGTCCGCGGCCGAAGCGAACGACCGACCGTCCGGGGCGAACGCGACGATGGTGATCCCGCCGGACTTGTGGTCCTCCAGGGTCTCTGCGGCCCGCGGTTCCTTCCCGGTCATGTCCCAGACGCGGACCTTCTTCGCTTCCTGGCCGCCCGAGACGAGCGTTTTGCCGTCGGGCGCGAACGCCAGCGCCCAGACCTCGCCCACGTGTGCCGCGACGGTTGTTTGCTTCTTCAGTTGCCCGCCGCCGAGATCCCAGACCTGGAGCTGGCCTTCGGCGTCGCCGATTACAAGCGTCTTGGAGTCCGGGGAGAACGCCGGGACGAAGCCCCGGGCGGCGCCGGCTTCCTTCCAGGTCGTCGTGTCGTAGACCCGCATCGCCGCCTTGACGTTGCTGACCGCGATCCACCGTCCGTCCCGGCTGATCGACAGATAGTAGCCGGCCGGTTCGCCCGCCGAGCCGAGTACCGCGACCAGTTCCTTCGGCGCGTTCGCCGGGCGCCGGGCGGCCGGGATGTTGGCCGGGTCGAGCCGGTCGAAGGCGTTCTGGGCTGCTGGGGCCGCGGGTTGACCCCCGCCCCCGCTGGAGGAGCCGCTCGCGGGCGCGTCGCCGTCGGGGGAAGTTTTTGAAGAGCCGCAGCCCACAACGATCGCGAGCGACAGGGAGATCGCCAGTAAAGCCGCTGGAGATTTCATCGAACCGTCCTCAATGATTGCCGATCACGTGGTTCCTCCGCCGGCGAACGTGCGCGGGTTGCGGTCTGCCAACGGCGCCGATGGTATCCCGACCCCGGGCGTCGATCAACGATCCGACCCCGCACGGGTTATCTCAGCACGTTCAGCCGGCGCAGGCGAAACACGAACTCGGAGAGCGGCTCGTTCCCCATACCGTTCCGCCGGATGGCCAAGTGGTCGAACTGGCCGGGGGTCTCGAAGCCGTTAACCACGGTCATCGCGTACCGAATACCGAAGCCGCTCAGTAGCTCCCGCTGGTCCTCCTTGAACTGGCCGTTCGGGTAGCAAAACGCCCGGAATCCGAGGTCGAGCGTCTCGGTGAAAAACTGCCGGCAGTTGACCAAATCACTGCGGAGTTCTTCGCGGGTGAGCGTTTCAAACGGGTCGTGCTCGTGGCTGTGGGGGTGGAGCTCCACGAGCGGGGCCTGTTTTAAGAACCGGAGGTCATCGACGTCGCAGAACGCATCGACCCCCGACGGGTCCGGGGGCGCGTTGTTCTCTTCGACCAACCGGTCGACCAGCTCCCGCCGGCGGTCGCGCCGGACCCGCTTCAGGTGCGCGAGCAGGACGTGCTCGACGGTCAGGACGCGGTGGCGCACGTCGCCGAAATAGATGCGTGTGTCCATCCACGGGACGAACAGGCGGTCGGATCGAACCTGGTGGATCAGGTTGTAGACGCGCTGATACCAAACGGTGTTCGTCGAGATGGCCCCGGTGCAGACGAAGAGGGCTGCCGGGACGCTCAGTTCTTCGAGCAGCGGTAACAGACCCGTGCGGAAGTCCCGATACCCGTCATCGACGGTCACGACCGCGCAGGGGTCCGGAGGCAGCTCGTGCGAATCCAGTAGGGCCAGCCACTGATTGAGGCTGATGAGCCGGAAATGCCGCTTGAGGAACAGCAGCTTCTCGCGCAGTTCGGAAACGGTCGGGTGGCCGAGTACCCGCCGCCAGTCGGTCGCGGGCGTGTCATCCGGCAGCGCCCGATGGAAAAAGAACGCGGTGAGCCGCCCCCCGACCGGGCGCGTGCCCCGCACCAGCCGCTGGACCCCGTTCGCCGCCCGGCGTGCCACTTTCTTGGCCCACCCCAGTGCGGGCGAGCCAAAAAGGTAACGGCGAACCTCGGGGTGGGGCTGACGGTGAACGTAGGGAATCGGTTTCTCGTACCGGTGCCAGGACCCCTCGTCGAGTGGGTCGTCTCTCAGGATCGATGCCAACTTGGGGGCCGCGGCCCGGAAGCACTTTTCCAATAAAGTCCCCGGCGTGTCCGCGGGCCCGACGGGGACGCGCTCCTGGTAAAGGAACGGGCCGGCATCGAGCGCGGCGACGGCCCGGTGGATGGTGAACCCGACCTTGTCGGTGTCGCGGAAGAAGAGCGGCCAGAACAGGGAACCGCCGCCGCGGTAGTGTGGGAGCACGCTCGTGTGGATGTTGAGCGTGCAGACCTCCGCGATCGACAGCAGGGACTCGGGCAGTATCGGTGTCCCGCATATCACGACCACGTGCGGCCGGAGCCGGCGGAGGACGTCGTGACCGGCGAGCGATTTAAAGGCCTCCACCCGCTCCACCGGGATCCCGAGCGCCCGGACGTCGCGGAGCAGCGGGCGGGCGGACCGGTTCACCAGTCGGCGGAGGTGATACCCGGCGCCCATCGGCATTCCGAAGAAGGCCCGGGTGCTCCGCCGCAAACCGACCTGCGTGCGGGCCCGCTTCCACCCGTTGAGGCTCAGCGCGACCCCGTCCGTCGGCTCGTGCTGGACCACCAGCGCGACAACGTTCACCCCGGCCCGTTTGAGAGTGGAGGTGAGGAAGAAACTCTCCCAGGATTTTTCGGCCACGACGACCACGCGCCGGTCCCGCGCGGGCGGCCCGGGGCGGTCCGTTGGGTTGTGCGGATCATGAACACTCATCACCTGCTGCTCCGTGTACTCTCCCGGTCCGGTGCCGATACGGCGGAACCCGTTCGCGCTTCGCGGCCGACCGCCGAACGACGGAACCCGGGTCCGCGGATACCGGTGCGATCGGTCGCCCGAGCGATTCTAACGGATCGCGCCGCGAACGCCAGTTGAGCGCGCGCGTAAATCATCAGCGGTTCCGAGCTGTTGTGGCTGAGCCGTTCCTGTATCCTCTCTTCACACCCACACGAGGCCGCTCCATGAACCCCGCGTACGCGCTCGCCGACCTCCCGTCCGTTTTCAGCCCGGCGCTGGTGTTCTTCCCGGAACTGATCCGCAAGAACATCGCGCGCGTCGTCGAGATGGCCGGCTCGCCGGACCGGCTCCGACCGCACGTCAAGACGCACAAGACGCGCGAGATCGTCCAAATGCTCCTCGACGCCGGCGTCACCCGGCACAAGTGCGCCACCATCGCCGAAGCCGAGATGCTCGCAGCCGTCGGCGCCCCGGACGTACTCATCGCGTACCCGCTCGTGGGGCCGAACGTCGGCCGGCTCGCGCACCTGATCCGCAAGTTCCCCAATACGAAGTTCTCCACGCTCATCGATCACCCGGACGCCGCCCGCACGCTCGCAAACGGTCTCGCGGCGGCCGGAGTGACCGTCGGCGCGGTCCTCGATCTGGACGTGGGCCAACACCGCACCGGCATCCCGGTCGGACCGGACGCGCTGGCGCTCTACGAACTGGCTTCGAACCTGCCCGGCCTTGTGCCCAACGGGTTCCAGCTCTACGACGGGCACAATAACCAGCCCGATCGCGCCGAGCGCGAGAAGGCCGTGCGAGAATTCCTTTCGCCGGTGCTGGCTCTTCGCGCAAAAGCCGAGGCAAAGGGAGTCCCCGTTCCGCGACTGGTTTGCGGCGGCACGCCGAGCTTCCCGGTGTACGCGGGGATGACCGACGTGCCCGGGATCGAGTGCTCACCGGGTACGTTCGTGCTGCACGACGCCGGTTACGGGCCGAAGTACGCCGACCTCACCGGCATCACGCCGGCGGCGGTGCTGGTGACGCGCGTGGTGAGCCGCCCGACCGCGGACCGCGTCACGCTCGACCTGGGCAACAAGTCGGTCGCCGCCGACCCGGTGCTGGAGAAGCGGGTGACGCTACTGGACTTCCCCGAATACAAGACGGTGGGGCACAACGAGGAGCATCTGATCGTCGAAACCGCCGGCGCGGCAGCATACAAGCCCGGTGATGTGGTGTACGCGCTGCCGGGCCACATCTGCCCGACGGTGGCGCTGCACAAGGAAGCGCTGGTGGCCGAGGGCGGCAAGATCGTCGGCCGCTGGACCGTGGCTTCAAGAGATCGCGTACTGAGCGTATGACGAATCAGTGGGCAGTGGTTAGTGGGCAGTGGGCAGTGGGCAGAGAGTGGCCACAGATGAAGACCGAGTTCAAAAATCGCTCTTTGTCTGATCTGCGGTCTTCTGCGTTTATCTTCGGCTGTTTTGCTCTCTTCTCTGCCCACTGCCCACTAACCACCGCCCACTGCTAGCTCACTTCAGCTTGGTGGTGGATTCGCCGGAGATCGGCCCGGAGAGGGTCATCTCGACCTCGGTGTCTTCCATCTTCACCTTCCCGGACAGTTCGATCTTGCCCTCGAACTTCTCCTTCACCGCGACGCCCGTCTTCAGCGACCGCCACGTGGTGATCTTCAGCGTCATCTTCGTGTCCACCGAGGGGACGCCGTCGTCCTTCATCTTGCCCGAAATCGTGCCGGTGGACTCGATCACCGCGACCTTCTCGCCGTCGATCTCCTCGACCTTGACGAACTTCTGCTTGATCTTCCCCTTCACCTCCGCGAACGAGTTGCCCAGCATCTTGTTCAGCGCCGCGGCGTCCACTTCCCACGTGTGCCCGACCTTCACCTTGTCCTTCGGGTACAGGTCGTCGTCGTTCTCGATCCCGTTGCGGTTGTCCAGCTCCTTCTTCTGCTTGTCAGTCGGGGCGTTGTCCACCAGCACGTGCTTCCACTTCTTGCCGTCGCGGGTGCTGATGATGGTTTCCTTCTCCAGCACCGACGGCTCGGTGTGGCTCATCTCCTGGCCCAGCACGTTGGCGGTCACGTCGGCCCGCTCCTTGATGAGCTTCGTCTGGCACTTGGTCACGTCGCGCCCGTCCACCTCGAGCACCTTGGCCTCTTCCTCGCTCGTCACGTTCATCGTGAGCTTGAGGTTGATCGTCTGCCCGGCCACCTTCATCGTGGTGTCCGCGTCCTTGATCTTCAGTGTCCCCTTGCTGACGAACACCTGCCCCTTTTGCGGGGCCGGGCCACGCAGGTCGAACACGTCGTCGTCGGCCGCGCGGCCCAGGTTGAGCGCGGTGAACAGCACCGCCACGGCCCCGACCGCCCACTTGAACTTCGGCATCGGTTGTCTCCTTCCGAAATGGTTCGCAGCCCCGTCATCTTCCGGGTTCGCCGGCGGAAGGGCAACATTTCGGCGCGAAAAGTGGAATCTCACGCCCGCCGCAGCTCGGCCAGCGCCACCCGCATCGACTCGAACGCGCACTCCGCGTCGGGCACCTCGGCCGGGGGCCACCACTCGATCCCGGCCACCGCGTCGAGCGGTTTCGCGGTTTCGGGTCGAACCGCGTCGGCCGCGAAGTACAGGTCGCACACCGGGTACGCGACCTCGCGGTAGTGGTACAGGTTCGGGTGCGACGTGACGAACCGCACGCGGTCGAGTTCCAGGCCGACTTCTTCGCGCACCTCGCGCCGCATCCCGTCTTCGGCCGATTCGCCGAAGTCGATGAACCCGCCGGGCACGCCGAACTTCCCCTGGGACGGCTCCTTCGCGCGCCGGATGAGCAGCACGCGCCCCTGCGGGTCGAAGATGAAGCACGCCGCGGCGACGGTGGGGTTGAAGTAGTACGCCAGCGCGCAGTTCGGGCACGTCAGCGGCGTCTGCCCGACGTTTTCGGCCGGGCGCGGCGCGCCGCATCGCGGGCAGAAGCGGAACAACTCGACCGGGCGCATCAGGTTCCTCGACGAGTCGGTAGCGGGAGCCGAATCGCGGTGACGGGTTGATGTCGCTCGCTGCGAGAACCCCTGGAGAAACGAAAGATTGCCAAAGATTGCCAAAGATTGCCAAAGATTGCCAAAGATTGCCAAAGATTGCCACTGGCAAACTTGGACCAACCCCTTGTTTTTCCAGCACTTCGTCTAAGTTTGCCAAAGATTGCCAACGTGTCACCCTACTCTGATTTCTGCGCGGCTGGCAACGTGGCAAGCCGCACCCTCGTTCGCACACCAGTCACTCAAACTATCGCCGACTTGCCACGTGGCAACTTTACCTATCTTAACATCCGTACAGTACGATGTCAAGTAGAACCCCTACGCCTTCCCGAGTACCAAATCGACCACCCAGCACCCGCGTGCGTGCGGCCCACTGCCGCGGCAGTGGGCGAGGATGTCGTCAGAGTTGCATCCTGCGTCCTGAAGGGCATCCGCCAGAATCGGCATCCGGTCGAAGGCGCGATCGTCGTAGATGCCGCGAGCCAGCGCGACGACATCCGACGTGCGCCACGCGGGGTCGAAGGTGATCGGCCGAAAGGGGTTCCCGAAGATGCAGCGGATGAGTGCGGCTTGCGTCCCTGCCTCATCCCAAGCACCGTTGTCAATTGCAGCATTCTTGGCTGTCATCAGCCCACCCACGAGGCCGGTGCAAGTAATCATCATGTAGCAATCGACGAGCGGACTACAACCGGCGATTTCTTCGTAAGTTCGGACGTGCTCGTAATCGCCACTGATCGCATCAGACCAATTGTCCGGTAGTGATTCATCAGCCCGCCTTCCCATCGTCTCAAGCAACTCGTCCCAAACCGCTTGTGTGTCAGATTGCAAGAATGCCGAGAGTCGGCAAAAACATGCAACAGCTAATAAGCGAGCTTTGCGAACTGTGCCTGACTTCAGGCACGCTGTGAGTACCGCTTCGATATCGACGGATGTTTGCCACTCTTGTTCCATCATCACCGCGCCCTCACGAATTTATCGGCTTGCCGGCCCACGCCATCCGCGCGGCCTCGCCGACCGCTTCGCTCAGCGTCGGGTGGGCGTGCGTGCAGCGGGCGATGTCTTCGGCGCTGCCCCTAAACTCCATGATCG
>CAZBXY010000261.1:10516-11279 GCA_964495365.1 uncultured Frigoriglobus sp. | reverse complement strand
TGGCCCCGGTCGGCACCGCCTCCCACAACTCGGTCAGGTACATCACCCCGCCGACATCGTCGAGCTGCTTGTTCTTCCGCAGCTTGTCGTGCAAGAGCACGAGGTCGATCGGCTGCGATTCGGCCTGGAGGTCGCAGAGCGCCTGGTAGATTTTCTGGTGCGCGTCGAAGTAGAAGTTGTCCGCGCGGAGAACTGTTTGCACGTCCGAGAGGGTCTCGGGGTCGCGGAGGATGGCGCCCAGCACGCCACGCTCGGCGTCGCGGTTCTGGGGCGGCAGGCGGTCGGTCAGCGGGTCGGACATGGTGAATTACTCCTTCGCGGGGGTTGGGTGTCGAAATCGGACGGCGGGCGGAACTTGGATGCGGGCGACTCAGGCGTGGTCGGCGCCTCGTCCTCCCATCGTCGCGCGTTCAGCCACGGGCCGGGCTGCTTCCAGTTCTGCCAATCGGGCTTGGTCGCCTTGTACCGCTTGACGCCCGCCATGATCGCGCCGGCGAGGTCCGCGTCGGGCTTGAGCTTCCGCCACGCCTTCCACGCGGCGGGCCGGTCTTCGTGGAGCGGGTACGCGCGGTAGAACGCGCAGAACAGCGGATCCTCCTCTCCCGGCTTCTTCCGCGTGGGCCGCCCGCTGACCCTCCCCGGCTTCTCTCCGGGTGCCGATCCGCTCTCACCCCCCGCGCCAGCGGGTGTTTTTAAAACAGGAACAGGAACAGGGATAGGAGTTCCGCACATGCCTCCGGCTTGCCTCCGGCTTCTCTCCGCA
>CAZBXY010000261.1:0-10416 GCA_964495365.1 uncultured Frigoriglobus sp. | reverse complement strand
CCGGTGCGGATGTTTCCCGCGCTTTCCTCCGCACCGGTGCGGATGTTTCCCGCGCTTTCCTCCGCACCGGTGCGGATGTTTCCCGCGCCCGGATCCTCGTCGGTGGGCGCGTCGTCGGTGCCCTGGTATCGCTCCGGCACGGTGACGAAGTAGTACCCGGGCTTGCCCTTGGTTCCCGGGGTGTAGTTCAGCCACCCGGCATCAACGGCCTTCCGGCGAACGCGATCGAGAGTGTCTGTGGATCCCGCGCCGATGAGTGGCATGAGCTGGTGGTTGTACCAGTTGACCGCGTCGGTATAGCCGCGCGCGTCCTCGGTCGCGGCGACCACCGCGAGCAGGGTGAACACCTGGGGCCCGAGTTCGTTGGCCACGCACTTCTTGGTGAGCAACCGGATGTACTTGCACGCGAACACCTTCGGCCGCTTCGGGTAGGCCGTGCCGTGCGTGCGGGGGCGGGGCTGAATCGCGGTCGCGGATTCGGGCGCGTGGCCGTTGCCCAACGTGGCTGCAGGCGTCATACTTCTGATAGGTTTTGGGTGTCCTGGCTCGCTCCGTGCCGGGGTTCCTGGTCGATGGTCGATACTGTTCACCGCACGTCCCCGCGCTGGTCACGCGGGGCGTGCTCATTTCTGGGCCGCTAATCCGGAAAGTAATCGGTTTGCCCAGCCGGCCGCCGGCGGGCGCTCTGCGGCTTGGGGGGCGGCGCCGCCGACCGTACCCGCTCGAACTCGGCCAGCGCTTCCGGCGGGACGACGTAGCGCGGTTTCGCAACCGTGCTGTCCGAGGTGTTCACCGCCTTCAAGATGCCGCTTTTAATCCAGCCCCTCACGCGGTCCTCGCCCACGCGGTACCGGCGCGCGACCTCGGCCGTGGTGAAGCCACGAGCGGGGGCCGGGCCGGCGCTCTCGGCCGTCGTGATCCGGTCGGGGATGCCGGCCCGCGGGATGTCAGGTTGACTAGCGCGCCGCGGTATGGGCGGCCTCCGGTTTGATACCGCTGGGAGCGGCCCGGTGGATGCGCTCCGCGAGCTTGAGCAGCGACTGGGTGTACCGGACGACGCGGTAAAGTTCGATCAGCTCGGCCTTGAGCTTGTCGGGCGGCGGGATCGTCGCGACGGTCGGAGGCGCGGTCGTGGACATACATGGCTCTCCTGTGTGACCTGGAGAACCATCGTGTGAAAAGTTGTTCCGGGGAAATATTAATGGCTGGCGATGGCTGGCGATGGCTGGCGATGGCCGGTTATTACGTGCCCGCTGGCCGTAGCGGCGAAACGAGGCGGTAGAGCCCGAGATTGGGGATGCGGTTCTCCTTGTCGAGGCCCGGCCGAGGTCGCGAGACCTCGGGTCTGGAAAACACAAGCCGGATTTCCGAATGAGCCGACCGCGCCGCGTTCAGGGGCCGGACCGGGTCTGTGCCCGGAAGTGCATCACAGAGTTGCTCGCGTGAGAGTCCACCCGGGTAGCACTGAGCCAGTAAGCGGAACCCGTCCACCGCCGCGGCGGTAAGGATCACGCTCTTCCAGGTTCGATCCGCTCTTAGAACCTGAACGGCCCGTTGATCCACGAATCGGATCGGGGGGGTACTCGTATCTACGTCCTCTGCGCGTGGGTCCGATGCTAACACGGGCGAGTGGGCGCGGGCCCGATCGAGCCACACATGTTCGTTACCTCTTCGGCTCGCGTACATCACCGCAGACTGATGTTCCTTGTAGATCCACTCATCGATTCCGCCGTCCAACGCGGCCCGGATGCGCCGGGCGAGCGGCAGGAAGGCCACGGTATCAAAGCTAAGCGGCACACCGGCCTCGGGGTCGGGTGGAGAAAGGGTCGCAACCGTCTCCGCGGCCAAATCGAGTATTGCCTCGTGGAGGAGAGCGAAGTACCGGCCGGTCAGCGTCTTGGGCGCCTCGTCGAGAGGTAACAGAAAACCCGCGACTTGCGCAGCGAGAACTCGCTCTCGCCAGCGTTGAATGTCATTGCAGATGCTCATGATCTCGCAGTACGTGCCGCCCACGTCCATTTCAAAAGTGCCGTCGGGCAGACCGTCATCGGAATTTACCCAACCCTCGCTGATGTACCCCTCCGGGGCAGCGACGTGGGGAAGTTCCATCGAGCGCAAGCAGCCCAGGCAGGAAATTGCCGCATCGACAGAGAGCGGTAGCAGCACATACGGATCGATCGAGTGGATCGACGTACCGGCAGCGTCCGTCATCATGTACCCTTCAACGGAAACGGCCCGACGGCCCGCGCGGGGTACACGCACGAACACGTCGGGCCGCGGCGAACGGTCGGCGTCCCGACCAGCAAGAATCATCGACCGGACCCGCCGCCAAACTTGAGCCCGTCCGTGGGCTACACGGCGCGGCCTTCGACCTTGTCGTTCTGCGTTCCCTCGGCTCCGGCGAACTTCACCGTGCGACGTCCAACTTCGCGTGCCCGGCCACCGCGAGCCGGCCGACGACACGCGATCGCTTTCCGGCGTGGGTCACGGTCCGGGCGACGACTTCGACGGTGCAGCTCTCCAGGTCCGCGCCGGCGGCTTCGAGTACGTCCCGGACCGCAAACGCGAACCTCGGGGCCGCCACGAACTCGGGGTCGGGTTCGGCGAGAAACTGCGCAAGGGCCTCGGCGAAGCGCCGGGCGAGGTCCGCGCTCGTGATCGGCCGGACCGCGACCGCGAGGCGCTTGCCGGCGAGCGTACGGACGTGGAGGTGGTGGGTCGGTGGTCTGGCGGACATGGCGACTTCCGTGAAGGAGAGGGGCCTCCGTGCCCCGGTGCGGGGAGGATCAGCGAGACCGCTTGGGCGTGTCCGAGAGGACGCCTGCGTCCTCGCTAAAGAGGTCCGAGGTGAAACAGTCCAGAAACACGCCCAGCGCCCACTCGAAGCCGCGGGCGTCGTACAACAGGCCCGCGGCGTTGTCGCGCCACAGCTTCTCCTTGATCTCCAGCCCCGCCGCCCTCAGCTCCCCCACGATGGAATCGGCATCGTGGTCCCGCTCGAACGCCTCGATCAGATCCAATAGCTCCTTCCCGACGCGGGCGATCTCGCGGGCGTCGGTCATCATCTTCGACCGGGCGACCGCGTCGATCGTCGGGTGGACCAGGGGGCCGGCGGCCGGGGCCGGTTTGGTCGCCGGCGGGGCCGCGGGGGACAGACGCGACGACTGCTCGTCGAACTTGCCACGCGCGGCTGATACGGCTACTGTTGCATTCACGGGCGCTCTCCAAGTAGGGGATCTCGGAACCGGCCTACCGGAGGTAACGACTCTGGTGGGCCATTTCGTTGAAGGGGCGATACAAGTCCCCTTGACAACTGTGCGAGAACATACGTCAATTGCCGTAGTGCGTCAATGCCAGTAGTGCGTCTTTTGCCGGACTGTCTCAAACTCCTGGAGGCGACTATGCTTGCGTCCGTTTCCATTTTGCGGAGCGGACGGATGAAGTTCGGAGCGAAGCTCCAAGAACTGCGGCAGCAGGCTGCGCTGAGTCAGCCCGATTTTGCCGAGCGGGTCGGGCTGTCTGTTGGCGCGGTCCGGGATTACGAACAGGGCAGACGTCTACCGAGCTGGCCCGTGATCGTGCGGCTTGCGCACGCGCTGAAGGTCACAGTAGACGAGTTCTCGAAGTGCGACGAAGTAGTGATCACGCCAGAAGCCCCCGTCGAAAATCCGCCGAAGAAGAAGCCGAAGAGATAAAGAGAGCCGGCTGCTCGCGGGTCGCTCATTCGCACCTGTCCGCACTCGGGGTCACGACATGCGCTGGACGGTGTTGCTCGTCGTGCTCGCGATCACTGTGGGATGTGGGAAGAAGGTCGAGACCGCCGCGGACACACACGTTGCCCCTGCCGGCGAACCGGTCGCGAAGGGTGCCAGCGAGAAGGCACCCCCGAAAGTGGAACCGAAGGCGACCGCTCCCGAAATGAAGGGCGCGGTCCCCGCGCTCACAGCGGATCAGGTGCGTGCCGCACGGAAGTTGCTCGGACAGGGCGGGGACGTGAAGGTCGAAGGGTTCTCGTCGTTCAAGTCGGCTCAGGACTTCGACCTGCCGTCGATCTCACGCCTGGTCGCCGAGGACGACGGGCTCCAGAAAGCGGCCAAGGCCCTCGCGGACCACGATCCGGCAACCCATCTCTTCGTTCTGGCGAACGCTCGCCGTCCCGTTAATGAGTTGATCGGGATCCTCGGCCCCGCGGAGAAGACGACCCGAGCCGAAGAGTCGTTCCGGATACCGGAAGCCACCGAGGTCGGCTTCCAACACAAGGTCACCGTGACGTGGCACGAGTACAACTGGCTCGCCTTCGCGTCGGTCGAAGGCAAGATCGTCGCCGCGCGGGTTTCGCCGAAGAAGTTTGTTGAGTCCCAGAAGGCCGCGGGAACTGACCGGCGATTACGGGTCCGATGACATTGGGGCCGCCGAACCGGTCACCGGCGCGAGGAGCAAACCGAAGCGGCGGCCCGCCTGCTCCCCTTCGGGGGGGTCTTTCTTCTCCTCCCCCTCCGCCTTCCACATCGCCGCCCGTACCCCGGTCACCGCGGCAGGTTCCTGACACAACGTACCTCGCCCTCGGTCCCCGCCCCGGGCATAATCACCCCTGGTTCGACACCACCTCACGACAGCGCCGGCGTTGCGGGCCGCGGGCGCCTCGCCCGATTCGCCCGCCAAAGGGTACGACCTTGCGCCGGGACGATGACGACGAAGCGCTGGACCTGGATGAAGGCGACGACGAAGACACCGCACCGCGCAGGAAGCGGGGCGGCGGATCGGGGGTGAGTCTGGCGAAGGTGCTCACGGTCCTGCGGATGGGCGCGTGGGCGGCGCTGTTTCTGGCGGTCGGGTGCGGCGGACTGTTGTTCTGCGCGGCGCTGGGCAAGGCTCAATCCGCGCCCCAGGAGGCGGCGCTGGGCGCGGTGTTCGCGACGGTCTTCGTCGCGCTCTACGTCCTGACCCGGTGCGTCGATCAGGTGCTCGACGGGGCCGAACGGGTCCGCTCGGGGTGAGGGGGGTTGCGGGCCAGTTCCAGCGCCATATCGAGCAGGTCCGCGGCGAGGCGCATCCCGTCGCGGCACCCGCGCTCGTACTCGGTCGGCGGCGGCACCGGGATCGCGTCCGTCGCGCGGCGCAACTCGGCGACGATCCGCGGGAGCTGGTCCGCCAGCGCGAACGAGCACTCCCCCGGCGCGGCGGACACGTCCGGCAGCGCGAAGAAACACTCTCGCCCCGCTGGGGGGTCGATCGAACGGGCCGAGCGCTCGGGGGCGGAGTCCATCATCAACCTCACTCACGGCTTGGAGATGTGCTCGAAGAGCCTATTCAAATCCGTCTCCGCGAGGTACCAGCTGCCGTTCTTGCGCTTGGCCCCCCACCACAGACCATTCTCCCGCCACGGGAGCGTGCGGTGTCCCCGCGCCTTGGTGTTGTCGAGCGGATTGGTGTCCGGCACACCCAGGGGCGGGTTGAAGTACACGAGCGGGACGGTGAGATTCCAGCCGTAGAACGAGTACCCGTCGAACGTCGTGACCGGGAACTCGAACCGTTCCATCTGGGGCGCGTCACAGAGGACCGTGCCGGCCGGGCGGCCCAAAAACGGCACGCTGTTGACCCGCCCGGCGCAGTCGAACACTTTCTGCGGGAAGAAAATCTTGGTGTCGGTGGACAGGTACTCCTCCGGCACCCACATCCACTTGAGTAACAGCCGAACCTTCGAGACCCGTTCGGCGACCGTATTGGCGATCGCCTCGTTGACCGTGGGGTTGTCCGCCCCCCCGCCCTCGCTCCACTTGAGCTGGCTCGCGCCCCCATCGACCGTGAGCAGGTCCACGACGGGCGTGGGATTGACGAACGTGTACCGGGCGCTCTCGTCGAGGCCCGCGTTGTCGAGGTAGTCGTCGTCGTGGAACTGCCAGGTGCGCCCGCCGACAAAGCGCACGGTCGCGTAGCACTTCTGGTAATAGCCCGTCTTCGGGATCGAGTTGAGGCTCGTCAGCACCGCCGGGTAGTTGGGCGTGTTAGCCGGCGTGCCCGTCGGGTTGGACTTCGGAGCCACGCTCGAAAAGTGGACCGTTGCGGCCGAGAGCTGGGGGAACCGCGGGTGGTAGGCGGGGTGCTCGCGGTGCAATTTGTAGGGCGCCGCCTCGTCGGGGTAGGCAAATCCCAGCGCCCAGCGCGCGAACGAGCGGGCCTTGTGCCAGTCGATGAGGTAGACGAGGACCGCCTCCCCGTTGCCCTGCGACAGCGTGTCCCCGCCCCCCGGCTGGGTGCCGGGCAACTCGAACATCTCCTGGAGGTCCGTGTTCGGGTCGAACGACGCCCCAGGCGGCTCGATCAGAATGTGCCTGAGAAACGGCATGACCCGACCGTACCCGCCGAACGTGCCTGTCGGGCGGGGACGAAGGCGCCGAGCCGGTCACCGGCGCGAAGAGCAAGCTGGAGTTGGTTCGGCGGAAGGGTATCCCGGTTCACGTCATCGGCGCGCCGAAGAAGCGGAAGGTGAAGCGCCGCGACCCGGAAGTACCGCCGACCGGGGTCAGATCGGGTGGAGTTGAGTTCCGAGACGAGTTGGCGGTCCGCTACCGCGAGTTCGGTTCTCTTGTTTGGGCCGCATCCAGAATCACGTCAGTGCGCTCGCGCGCCACTCGAATTCCGTGGCCCGGTCTCAACCGCTCGGCACCGCCTCGAACCGGCCGACCGTTCGGGCTCAGTTCGTGCCACCTGCCGGGCGAAACTGAACCATACTTGGTTGATCGTCTTTTCGCTCGCCCGTGACTGTCGGAGCCACACCCGCCTTCCCGAGTTCGGCCCATGACCACACCCGCCGACTGGGCGACGCCTCCCCCGGCCGCTCTGCTCAGCCCCGAAGACCCGATCGCGTTGCGGACCGCTGGTGCCGCGGCCGACCGCCACCTCGCGCAACTCCGGGCGATCGTGTCGAGCATTTCCGACGGGCTGGTCGTCGCCGACACCGAGGGGAATCTCCTGGACTGGAACCCGGCGGCGCTACGGATGCACGGCTACGCCACAGTCGAGGAGGTGCGCCGCAACCTCGCCACGTTCGCCGACACCTTCGTCCTGTCGGTGCCCGGTGGCCCGCTGCTCCCGCTCTCGCAGTGGCCGCTCTCTCGGGTTCTGCGCGGCGAGATGCTCTCCAACTACGAACTCCGGGTGCGACGGACAGACACCACGCGGGAACGGATCATCAGTTACAGCGGCACACGCATCCCCGACCCGACCGGCGGGCCGGACCTGGCCGTCCTCACGCTCCGCGACGTGACCGACCAGCGCCGGGCCGAGGCGGATCTGCGTGCGAGCGAGGGCCTGTTCCGCGGTGCGTTCGAGGACACCAGCGTCGCGACGGTCATCACCGATCTGGACAACCGGTTCGTCCGCGTGAACGCGGCGTTCGCCCGGTTGTTCGGGTACTCGCGCGAGGAGATGCTAGAGCGGTCGATGGCCGATATCACCCACCCCGGCGACCTCGCCGAGAGCCTCGCCCGGCGGGAGGCGCTGTTCCGGGGCGAATCTCACTTCACCCAACAGAAGCGGTACGTCCACCGCGACGGACACGTCCTCTGGTGCGTGACCAACGTCTCTCTCGTGCGCGACGACGCCGGCCGCCCGCGGTTGTACGTTGGGCAAGTTCAGGACATCACCGCTCAAAAGCAGGCCGAAACCGAACTGCGGGCGAGCGAGGGGCGGCTCCGGGCGTTCTTCGATGCGACCACCGTCGCGATGGTCGAGGTTTCACCCGACGCGCGCTACCTCCGGGCCAACGCCGCCTTCTACCGCATGTTCGGCTACTCGCCGGAGGAACTGCCGGGGTTGACCGTGGCCGATGTGGTGTACCCCGAAGACCGCGACGCGGTTCTCGCCCAGTACGGTCGGGTGGGTCAGGGCGAGACGACTTCATATGAAGCGGATCGGCGCTACCGGCGCAAGGATGGGTCGTCACTGTGGGCGCGGGTGAGCGTCGTGGCCGCGCGCGACGAGGTCGGGCGTCCGAAGCTGGTCACTGCCGTCGTGGTTGATATGACCGAGCGGAAGAAACTGGAGGAGCAGTTCCGCCAGGCCCAGAAGATGGAAGCGGTCGGTCGGCTGGCGGGCGGGGTGGCGCACGATTTCAACAACCTGCTCACCGTCATCAACGGTTACGGTCAGATGCTGTTGGATCAACTCCCATCCGGCGACCCGGCGCGCGAACTGGTTCGGGAGATGACCGGCGCGGGCGAGCGGGCCGCCGGGCTGACGGCGCAACTGCTGGCGTTCAGCCGCCGAACCATCGTCGAGCCGAAAGTTCTCGATCTCAACGAGGTCGTCTCCCAGTCCGCCAGCCTGCTGAGGCGGCTCATCGGGGAGGACATCACCCTGGCGACCGCGCTAGCTCCCGATCTGAAGCGCGTGAAGGCGGACCCGACGCAGGTTGAACAAGTTATCCTCAACCTCGCGGTCAACGCGAAGGACGCGATGCCCAAGGGCGGGAAGTTGACGATCGAGACTCGCCGGATGCGATTGCGAGAGGCGGACAAAGTCGCGTACCCCGACCTGTCGCCGGGGGAGTACGTTCAGTTGGCGGTGTCGGACACGGGAACCGGGATGAGCGACGAGGTGAAGACCCGACTGTTCGAGCCGTTCTTCACCACGAAGGAACCGGGCAAGGGGACGGGGTTGGGGCTGGCGGTCGTTCACGGGGCGGTCAAGCAGAGCGGCGGCCGCGTGGACGTGTACAGCGAACTCGGCATCGGGACCACCTTCAAGATCCTCCTGCCCGCCGCCGTCGGGGCGACCGGCCCGCGATCGCAGAGCGTGCAAATCGCCCCGACGGGCGCGGAGACGGTGCTGCTGGTCGAGGACGAACCCGCCGTGCGGAAGTTCGGCCGGTTGGCCCTGGAGACGCAGGGGTACACCGTGCTGGAAGCGGTCGGCGGGGAGGACGCGTTGCGCGTGGCGGGGCGTTCGGGGCCGATCCACCTCTTGATAACGGACGTGGTGATGCCCCGAATGGGCGGGCGCGAGGTGGCCGAGGCCCTGCGGGCGCGGCACGCGGGACTCAAGGTGTTATACGTCAGCGGGTACACGGACGACGCCGTGGTCCGTCACGGGATCGTCGAAGCGACCGACGCGTTCCTCCAGAAGCCGTTCACGCCGCTGGCCCTGGCCCGCAAGGTCCGTGCGGTGCTGGATCAGCCCGGCTGACACCCGTTGACACCCGCGCGGAGGGGCGGATAGGGGCAACTGGAGTCACCGGAAATGCAAAAACCCCCGGAATTCCGGGGGTTTCTCGTTTCTTTTTGGTTTTGGAAACCGTTGCTCTACCGTTGAGCTACGCTCGTCCACATCAGGAATCAGGGGACAGAAAACAGGAAACAGTAAGACGAGGACACGAACCTGACCGGTTCTCGCCTTTTCTTCTGCCTCCTGTCTTCTGTTTCCTGTCCCCTGATTCGTCAGGCAATGATCTTCGTCACGACGCCGGAGCCGACGGTCTTGCCGCCCTCGCGGATGGCGAACCGCAGCCCCTCGTCCATCGCGACCGGCATCCCGTCCATCAGCTCGACGGTGATCTTCACGTTGTCGCCGGGCATACACATTTCGACGTCCGGGGGCAGTGCGATCGAGCCGGTCACGTCGGTCGTGCGGAAGTAGAACTGCGGCTTGTAGCCCTTGAAGAACGGGGTGTGCCGCCCGCCCTCGTCCTTCGACAGGACGTAGATGTTGGCCTCGAACTTGGTGTGCGGGGTGATGCTGCCGGGCTTGGCGATGACCTGCCCGCGCTCGATCCCGTCGCGCTCGATGCCGCGGAGCAGCGCCCCGACGTTGTCGCCGGCGATCGCCTTGTCCAGCGTCTTCTGGAACATCTCGATGCCGGTGAGGACCGTTTTCACGTTGTCCTTGCGGAGACCGATGATCTCGACCTCGTCGCCGACCTTCGCGGTGCCGCGCTCGACGCGCCCGGTCGCGACGGTGCCGCGCCCCTTGATCGAGAACACGTCCTCGACCGACATGAGGAACGGCTTGTCCTCTTCGCGCTGCGGGAGCGGGACGAACGTGTCCAGCGCGAACATGAGCGCATCGACCGAGAGCGACCCCGGGTTGTCGCTGGTGGCGTTCTCGAGCGCTTCCTTCGAGCGGCCGAAGATGATGGGGATGTCGTCGCCGGGGAACTCGTACTTGTTCAAGAGATCCCGCAGTTCCATCACGACGAGCGGGATCAGTTCCGGGTCGGCCTTGTCGCACTTGTTCATGTACACGACGATCCGCGGCACGCCGACCTGCTTGGCCAGCAGGATGTGCTCGCGGGTCTGCGGCATCGGGCCGTCGTCGGCGGCAACCACCAGGATGGCCGCGTCCATCTGGGCGGCCCCGGTAATCATGTTCTTGATGTAGTCGGCGTGGCCGGGGCAGTCGATGTGGGCGTAGTGCCGG
>CAZBXY010000260.1:0-11321 GCA_964495365.1 uncultured Frigoriglobus sp. | reverse complement strand
CGCCTGGCGCGGGTACTGGGACTACGGCACCGGGGCCATCGGCGACATGGCCTGTCACACCGCGAACATGGCGTTCATGGGGCTGAACCTGGGCCACCCGACCCGCGTGTCGGCCGCGGCCGAGGGCGTCAACACGCTCACCTGCCCGAGCGCCGCTCACGTGATGATCCAGTTCCCGGCCCGCGACAAGATGGTGCCGCTCACCCTCCACTGGTACGAGGGCAAGAAGGACCTCGGTGTGGACAAGGACGGTAAGCGGATCACGCGCAAGGTGCTCCCGTCCGACGCGCTGGTCGAGCAAGCCACCGCGCTGTCGAAGGGCCGGCTGGTGGACAGCGGGTCCATCATCGTCGGCACCAAGGGCATCGCGTACTCGCCCGACGATTACGGGGCCAACGTGTTCTTCAGCACCGGACAGCGGACCGGCGGCAACACCAAGCCGGAGACGATGCCGGTCAACAACGAGGGCGATTTCGGCCAGAAGAAGGAGTGGGTGGAGGCGATCCTGGCCAACAAGCCGGAGAAGGCGCTGTCCAACTTCGACTACGCGGGGCTTTTGACCGCGGCGTTCCTCCTGGGCAACGTGGCGATCCGCACCGGCAAGCCGTTCAACTTCGACGGCGAGAAGTGTACGGCGGACATCCCGGAAGCGGCCCCGCTGATCCGCCGCACGTACCGCAAGGGCTGGGATCTGATCGGGTACAACGCGTAGGGTCGCGACCGCCGGCCTTCTCGTAGCCCGACTCTCCGAGTCGAGTCTACTTCCCACCCGACTCGGAGAGTCGGGCTACGAGAGGATCACTTCTTCTTCGGGTTCTTCACGTACAGGTCGAGCCACGCGAGCCACCGCGCCCACATGTCGAGGTTCGTTTCCCGCGCGATCGGGCCGTGACCCTCGTACGGATACATGTACAGCGCCGCCGGCTTGCCCAGCCCGTCGAGCGCCGCGAACAGCGCCTCCGAGTTCATCGGGTGCGTGCCCACGTTCGCGTCCTCCATCCCGTGGTACATCAACAGCGCGCCGTTGATCTGGTTGGCCCGAAGTAACGGCGACATCTCGAGGTACGTCTCGCGGGCGTCCCACAGTTGCCGGCGCTCGGTCTGGAAGCTCATGCTCGTGAGCGTGCGGTTGTAACACCCGTCGCCGGCGATCCCGGCCTTGAAGAACGGCGTGTGCGCCAGCGCGTTGGCCGTGCTGAACGCCCCGTAGCTGTGCCCGCCGCACGCGAGCCGGTCGCGGTCGATCAGCCCGCGCTTGTCGCACTCGTCGATCGCGGCCCACAGGCTGTTCCGCAGGTCCGGGACGTAGTTGTCGTTCATCCGGCCGGTCGGGCCGACGATCGGCACGTCCGGTTCCACGACCGCGTAGCCCGCGAGCGTCAGAATCGCCACGCTCCGCGGGCCGGGAGTGGTGAACCGGCCCGGCCCACCCAGTGCCGCAGCTCCGGCCGCGCCGCCGCGTCCGGCGGAGGCGTCGTAGGCGGCCTGGTCGGCGTACTCACGCGGGTAGATCCAGAACAGCGCCGGGAGCTTGCCGGTCGCCTTCGGCGGCAGCGTCACCTTCACCCAGAACTTGAACCCGTCGGCCCGCGTGACGCGGAACCGCTCGGTCTTCAGTTCGTGGAACCATGGCGTTTTGTCCACATTGTTCGTCAGTTTAGTAATCTTTCCGGTGGCGATGTCGGTCATGTACGAGTCCGGCACGACGTTCGACTTCTGCCGCGTCGTGAACACGTACTTGAATCCCGGGTCCACGGCATCGACCGTTTCGGACAAGTCGCTCTTGCCCTCGAACACGCGGGTCTTCTTGCCGGATTTGATGTTGATGGCGTCGATGTACGGCTTGCCGAACGACCCTTCGCCGCCCCCGCGAGCGCCGGTGCCGGTCATGTACACATCGCCACTATCGGAAATGCGGACGACGTTCGTCGGGCCGAGCGACCGGGCCATCAGGCCGATCCCGACCGTCGCGCCGCCCGGTCGGAACCCGCCCGGTTGCTCGTCATCGGAATCGTCACTGTCCTTCCCGTCGTCCTTTTTCGGCGGTGTGCCGTCCTTCTTCGGCTCGAAACCGGTGCCGCGCGAGACGACGTAGGTCTTCGACAGGTCGGTGAGGTCGATCGCGGTGATCTGCCGCTGATTGTCGATCGTCTGCGAGACGAAGATCCACTTGCAGTCCGCGGAGTATTGCACGCCCAGAATGCGCGTCGGCGTCTCGTACACGACCTTCATATCGTCCTTGCCGAACGGCGGGAGCCATTGCATCACGCGGTCCTTGCGCGCCTCCGGCTTGGCGTCGGCTTTTTTCGCCGGTTCCTCCTTTACCTCGTCCTTCTTGGCGTCCTTTTTCGGCTCGTCCTTCTTCACAGGCTCCAGTTGGAGGAACGACATCCCCTTGCCGTCCGGGCGCCACGACAGGTCACGCTTGCCCTCGGGGTCGAACGGCTCCGGCGCGACTGGCAGCGGCGGGTCGTCGGGGTTCGGCGGCTGAACCGGTTGCTTCGGCGCCGGGTCCGGTTGCGGGTCCGCCGGCGTGGCGCCCTTCCCGCCCTTTCCGCCGAAGCCGCCCTTCGCGCCGCCGCCCTTGGGGAACGGCGCGGTTGCGGGGGCGGTCGCGGTCGGGTCAACCGGTTGGGGCATCGACTCGCGCAGGTTGCGCTCGGACAGCGTGACCAGCGACTTTCCGCTCACGTCCCACACACTTTCCATCGAGCCGAACTGCGTGAACGGCGCGTAGTACGAGAACGGCTTCTTCACCGTCGTCACGCGGAACTGGCTCTCGCCCGGCGCGGTGCTGACGCTGCGGATCATCGCCGGCGTGCCCACGTTCGTGACGGCGCTGTCGGTTACGTCGATGATCGCGAGTTGCCCCGTCAGAAGGTGTTCCAGCAGTTGCATCTGGAACGGCGAATCGAGCAGGTAGCGGAAGGTGCGGGAGGGGTCTTTGCCGTCGCGGGCGATGCGCACTTTGGGCGACTCGGCGACGCCCGGTTGCGGCACCGGTTTTTTCCCGTCGTTCGGGAGCAGCACCGTTTGAATCCGCTTGCCGTCGGCGGACCACTGGAAGTTCGTGACGAGCGTCGCGAGGACCGGGGTTTTCGTGATCTTGCGGCACGAGCCGGTTTCGGTGTCGGCCACGCAGATGTGCGTGGAGTCCGGGAACAGCGCGAAGAACGCCAGCTTGGACCCATCCGGCGACCACGCGGGAGCGGCGACCCTGGCCCCGGCGGGAGCTTTCACCGGAACCGTGCGATTTTCGAGCGGGAATACCAGCTCGAACGACTCGGAACTACTCACCCACAGAGCGCGGGCGCGGCAGGCGACGGGATCGAAGGCCATCTCCGCGAGGTGAACGCACGGGCACCCGAGCCGGTCGAGCGAGGGTAGTCCGTCGCGCTTGGCGACCAGGAACTTGCGCCCGTCGGGGCTGAGGTCGGTGAGCGAGACGTTCTCGCCGCGGGCGGCCAGCACCGCGTCCATGATCTCTTTCGGCGGCAGCAGATACGCTTCCTTGCTGAGAATGGCTGCTTCCCCGGCCTCGACCGCGGCCCCCGCGGCGCCGGCGGCGCGTGGCATGGGGGCCGGTGTCGGCTCCGGTTGCGCCGGGGTGGGGCTGGCGTTCAACAGTGCGGTCAGGGCGACGAGACCCAGGCACCCGGCCGACCGGCGCGCGAAACGTACCGCTCGCATGGCAGTTCCTCGATGACGAAAGACGAGAAGGCGGCCCGGCAGGAGGCGGCGGGCCGTTCGATCAAGTGAATCGCGTGGGGGTAGTAGAACAGCCCGCGCGAGGGCCGTCAACGGGCCACACCGGCTTTGTCAGGCCCCAATAGAAATGTCCGCAATTTGTCCCCGATAGAAATGTCCTCCTCTCGGGGGTCTTCGATCAGCATACCACACGCTTGCGCCACGGGTGATCCGCGGGCGGTCGCCACACTTTCGAAGGCCTCTTCTTCTTCGAGGGCTTCTTCTTCGAGGGCTTCTTCTTCGATCCCTCCGATGGCCGCAACCCACCCTCCCCAACGCCCGAACCCGACGATGGGGTCGCTCCGATCTGCTGGTACGCCAGGTAACGTGTCCCGAACCGCATCGCCATCGACCCGTCCCGACGCGTCTCGATCACCACCCGACCGCCACGCTCTCCCGGGTAGACGGGCGGCAGCAGTTGGTAATGCCGATTCGCCCACCGCACCACGTAGTCGTTACTCACCACACGCTCGACCTGGATCGACAGGATCGACTCCAGGCGGTGACCCGCACCCAGCTGACGGTGCGCATCCGTCGGCTTCGGGGCGGCCTTCGCGAACCGTCGGTTGTGATCCGGCACCACTTTCTCCAGGACCGCGTTGGCTTGCCCGCACGTCTTGACTCTGGCAACTACTGTGGAAAGCCTGTGCCACAAAGCCAGAGTCGGCGGATCTCTGCGTGGCCACAGCGGGTGAAGCGAGGGGGGAACCTCAGTATCGCGATTTTGTTCCGAACCGCGCTTGCCGTCGGGCCCGAAAACACCGAACATGGCGGACGCGCGGCGGGCGCGGGTCGGCCCGCCGGGTTCCCTGTCATCGATCCGCATTCCGGGCTGACAATGACTCTCGCGGCACGTACAGTTCTCGTCGTCCTCGTGGCCGGGCTATCCGTCGCGTTCGTGTGGGCCGTGTACCGCACCCGGCCGGTCGCCGATGTCGCCCTCAAGACCGAAGTGCCCGCGGACCCGCCGTCGTTTGCGGGGAGCAAGGGGCTGGCCGTCGGGGCCACCGGGTGCCTCGGGGCCGCCTGTCACGGCGCGCCGGCGAAGAAGGCGCTCGAACAGGGCGAGTTCGACGACGGCTCGTGGCAGAGTTCGGGGAGCTGCTGGGTCGCCGCCGACCCGCACACCGGGGCCTACAGCCTGCTCACCGACCGGCCGTACCGCGCGGTGAAGGTCACCGCCGAACACATCATGGCGCGGTACGACCCGGGGAAGAAGGCGACCGAAGACGCCCGGTGTCTGGGGTGCCACTCGAACCCGGCGTTCGCGCACGAGACGTTCAACGGCGACGCCAAGTACGCCGAGCTGCGGGCCGAAGGGGTCGGGTGCGAGGCGTGTCACGGCAACGCTGGCGGCTGGCTCCGGTCGCACACCACCTGGAAGGGGGACCGCGCGAAGGTTTACGACGAGTCGGGGATGGTGAAGCTGTACGACCTGGGCGAGCGGGCGGTGACGTGCGCCGGGTGCCACATCGGCGCCCCCGCGTCGGGGCCGCCGGGCGCGGGCACGGCCGTCCGCGACATGAACCACGACATGATCGCCGCCGGGCACCCGCGGCTGAACTTCGACTTCGCCGAGTACCAGCGCCGGCTCCCGGTCCACTGGTGGGAGAAGGACCGCACCGCCGGCGGGAACGTGCCCCGCGGGCCGGGGTTCGCGGCGAAGTCGTGGCTGGTCGGGCGCGTGGCCCACGCGGAGGCCGCGTGCCGGTTGCTCGACGACCGGGCGGCGCGGTCGCTCAGGAATGATGCGAAGACGCCGTGGCCAGAGTTCGCCGAGTTCAACTGCGCCGCGTGCCACCACAACCTGCCGGCCGAGTGGCGCGGGCAGGTGCTCGGCACGCGCCCGCCGGGCGTGCCGCCGTGGCAAGCGATCTGGCCCGTGACGCCGGCGCTCGGGCTGCAACCGCCGCACTCCGCGGAGTTGCTCGGCGGCGCGCGGGCGAAGGGCGAACTGGAGAAGCTGCTGACCGCGATCGAGACCGCGCGCCCGGCCGGGGCGAGGGCGATTCACTCGGACGACGGCAAGGGCAAAGCCCTCACCGCCGCGAGCGCTCTGCGGGAACTGAGGATGGAGCTGAACGCGCTGTCGGAGGCGGAAGCGATCAAGCGGGCACAAGCTGTGCTGGGTGGGTCGAGAACGCCGGACGGGACGGTGGTGATACCCGACTGGGACAGCGGGCTGCAGATGCTGTTCGGGTTGGCCGCGCTCGATCGGGCGCAATATCCGAAAGGCGCCCCGCGTAACAAGAATCGCGACGAGTTGTTCCGTGCCGCGTTTACCGCCTATCGGGAGACCGGGCGGCCCGAAATCGAGCGGTGGCCGGAAGTGGTCAAGGCGATCACGGCCCTGCACCCGAAGAAGTGAGCAGGATTCTCCGCAAGGATGCGAAGGACTAGCCCGCGAGTAGCACCGTGCGTCCCGTTCTTATCGCCGGGGTCGTGCTGGCCGGCTGTGCCGTCGGCGGCACCAAGCAAGACTGCGAAGCAGGCACAAGCGAGACTGCGAAAGCAGGCGAAGCGGACCCGGCGCACTCCCAACCGCCGAAGGCGCTCCCCGTCGTGACCGCCGGTTCGACCGAACTGCGGCCCTACGGCGTCGGGAAGGCCGAGTTCGCGCACCGCCCCGCGACCTCCTGCGCCGCGGCGGCGTGCCACGGCGGCGGGCAGGTCGGCAAGGTCGGGAGCGAACACTCCACCTGGGCGCCCGAGGCGTTCCCGCAGGGCGGCAGCGACCCGCACTCGAAGGCCTACCGCGTCCTGCTCAACCCCCAGTCGGTCCTCATCGCCAAGAACCTCGGCTTGCCGGCGGCCCACACCGCGCAGGTGTGCCTGAAGTGCCACGCGGTCGAGACGGGGGCCGACCCGGCGGTGCGCGAGCAGGTGCTGGCCGAGGGTGTCGGGTGTAGCGCCTGCCACGGCCCGGCCGACAAGTGGATCAACGAGCACTACCTGCCGAGCTGGAAGGCGCTCTCCAACCGCGAGAAGTGGGCCAAGGGGTTCGTCCCGGCCGGGAACCTCGTGGCCCGCACGCTCAACTGCGCGTCGTGTCACGTCGGCGACGCGGACCACGACCTGAACCACGACATTTACGCCGCCGGGCACCCGCCGATCAACTTCGAGGCGGCCCGGATGCACCACCAGCCGGACTACCGCAAGCACTGGACCGAAAAGACCCCGCAACCGGACTTCGAGGTGCGGCTGTGGATCGTCGGTCAGGTCGCGACCCTGCGCTCGGCCACCGAACTGCTGTACCATCGGGCGAGCCGGGCCGCGGACAAGACCGGATCGGCCCCGTGGCCGGAGTTCGCCGGGTACAGTTGCTACGCGTGCCACCAGCGGGTCGGGGACGAGGCGCTGCGGGTGTACGCCGGCAACGGGCCGCGCGCGGCCGGCGTGGCGGGGTGGGAGGTGCGGTCGAACACCGCGATCGAAATCGTGGCGAAGGCTTGCACCGACGCGTATCCCGGTTTACCTTCACCGAACTTGACCCCGGTGGTGGAACTCCGCAAGGTGATGGAAGAGAAGCGGATGCCGTCGGCCAAACGGGTCGCCCCGCTGGCGAAAGCGGCCCTCGATCAGCTCGACGCGTGGCTGGTCGCGATGCAACTGGCGGAAGACGACCGGGCCAAGCTGAAGCCGGTGCGCAGCGGGTTGGCGCGAGAACTGGCCAGGCAACTGGCGGACAACGCTCTGGCCGCCGACGGCGCGAAGCTGAAGGACCACGACTGGGACGCGCTGGTCACGAACTACCTGGGCTGTGCGGCGATGTTCCACGCGACCGGGGGCACCGCCGGCGGCAACACGTGGCTCGGGCCGCTGGAACGGGCCGGGGCCGAGCTGCGGTTCCCGGCGCCGGACGGCGGCCGGTTCCTCAGCCCGGCGCTGACGTTCAAGAGACTGGACACCGCGCGGACGAACTTCGTGCAGTTGCGGGACGCGATCAAGGGGGGGAACTGATGTCAACGACATACGCGGCCCGGGTGCGGCTGGTGGTCGCGACCCTGGTGGTCGCGGGCGCCGTCGGCGTCGCCCTCTTGGCGCCGCGCGGCCCGGGAACGGCTCACGCGGCCCAGAAAGAAGGCCCCTGGCCCAAGAGCGACGACCCCCTGTTCCCCAAAGACGCGAAGGACGCGGACGCCGGTTACACCGACTGCGCCGAGTGCCACGGGCAGCCGGTCGGTGGAGGGAACAACAGTAAATTCGCAAAGAAGGCGTACAAATCGCACGAGTTCATCCTGTTGAGCGAGGGGACGACGTGGACGCAGGAGGATCCGCACTCCTCGGCGTTCAAGGTACTCAAGGGGCCGCTCGGCCAAAAAATGGCCGAGATCCTCAAGTACGACGTTCTCAAAGCCCCGCAGTGCCTCACCTGCCACGCCGTCGACAAATATCCGGGAATGGCCCTCCCAAAGAGCGAGGAGGACGTCCTCAAACGGTTCGCCCGCGCCGAGGGCGTGACGTGTAGCGGGTGCCACGGCGTGCGCACCACGTGGCGCACCGCCCATTACAAAGAAACCGAAACGCCCGACGCGGTCATTACGATCCCGTGGCGTATCCAGACGCCCGAGGAGAAAGAACAACAGGGCATGCGCAACCTGCGCGACCCGGTTGTGAAGGCCAAACTGTGCGCCACCTGTCACGTCGGCGACCCCGACACGCACCGGATTGTGACGCACGACATTTACGCCGCCGGGCACCCGCCCTTGCCGCCATTCGAGCTCGCGTCATTCATGAACTGCGAGCCGATGCACTGGGGATCGACTTCCTCCGGTGAGTTGAACTTCTTCACCGAAAAGGGTTTCACCGCGTACTTCGGCGGGGCCGCGGTCGCCAAGAAGAACCCGAATTGGATGTGGGATTATTACCGTGCGCATCCAGAAGCCAAGGAAATCGCCGCGGCGCGGCACGTCGCCGCCGGCGCGATCGCCGCGCTCCACGCCGAGATGAAACTCATCGCGGCTGACGCGGCGGCCGTCATGGCCGCGGACGGCGCGGGCTTGGACTTCGCCCGGTTCGACTGTTACGCCTGCCACCACGACCTGAAGTACCCCAGCGACCGGCAGAAACGCGGGTACACGTGGGCCCCGGGCCGCCCGCCGCTCAAGGCGTGGACCGCCGCGCTGCCGGGCGTCGTCGCCGATCACGCGGTCACCCTGCCGATGTTCGCGAACGAGGGCAAGGGCTTCCACGCGAAGTGGGACGCGGCCCAGAAGGCAGCCACGGACCGGCCGTTCGGCAAGCCCAAGGAACTGGCCGACGCGGCGAAGGCGATGGTCACCTGGTCCGAAGCGTTCCTGAAAAAGAACCAGTCCGAGTCGAACCCGGTTTACACGAAAGACACGGCCACGAAGTTGCTGACAGCGATCGGTGACGCGGCCGTCAAGAAGTGGTCCGCGGACCCGGAAGCCGCGATGCACCTGACCTGGGCCTACACCGCGCTCCGCGCCCGTTCTTACGGCAAGATCGATGAGACCGGGCTGGCGGAACTGCGGACCGTGTTGCCGGTCGAGGTCCGCAGACCGCGGAGGGACGCGAAGGGGCAGCCGACGTTCTCGAACGAGAAGGGCGAGCCGCTCACGGTTACCGAAACGCTCCGCTCCCGCCTCGACCTGTTCAACAGGTACAATTCGCAGGACTTTATTCGGTCCTTCGGCAAGCTGACCGGTGCTCCGCCCAAGTAACGGCCCCGCAACGCACCGACGCCCGGCGAGTGGGAACACTCGCCGGGCGTCGGCGTTTCTACCTCGTCTTCGTCCCGTCACCCCGCCCGCCGGCGGCGCTTCTGGCCCGCACGGCGGTTGCGGTACAGGCCCATCTCGTGCGGGTCGTCGCTCACGTAATACGGCTTCCCGTTGTGCAGGTACATCTTCCGCTGCTCCTCGCCGTTGAGCGGGCGAGCGCCCACCCGGCCGAAGACGCCGATCTGGTGCCCGCTCTCGTCCACCGCGCGGTCGCGGTCCAGGGCGCGGGTCACGTTGAGGATGTGCCCGCCGTGCGGCAGCCGGTACGTCGCCACCAGCCGCGGGGTCGGCCGGGCCGCGAAGCCCTCGTACCCGGGCGACTCCGGCGAGAACAGCTGCACCACCCGCATCCCGTTCTTGCCGTCGGCGATGTAGGCGAACAGGCTGTTGTACGTCACCGCCAGCTTCACGTCGTGGGCGTCGTTGATGTGCCCGCCGGCGTTGAACACCTGATCGACCTTCGGCTCTTCGGCATTCGTGATGTCGAGAATCACCAGCCCCCGCGGCCCCGCGGCCACGTAGGCGTAGGCCCGGCCCAGGTACACGCTGTGCGCCTCCGGGATCCGGATCAAGGACTTCGGCACCGGGCGGGCCAGGTCGGTGATGTCCAGGACCTTGATCCCCTCCTCGTCGGCCACGTAGCAGTAGCGGAACTGCGTGGCGCACATGTGCGGGTGCTTCAGGTACTTCTCCCCGATGACCGAGGTGACCTTCGGGTTCTTCGGGTCGTCGATGTCGATCACCACCAGTCCCGCGGCGCACGACACGTAGGCGTAGTGCCCCACGATCTGGATGTGCTTGGCGTCGTGCAAGAGGCCGTCCGGGTTGAAGCACACCTCCCGCTTGAGGAAGTTGTTCACCGGGTTGCCGTCGAGCGTCGAGGTGGCGTCGGTGATGATCAGCCCCTCGTACTTGTCGGCCACGTACAGGTAGCGGAACAGCGGGTGGATCGGCTGCTCGCCGTTGACCGCCAGGCCGTTCAAGAGGAACGGCTTGCGGGTCGGGTCCACCAGCGGGGTACACGGCACCGCGACGTAGGTCGCGTATTTCGTGTCCATGTAGAACTTCTGGCCCACCGGCGAGACCGGGGCGGACGTGATCCGCTCGGCGAACGCCTTGTCGTCGATGAACGCGATATCGAAGAGGCGCACGCCCGCCTCGCCGCACGCGGCGATCAGGAACTCGCCGCGCTGCTGCACCTGGAGCACCTCGGACTTCTTGAACGGCTTGCTCAGGCCGGTCGAGATGTCGCGCCCGGGGTGCTCGTGCCGCTGCGTCAGAAGCCCGCCGGTCGCGGCGTGCTTGGCGTAGTTGTCCGGGAACGCCCACCGGTGCAGGTCGCTGCCGAGCACGGCCTGCGGCTCGGCCGTCTCGGTCACGACGATGCCCATCAGCCCCTCGGCACCGGCCGCGACCCACGCGTACTTGCCCATGAAGTTCATGATGCCCGTACCGTGCATCATGAGCTGGGCCATCCACGCATTGTTGTCGTTGGCCTTCGACAGGTGGCAATCGGTACACTGCTTGGTCTCGCGGACCCCGCGGCCCCGGACCGTGTGCGGCACGTTCGTGCTGAACGCCTGGCCGCTGTACCCCTCGCCCGAGAGCGTCTGCTGCTGGATGTAGATCGACTCGCGGTTGCCGTTGTAGCTGCCGACGTGGATCGCGCAGCTCGACCGGGCCGGGTTGATCTTGTTGCCCGTGACGACGCCGTCGCGGGCCAGCATGTACACGTCGTCGCGGAGCGTCTGGAAGTTGTACGCGGTGTAGTTCCGCTGCACGTCGCCGTCGGCGTGGAGCATCGGCAGTTTGATGTTGGCCCGCTGCGGC
>CAZBXY010000259.1:3579-11390 GCA_964495365.1 uncultured Frigoriglobus sp. | reverse complement strand
AGACATGGTCCATCTTTTCGAGCCACGCGCGGGATTTGCTGAACCGCTCGAACTGCATCGCGACGCCCTCGGTCGTGAGGATGTGCGCTTCGGCCCGAAGCACATAGGGGAGCGATTGCGGGATGTTCTTCGACGAGTACACCGCGTGGCCCAGTTCGTGCAGCATCGTCCCCATCCAGTATTCGTTGGGGACGATGTTCGCGAGTACCCGCACGTCGCCCTCTCGATCAATGTCCGTGCAGAAGGCGTGCGGCGACTTGCCCTCCTTCTCGTACAGGTCGCTGCGCGCGATCACATCATCAATCGGCAGCCCGACGCCGGCGTAGAAGTCGCGGCAGAGTTTCAGGAGGTCGGCCTTCGCGTAAGGCGCGTCGAGGTTCGCGTCGAAGACCGCGGGCGACTCCTGGAAGAACGGGTCGTGGTAGTGCCACGGCATCAGGTTTTCCACCTTCACATTCAACTTCTTCGCGAGGCGCTGGTCGATGTCGGTTTTCGCCTTCGTGAACGGCTCCTTCGTGAGTGCGTCGAGGTCGTCGAACAGCTTGATGAGTTCGGGGCCGTCCTGCTCGTTGAGCGACAGTTGCAGTGCGTGGAAGTTCTTGAACCCGAGCTGCGTCGCGGCCTCGTTGCGGAGCGCCACCAGTTCCTTCAGGTCCGGTTCGACCGCGGTGCCGACGTACTTGCTGGCCTCCCACACCTTCTGCCGCAGTTCGGAATCGGTCGATTCCTTCAGGGTGCTGCGCACCTTGCTGTCGGCGATCTCTGCGCCGTCCACCTTCGCGCGGAACACGTTGAACTGCTGTTCGACCGCGTTGGCCTTCGCGGTGATCTTCTTGAGCAACTCCGGCGCGACCTGCTTTTCGAGGTACTGCAAGTACAGCAGGTGAATCTGCCGGGCGGCGAGCGGGTCCTTGATCTCGCCCTTGTCGGCCGCGGCCTTCAGCGGCTTGACGCGGGCGAACTGTTTTGCATCCGAGAGCGCGGCATCGATCGCGTTCTGCGCCTCTTCCTTCTTCTTGAAGTCCTCGTCTTTGCCGCTGATGTTCGCGTTCCACCACGCGACCCCGGACTTCACCTCCAGCGGGCGCAGCTTGGCAACGTGGTCCTTAATGAACGCGGCGGCCTCGTCGTTGGCGTCGGCGCCGGCGAGTGTGTTGAGTGCGGTAGCCACGGTAGCGCCTCCGGCAGCGAGGAACGTGCGTCGATCGATGGACATCGTTTGTCCTCCGGGCGTCAGGTTGAGTAGACCCATTTTCCGAGCAGAAGCGCGGGGGGCAACAGTAATGCGACGAGGAGCCCGGGCAATCCCACGAACATCGTCGCGAGTACTGCGTCGAGTACGACGAGGCCCAGCACGCACCGCTTCACCGCTTTCTGCACCGCGCGCGACCCCGGGTCGGCGATCGCCCGCGCGACGGGGCGGCCGATCAGGAAGCCGAACGCGACGAGCAGATATGGGAACGCGACGGTGCCGAGCTGCGCGAGCGGCTTCGCCGAACCGGTGGCAACGTGCAGTTTCACGCGGAGTAGCAGAGCGAGCAACAGTGACATCGCGATGACGCTCGCGGCGAGGGCGAGGTCGCGTTTGCGGCTCTTGCTCTCTTCCGTGCGCGCGAACCACGTCACGCCGACGATGTAGAACCCGACGACCGCGGCGAGCCAGACGCGGTACTCGGTGTCGAGCGCCGGTTCGGGGATGAGCGACAGGCCGAACAGCACGTTGAGGAACCGACAGGACGCCATCGATACGGGGCCGAACGGCGTGCGCTTCGCCCCGCCGTCGTAGATGAGGACCGCGGCGACGATCCCGAACGCGAACACGAGCGGTTCGTGGTTCCACTCCGCCTGCGCCGGCACACCCGCGCCGCCGGCGAGCCCTAGCCCGCCAGCGAAGAGGAGCGTTCCGAGCGCGACCGCGGTGCCCTTCCCCACGCGGCCCGACGGCAGCGGCCGGAACGCCCGCGCCTGTGCGTCTTCGGCGAGGTCGAACACGTCGTTCCACACCATCCCCGCGAGGTACAGACAGCCCGACGCGAGCGCGAGCAGCAGATACGCGAGCCAGAACGCGGCGGGCATCGACGGCAGCACGGCCGCGGCAACGCACGCGCCGAGGGCAATGTCCGCGAACGCGGTGAACACGTTCGGGATGCGGAGCAACTGAGCGAACGCGAGGATGCGGGCACGGGTCATGCGAGTGGTATATCGACCGCGTAGGCCGCCGGACCGGGCGCGGCCGTGTTCCCGCCGAGGTGGGCCAGTTCCTCCACCGTGTTGACGTAGCGGATGTCGCGGACGCGCTCCGCGAGTAATCGGCCGTGCGCTTCGAGCTTGTGGTTCTCGTCCAGGCCGATCAGGATCGCGGTGACCGCAAAACCCTGCCGCCGAAGCGTGCCGAGCGCGACCGCGGTTTCGGTCGGCACGCGAGGCAGCACCGCGATCACGGTTGCGTCGCGCGGAATGCGTGACGCTACTTCCAGGCAGAGACGGGCGAAGTCCATCGCGTCCGAAAGTTCGAGCCGGGCGAGGGCCTCGCGAATCTTCTGGAACTGATCGAACCCGCGGCGCGTCTCCACGATCACCGGGCGAATCCGGTCGCTGTCCTCCTTCATCTCAAAGCGGTCGCGGGCCTCCTCGCGGGTCGCGTGCCCTTCAATCTGGGCTTCGGCCGATTCCGCGGCGAGCGACTCCACGCGGATGCGGTCGGCGGCGTCGCGCCCATTGCTCACGAACCCGATCTGCTGGTTCAGCGCCGACACTGCATAGGCAATACTGACCGCGGCCGTCACCGCGAGTTCGGACCGGTGCGGTTCCCCGCGCTTGTGGTAACCGTCTTGGTGGAAGTCCACCATCACCGTCGCACCCGCGAGCGTGGTCGGTTCATAAATGCGGCAGTGGAGCTGCCCGGTGCGCGCGGTGACCTTCCAGTGAACCCGCTGGAGCGGGTCGCCGAGGACGTACTGCCGCACGCCGGCGGTGCGCGTCGGGTCTTCGTACAGGCGGTTCTGGAGCCGCACTTCGCCGATCGGCCGTTCCGATGCGAAATCGTACTTCGGCAAGGGAACCACTTTCGGGTAGACCATGACGTAAACCGGCTTACCGATGACGCGGTGCCGCCGGTGCAGGCCGAACACGTCGCCGGTTTCGAGCAGCGTCGGGCCGAGCGGGTAATAACCCCGCATCGCGAACGTGACCTTGTATTTGATCGTCTTGGTTTGCTTCCCGCGGAGCGTGACGACGTGAACCCGCTTGCCCTTCACGGTCAGGCGCGGGGCGCGGGCCTTCACCGCGAAGTCCGGCACGAGGTCTTCGACCAGCACCCACGCGACCGGCAGCGCCCCGGTGTTCGTGACCGTAACGACGACTTCCGTCGTCTCGCCGACCTCGCGCGGGGTGTTATCGCACTCGCGCTTCGCCGAAAGATCGCGCACCCACCTTCGCGCGAGGTAGCGCGACAGCAGGTACACGCCGAGCAACACATACCCCGCGAACGCGACCAGCCCCGCCTTGAGCGCGATCGCGGCCCCGATGAGTACGACAATTACCACAACCCAACGCATGTGATCCTCGCAACCCGATGATCCGATGCGGACGCGAATCGCGCCGAACGCCCCTCACCCACCCGGCGGCTATTGGTATTCGAGTTCCTGCTTGCCCGCTCCCGGCGCGCGTGGTACTGTACGGTTCGCATCATCATACGTTTTCCCGGTCAACGACGTGCTCGTGCCCGACCTCGCGGAGCAACACCTTCACCGGCCCCCGATCGCCTGCGGTCCGTTGCCGTCGCACAACGGCGACACGATCGACCGTGCGGCCTGGGTGACGTTGTGTAACCTGCAGCGGCGGATCCTCCCGCAGGTCGCCCCGGTCGTGGCCGGGTACCGGTTGAAACTCGCGTACCGGCCGGCGTTCGCGGTCACCGGCGACTACCACGACTTCTTCCCCCGCGCGGACGGGACGGTCGGAACGTTCATCGGCGACGGGAGCGGGCACGGCCCGGCCGCGAGTATGCTGATGGCCATGATGTTCACCGTACTCCGCACGCACGACATTCACACCGACCCGGGCCGCACCCTGACGGCCGCCGGACGGATGTTCCACCAGCTGATCCCGTCCGACCTGTTCATGACCGGCGTGTACCTGATCCTCGCCCCGAACGGGGAAGTGTCCTGGGCCGCCGCTGGCCACCACCCGCCGGTCCTCGTGACCCGGCGCGGGGTCGTGAACCCGATCGACTACACGTTCATCGGACCGGTACTCGGGATCGATCCCGGAAAGCAGTACGAAACGGTCCACGAGCGGATCGAGACCGGGGACCGGTTGATCCTCTTCACCGACGGGCTGTACGAGGCCCGCAACGCCGCCGGCGAGCAGTTCAGCCGGCCCCGCATCGGCCAGCACATCCAGTACACGATGGACGACCCGCTCGACGAGGCGATCGACGGGCTGGTCCAGAAGGTGACGGAGCACCTGAGCGGGGCCGAATTTGAAGACGACTTCACGGTCCTGGGAATCGAACGGGCCGATTGATTCCTCAATTCATCTCGGAGGGTCTCATATGGGCACCGGTAACGAGTTGCTGATGGTTTGCGACACGCCGCGCCCGAGCGTCCGGGTGGCCCGGTTCGTCCGGCCCGACTTGCGGGATCACCTGGACAGTAGCGGAGCCGTCGATCAGAGTACGTTGTTCCAGCAGCTCCACACGTCGGCGCTCCAAAACCTCGGCGCCGGCGACACGGTCATACTGAACTTCGGCCTGATCGACTGGTTCCCGTCGGGCTTCTTCCGGCTGCTCCTCGCGGTGAACGCGGCAACGACCGTCGCCAACGCCAAGTTGCTGCTGTGCTGCCTGCCGCCACTCGCCAAGGAGGCGTTCGGGCTGATGCGCGGGGATCTCACGTTCGCCGGCCGGGTCTTTGAAAGCGAGGCCGGCGCGATTTCCGCGGCCACCCACCCCGCGTGAGCGGTCAGTCGTCGAAGTAATCTTGTTGGCTCGCCTTCATCTTGTCGGTGATCGGGACCTTCGCGTCATCCACGAGGTCGCGTACCACCGCGGCCGGGGTGCGCTTGCGGAGGCGACTTTCGGGCTTCAGGATCAGCCGGTGGGCCAGCACCGGTTGCGCCATCTTCTTCACGTCGTCGGGCATCACGAAGTCGCGGCCACTCACGGCGGCCAGCGCCTGCGCGGTGCGGAACAGCGCGATCGACGCCCGCGGGCTGCCGCCCAGAAGCACGTCCTCGTTGTCGCGGCTCGCGTGGACCACTTGCAGGATGTACCGCGTCACCTTGTCGTCCACGTGAATGCCGCGAACCGCCTCCTGGCACGCGATCACGTCGTCCGCGGTCACAACGGCCTTCAGGTCGTCGATCGGGTGACCCATCTGTAACCGCGCGAGCATCTTCGTTTCTTCTTCCATGCTCGGATAACCGAGACTGAGCCGCACGAGGAACCGGTCGAGCTGCGCCTCCGGCAGCGGGAACGTGCCCTCCTGATCGATGGGATTCTGCGTCGCGATCACCAGGAACGGCGCCTTCAGCAGGTACGTTTGACCGTCCACGCTGACGCGGCGCTCGGCCATCGCCTCGAGCAGCGCCGCCTGCGTTCGCGGCGTCGCGCGGTTGATTTCGTCGGCGAGGAGCGTTTGCGCGAACACCGGGCCGGAGCGGAACTCGAACTCCGCGGTCTTCTGGTTGAAGACGCTCACGCCGGTCACGTCGGTGGGCAGCAGGTCCGGCGTACACTGGAGCCGCTTGAACGTGCAGCCGACGCTCTTGGCCAGCGCGCGGGCGAGCATCGTCTTCGCCACGCCCGGCACGTCTTCCAGGAGGATGTGCCCTTCCGAAAAGTACGCGGCGACCGCGAGCGTGAGCGCCTGGCGCTTGCCGATGATGACCTTCTCGATGTTCGCGATGATGCGGTTGGCGGTACCCGCCACGTCGGCTGCCATGCGGTGAACCCGGGAGGAACGCGAGTCTTCTCAGCTTATGGGTGAAGACGCCGCCCGCGCCCCGCGATTCCGTTTCGCATACCAGCCGCGCAAAAGCCCTGAGAAACGAAAGATTGCCAAAGGTTGCCAAAGATTGCCAAAGATTGCCACTTGGCAATCTTTGGTTTTCCCAGGCTTTTTGGGCCCTTTTTTCAAAGATTGCCAAAGATTGCCAACTGCGCCACGTGTCACCACCCCGCTCTTATCTGTACAAAATATCATATTCTTAGTAAGGATTCGCGGACCGCTGTTGCGGACCGAACCGGCGGTTCCGAGGGCCATCGCCCGCTTGCCGCGATTGTTGTCGATTCCTCACGAGTTTCGCACCGACTGTGCCGGTAAAATGCCGCGTGTCGCCTTCGGGAGTATCTCATGCGTGCCGTTCCGCTCACACTTGCTGTGCTCGTCGCGGTGGTCGGGTGCAACAAGTCCGGTACTCCAGCGCCCGGCGCGAACCCGGCGGGCGGGCCGCCGGTCGTGAAGGTGACGCGCCCGGCGCAGAAGCCGGTGAAGTGGGCGATCGAGCAACCCGCGAGCGTCCTGCCGCTCGAAGCGACGCCGATCGTCGCGAAGCTGCCCGGCTACCTCAAGGCGATCGCCCCCGACCTCAAGGCGATCGCGGCCGGGGTGAAGTTGCCCGGCGGGCAGGAGCCGGTCATCGACATCGGCAGCGTCGTCGGGGCCGACCAACTGCTCGCGACGCTGCACATCCCCGAACTCACGGCGGAGGTGGCCGAGAAGGACGCCGGCGTGAAGCGCGCCGAGGCCGAAAAGGTCCAGGCCGAGCGCGAGCGCGACGTGGCCGACAAGCAAACCGAGGCCGCGACGAAGATGGTGGAAGAGGCGTCGGCCGGAATCGCGCGGGCCGACGCGGACATCAAAAGGTGGAAGGCCGAGCTGGATCAGGCGAATACCCAAATCAGTGCGGGGGTTGCCGATGTTCAAACGCGCAACGTGATGACGAAGAACCTCGATGCAGCGCACGCGGCGCGGGCCGAGGCCGTTGCGAAGGTCGCTACTGCTCAGGCGCACGTCGAGGAACGCAAGGCCCGCAAGGCGCGAACGGTCGCGGATGTGGACGCTGCCGAGGCGCGGGTGAAGGTCGCGAAGGCCGAACGGGATCGCGTGAAGGTGCTGGAGAGCTACACGCTGGTGAAGGCCCCCTTCCCCGGCATCGTCACGGCCCGCTACGTTCACCCCGGGCACTTCCTCCAGTCCGCGGCCGGGATGCACGGCACGGTGCTGTTCAACGTGGTGCGCGCCGACGTGGTGCGCGTGTTCGCCGACATCCCCGAATCGAACGCCGACAAGGCCGGCGTCGGCACCGCGGCGAGTGTGCGCGTACCGGCGCTCGGCGGGCGCGAGTTTACGGCGAGTGTGACCCGCACGACGGGCATCGTCGATCCGGCAACGCGAACGCTGCGCGTGGAAATCGACCTCGTGAACACCGACCTCGCGCTGAAACCCGGTCAGTACGCGACGGTTCGCATTAACGCCGAAGCGAACGACGCGATCGTACTCCCGGCGGCGTGCGTGCTGCCGGCCGACGAGACGCATTACATCTACGCGGTGGAAGACGGCAAGGCGGTGAAGTACCGCGTCCAGCTTGGGCGCACCGACCCCGGCACGGTGCAGGTACTCGGGCGCCGCCGGGCCACCGCCACCACCGGATCGTGGGAGCGGTTTACCGGGAACGAACAGATCGTGACGGGAAACCTCGGGGCACTCTCCGACGGAACCGAAGTGAAAGTGGAGTAGCGGATGGCGCTGTCCGGGCGAACGGCCGGTGTGAGCCGGCCGGTGCTGTGCGGGCCGGTGGGCGAACGG
>CAZBXY010000259.1:0-3479 GCA_964495365.1 uncultured Frigoriglobus sp. | reverse complement strand
CGAACGGAAAGGCGGGACCGCGGATGCCGTTGCACCTGACCGAAGCCCAACTCAACGAGCCGGTGACGAACTACGCCCGCAGCGACTACGCCACGCTGTACCCGCAGTGGACGGTTGGCGAGGCGCTGGCCCACATGCGCGACCACCCGCCGCCCGGCCGCATCATCTACTTCTACGTCGTGGACGAGAACCTCAAGCTCCTCGGCGTCGTGCCGACCCGGCGGCTGTTGCTCGCCAAGCTCGACGCGCACGTCAAGGACATCATGATCGCGTCGGTGATCGCGATCCCGGCCCAGGCGACGCTGCTCGACGCTTGTGAATTCTTCACGCTGCACCGGTTGCTCGCGTTCCCGATCGTGGACGAGGGGCGCCGGCTCGTCGGGGTCATCGACATCGAGGCCTACGCGGAGGAACTGGCGGAAACTGGCGACGGGAACTCGGCGCCGATCTCCGCGGCGCCACGGCCACACGACGACGTGTTCCAGCTCATCGGCGTGCGGCTCACCCGCTCGCAGCAGGCGCGCCCGCTGGTCGCGTTCCGGGGCCGGTTCCCGTGGCTGTTGTGCAACGTCGCCGGCGGGACGCTCGCGGCGATCCTCATCGAACTCTACCACCCCGAGTTGGTCTGGAAGGCCGCGGTGCTGGCGCTGTTCATCCCGGTGGTGCTGGCGCTGGCGGAAAGTGTGGCGATCCAGTCGGTCACGCTCGCGCTCGAGGCGTTCCGCGACGCCGGCGCGTCGTGGGGCGGCCTCTTCCGCCGGCTGCGCCCGGAGTTCTCGACCGGGGTGCTGCTCGGCCTCGCGACCGGTCTGATGGTGGCGGCGATCGCGGGCGTGTGGCTGGGGATCGCGGAACTGTTCCTGATATTGCTCGGCGGGATCGCCATCGGGGTGACCGGCGCGGCCGTAATCGGGCTGGCGGTGCCGCACGTGCTGAAACTGCTCAAGCGCGACCCGCAGGTCGCGGCCGGGCCGATCGCCCTCACTTGCGCCGACATGCTCGCACTGCTGGCGTACTTCAACCTCGCGCGGCTCCTCATCTGACGCAGCTTCCCGAACTTGAACGAAACTGTGTGGAATCCGGCAATTTCGTTCAGCCGGTGTTCGGGCCGCGCCGATAACACCACCGATACCGGCACGTGTCGGTTGCGGGTCGTGGCGTTGAGGGGGAACGGTCATGTCGGACAGTCGCCGGGCGGGTGGGTTGGCGCTGGCCGCGGCGATCGTGTTCGGCACCGGCGGGTGTCTGCACGACGGGCACGGCCCGTTCGACCACGGCCAGTTCGGGCACGGCCCGATGGCCCACGACGCGATGGCCCACATCGCCGTTCCGCCGCCGGGCTCGGTGCCCCGCGAGCTGGACAAGATCACGCTCCCGCCCTACGTGATCGAGGCCCCGGACCAGTTGCTCATCGAGGTGTTCCAGCGCGCCCGCGTGCCGGAGGTCAATCCCGTAACCGGGGTTCCTCTGAAGGACGCGGCGGGCAAAGAACTCACCCGCGAGGAGGCGGTCCGGCTCCCGGTGCAGGCCATCAGCGGGCAGTTCCTCGTGCGACCCGACGGGAGCGTTGCGCTGGGCTTCTGGGGGTCGGCGGCGGTCTCCGGGCTGACGCTCGAACAGGCCGCGGAGGCGATCCGCACCCAGGTGGTGCGGAACGAGGTGCTGAAGCAGTTCGGCACCAAGCCGGAGAGCGTCTACGTGGTCGTGGACGTGGTGGCGTACAACAGCAAGCGGTACTACGTCATCACCGACGGCGGGGGCCAGGCCGCGGGGGAACAGATCGTCTCGTTCCCCATCACCGGCAGCGAGACGGTCATGGACGCGATCGCCAACGTCGGCGGACTGTCCGACGTGTCGAGCCGGCGGAACATCTGGGTCGCGCGGCGCACCCCGCACCCCGGCCAGCCGTGGCAGATCCTGCCGGTCGATTGGGTCGGGATGAGCCAGCACGGGGTCACGCACACGAACTACCAGGTGATGCCCGGCGACCGCATTTACGTGAAGGCGCAGCGACTGGTGGCGATCGACCGAACGCTGGCCCGGATGATTACGCCGGTCGAGCGGATCTTCGGCATCACGCTCCTGGGTTCGACGACCGTCAACCAGATCAGCGGGCGCGGGTTCGGGTTCGGGAACAATAATAATTGACCGGTGTATTGGTTTTTCGGCCTGAAGGGCCGGGACAACATAGCCCGGGGCAACGCCCCGGGTGGACAACGCAAATGTGTTGCAGCCTGAAGGGCTGCGATACGAGGGCGCGAAGATGTCCCAGCCCTTCAGGCTGGAAAACAATAACTCGATACCCGGGGCTGCGCCCTGGGCTAAGTTGTCCCGGCCCTTCAGGCCGAAGAACAAGGCGATTGAGAGAGATTCCTGTTCTGCTCTCGTCTGGGCGAGAACGAAGGTAGAATGCAGACCGCGGATCGCATCATAAGGAGTTTCGACATGACGCGCTACCTGATCGCCGCCACCACAGCACTCGCCCTCGCGGGGGCCGCGTCCGCCCAGTACCCGCAGCCGAACTACCAGCAGCCGTACAATCAGTCGCCGTACATGCCGAACATCTACAACCCGCAGAACCAGCCGCTCAGCCCGTACCTGAACCTGTTGCGCGGCGGGAACCCGGGCGTGAACTACTACTACGGCGTGCGTCCCGGCACGACGGGCGGGTTCGCCGGCGGCCTCGGGGCGCCGTTCACGGCCCCGGGCGGGAACCGGCAGTTGTTCTTCCCGCAACTGGCGAGCGCGCCGGACCCGCTCGTGTCGCCGGAGTTAAGCCCGGGGGCCGGGCTGCCGCCGGCCGGACACCCGGTCGTGTTCAACAACACCGGCGGGTACTTCCCCTCGCCGACCGGCGCCCGCGGCGCGCGGCCGGGCCTGGCGGGCGTGGGGAACGCGGGGCGCCCGCCGGGGCGCTGACGTTCGTGTTCGTAGTGACCCGCTGAAGCGGGTCTTGGCTTCTGTCTTGTGGCACAGGCTTTCCAGCCTGTGCTGAGGTGGCTGGCGCACAGGCTGGAAAGCCTGTGCCACGAGAAAACCGACGCACTCTCAAGGATGAGGCCATGCGGGTCACAGTGGGCGCGATCGCGGTGCTGGGGTTGACCGTGGCGGTCGCGACGGCGCAACCGGTCCGGGAGCGGGCCGCCGTGCTGAAGGCGCCGGAGCCGCTCGCCCCAAGCGAACTGCCGATCGCGCGCGGCGCGATCGACGACTTCCCCGCAACCCAACTGTCGAGTACGCCGGTGACGCGGAGCGGCTCGGCGGTGCGCCCGGCCGGGCCCGCGTGGCTGACCGGGGTCGATCCGAACGTACTCCCGGCCGCCGGCACCGGAACCAAGACCGGCGGCGTGCGCCCGCTGTCCTCGTCGCCCGTGGCGACGCCGAAGGACTTCGGGAACGTCCCGACGCTGCCGCAATTCTTCGACAAGTTCAAGTCGGCGCTGCCGGGCGACAAATCGGCCGGCCCGCAACCGCTCCCG
>CAZBXY010000258.1:0-11535 GCA_964495365.1 uncultured Frigoriglobus sp. | reverse complement strand
CCTGCAATCGCGCACTTGAACCGGTCGGTCTGGGTGACCAAAAACGCGGTCTGGTAGCCGCCCCACGAGTGCCCGTGTAGCGCGACCTTGTCGTTATCGACGATGCCCGTGGCGACCGCGGCATCAAGAGCCGGGATGATGCACTCCACCGCGGACACGCCCGGGTCGTTCAACCGGTACGTGATGTCCGGCATCAGCACCGCGTAGCCGTTGGAGGTGTAAATCGAGCCGATCGCCCACGTCGCCGGCGGCTGGTAGCGGTGAATGCCCTGCGACAGCTTCTCGTAGATGTAGACGATGGTCGGGTACTTCTTGCCCGGCTCGTAGTCGGCCGGCAGGAACAGCGCGCCCTGCAGTTTCTTGCCGCCGAGCCCCTTGTACTCGATCAGCTTCGCGCCCGCGGTCCACTTGTAATCCTTCTGCTGCGGGTTGGCGTCCGTCACCTTCTTCGACTCCCGGAAGGTGGCGTCGGTGACGTGGTAGTCGGGGTATTCGACCGCGGTCTGCTTGGTGTACGCGAACACATCGGCCTTGCGGGCCTTCAGCGGGACGCCGAACGAGCACTCGCTGTGCAGGAGCGTGAGGGCCGCGTTGTGAGTGCTGACGCGGGCCGGTTCGCCGGTTTTGGTCTCCGGGAATGGTACAGACTGCTGGCCCAAGTAGGCGAGGCCTTCCACCTTCGTCCACTCGCCGTAGTAGCTGACGTACACCCTTTTCGTGAGGTCGGTGCCGGGCTTGAACTCCGGTTCGAGGTTGCCGACGAGGCGGTAGCGAAGGCTGTACGATTTGCCGACCGTCGTCAGGCTCTCGCCGCCGCTCCCATCGGCCGACACCTTCCAGATGTCCCACCCGTCGGAGAGCAGCACGAACTTGCCGTCGCGGCTCCACCCGTAGGAGGGCGTCGCGGGCTTGTCGATGTTGTGATCGTCTTCTGTATTAACGAACGACGTGCCGACTTTTTCGGTGACGTTGGTGCATTTCCCACTCGCCATGTCGCAGACGTGGTAGTGGCCGTCCTTGTAGTAGAGGAAGTGCGTGCCGACCGGCGACGAGCTGACGTTCGCCCCGCCGCCGAACAGGCTCGCGAGCTTCTCCACCACCTTCTTCTTCGCGCCGGTCTTCGGGTCGATCACGTACACGTCGGTGAACAGCTTCCCGTTGAGGTAGCTCATGTACTCGTAGGGCTTGGTGTCGCGCCCGATGGCGAACTTCTGCTTCATCGCCAGCGTGACCTGCTTCAGCTTGTCGTCCGAGAGGCGAACGAACTTCTTGTCCTTCGTCCAGTACACCCCGCTGTAGCTGACGAGGCGATCGAGAAAGGCCTGCTTCTCCTGCATCGGCTGGAGCCGCTCGTCCTTCCAGTGCCACACGACGAGGTCCGGCCTGGCGGTGTTGTCGCCCGTGGTGACGGGCGGGGCCTTCTTCTTGCCCTCGTCCTTCGGGTCGGTCTTGGTGTCGGCCTTCATGTCCTTTGGAGCCGGGGTCGTGCCGCCCTTCTTCTTGCGCTCGGAAATGGTGAACGTGAAGCCGTCGAGCGCGTCGGTCCAGCTCGCCCCGCCGGCGATGCCCATGTCCTTCGGGAAGTCCTTGTCGTCCTTCGGGTCGTAGACGGTCTTGGCGGCCTTCGGCCCGATGTCGGTGAACCCGATCACGCTCAGCCACTTCCCCTCATACGCCGGGTCGTCGGTCGCCTTCGTGACGGTGAACGCGGTGGTCTCGTCGTTCCACGACAGCCCGCGGTAGCTGGCCTTGCCGCTTTCGATCGGGTGAACGGCCCCGGTCTTCATGTCGCGCAGGTGGACGCCGTTGCCGATCTGCCCGGCGGCGTCGATGATCGTGACGAGCCACTCGCCCTTCTTGTCGAAGTCGAAATCGGACACGTTGCCGAGGACGAAGTCGGTCCCGGCCGCGAGGTCACGCAGCACGAGGTCGGACGTGCCCGAGGTCGGCGCGCTCGGCGGCGGTCCCGTTGGACCGCCCGGGCCGCCCGTACCGAACGGCCCGACGGGGCCGCTCGGCGCCTCGGTGATCTTGCGGTAGGCGATGTGGGTCGCGGCCTCGCCGTTGAACCGGAAGCTCCCGGCGCCCTCGATCTCGGTCTTCTCGCCGGTCGCGAGATTTACCAGCACGATCTTCGCCTTCGGTCGCGCGGCGCCGAACCCGGTCCCGCCCTTCGGGGGCGCGGGAGAGTAGGTGAACCCGAACCACTTGCTGTCGAGCGAGAACACCGCGGAGCCGAACCCGCCGCCCCCGGGGAATTTCGTTTCCTTGCCGTCGGCGAGGTTTCGCAGGAACAGGTCCGTCTCGCCCTCGCCGGCCCCGATGCGGTGGGTGAACCACTTGCCGTCGGGCGACAGCGCCGCCGAGCGGATCGACCGCCACGTGTCGGCTTCCGCGAGGGTGAGGGCCTTTTTCGCTCCCGCGGTCGCGGGGCTTTGTTTGGCCTTCAGCGCGTCGATCTTCTTCTGAAGGTCGGCGATCTGCTTTTCGATGTCCGCGATTTCTTGTGCGCGGGTCTTCGGCGGGTCTTCGGCGCGCAGCGCGATGGCGAACCCGACGACGAGGCCGAGCGCCGCGAGTCCGCGGCAGAGAGGGAATAGTGAGCGGGGCACGGGACCGACCTCCGGGCGGGTGCCGAACCGCCGGGCAGATGAACGCGCCCGAACCGCGGCGCGAGCGGGTGTGATGGTCCGTCATCCTGTACGGCCGGCGCGGCACCCGGCGGCCGTGTGAGAGCTTGCCCAGCTTACCAAGTCGGGGCCGCCGAGTCGAGAAGTGGGTTGCGGTCTGTCAGGCCCCGATAGAAATGGGAATGGAAGTGCCTGTGGGCACCCACGAGGAGCGAGCGTGTCCCAGCCGACCGAAACCGCCGCGACCGCGGTCGCGGCAGCGCTCGCCGACCCGCGACCCGATGCGCGCGCGGCGCGGGTCGCGGCATTCGTGAACGCGGACCACATCGACGAGTTGCGCGCCGCGCTCCGGGTCGCGCTCGCCGACCCGCGGGCCGAAGTTCGCCGGCGTGCGCTGCTCGTTTGCGCCGACGTGCTCCCGGGCGACGAGGAGTTGCGTGCCCCGCTGCTCACCGCCCTCGCCGATCCGATCTGGAGCGTGAGGGAAGCTGCGGTAATTGCGTCAGGGAAACTGACCGACGCGGACGGAACGGTTCACGCCCGGCGGGTCGAACTGACGCTCCGCGACCCCGCCCCGCTCGTGCGGCGCGCGGCCGCGACAACCGCCGGCGCGCGGATCGACCCGGCCCGCGATTACTCCGTGGCCATCAGTCACCGGTTCGAGCGCCAGCGGGTCCGCGCCGCCGACGCGCTCGGTTTCACTTCGCCCGAACGCGCTTCCGAAGCTGTGGCGCTGCTCGCTACGACCGCGTCCGACCCGCACCCGAAGGTGCGTGCTGCGGCGCTGCGGGCGCTGGCGCAGCTCGACCCGACCGCCGTTCGGCCGCTGCTCCCGCTCGCGGTCCGCAAGTGCGCGGAAGCGGAACCGCGGGTCGCGGCGGCCGCGCGGGCCTTGCGCGAGCGGCTGGACGGCGCGTCCTGATGCCCCGCGACGGGAGTTGCACCCGCCATCCCCGGCTTCGAAGGCCGGTGACTTACTCGTTAGCCGAGCGGGGCAATCGTAGTTCTCACGCGGAGCGTGAGAACTACGAAAGGGCACCGGAGGGGATTTGCACCCCTGTCCCCGCCTTAGCAAGGCGGCGTCCTACTCACTGAACGACCGGTGCCGCGAACCCGAAGTACACCGGAGGGAATTGCACCCCGTCACCGGCTTGTGGAGCCGGTCTCTTAACTCATTAACATCGCCTGCGAGTTCGTACACGCGAGCCATTCCGCTTCGGTCACGACTTGTGCCTCCTGGTGACATTCTAACACCCGCTGACGTTCCACGTGGAACGTCAGCGGGTGTTAGAATGTCGCGCGGGTGCCGATCGAGATAGATCGCGTTCCCGGTATCGGTATACAATCCGCACCCACCGGAGACGCACCGATGCTCGAAGTTGCCGACGCGCTCGCTACCGTCCTCAAACACGCCAAACCGCTGAAAACCGAGTTCGCGGCGCTCACCACCGCGGCGCTCGGGCAGGTACTCGCGGCCGACATCACCGCGGACACGGACTCGCCCCCATTCGCCAAATCGCTCCGCGACGGCTACGCGGTGCGCGCCGCCGACTGCACGCCCGGCGCGGAACTGAAGGTGGTCGAGGACGTGGCCGCGGGCAAGATGCCGACGAAAGCCGTCGGGGTTGGGGAGGCGGTGCGCATCTTCACCGGCGCGCCAGTACCCGACGGGGCCGATGCGATCGTCATGCAGGAGGACACGCAGCGGACCGGTGACACGGTGCGCATTTCCGACGCCAACGTGAAGCCGCGACAGCACATCTACGCGCAGGGAACCGAGATGAAGGCCGGGGCGGTCGTTCTGAGAGCCGGCACGCCGATCAACCCGGCGGCGTTCGGGGTGCTCGCGAGTGTGGGCAAGACCGCCGTGCAGGCGTTCCCGTTCCCGCGGGTCGGCGTCATCGCCACCGGCGATGAGTTAGTGGAGGCGAATGTCAAGCCGAAGCCGGGGCAAATTCGCAACACGAACGGCCCGATGCTCACGGCGCAAACCGTTCGCGCCGGCGGGCTTCCGCGCTACCTCGGCATCGCCCGCGACGACCGCGCCATCACAAAATCGCTAATCCGCGAAGGGTTGGAAGTGTCCGACGTGGTGCTGATCGCCGGCGGGGTGTCGGTGGGCGATTTCGACCTCGTCCCGGAAGTGTTGAAAGAACTCGGCGTGACGTTCCATTTCCGACAAATCCGCGTGAAACCCGGCAAGCCGCTCTTGTTCGGCACCGGGCCGAAGGGGCAACTCGTGTTCGGGCTGCCCGGCAACCCGGTCAGCTCGTTCGTGGGGTTCGAGCTGTTCGTCCGCCCGGCGATTCGCATCCTGGGTGGACACGAACAGGCCGGTCCGCGCACAATCAGGCTGCCCGCGGCGGAAGGACTGGCCGAAACCCACGACCGCCCGACGTACCGCCCGGCGAAACTGGAGTTGGGCGAAGCCGGCTGGAGCGTGCGTCCGCTGCCGTGGAGCGGCGCCCCGGACCTGCTCGGCGTGCTGCCGGCCGACGCGCTCTTGGCGCTGCCCGCCGGCGACACCCGCGCCGACCGCGGCGCTATGATGGATGTGGTGCTGCTGTAGGTGAACGGCCGGTGTCAGCCGGCCGGTGTTTGACCCATCGAATCACCGGCCGGCTGACACCGGCCGTTCGCCAGGAAGGAGTCCGCGTGAAGCCGCGCGTGTTCGTGCCCGCGATCGCCTCCGGTGTGCTCCTGTGGGCGGCCTTCTTCCCGCTCGACGTGGGGCCGCTGGGCTTCGTCGCGCTCGTACCGTGGCTCACGCTCGTCCGCGCGCCGGTGTCGAACAAGCGGCGGTACTTCGCAGCGTATGTCGGCGGCGTCACGTTCTTCGCGCTGGCGATGCAGTGGGTTCGCGTCGCCCACCCGATGATGTACATGTCGTGGTTCGGCCTCGCGGTCGTGGCGCCGCTGTTCTGGCTGATGCCACTCGCGCTCATGCGGCGCCTGGACCGGCTCCGTGTGCCGCTGGCGGTTAGCGTGCCGGTCGCGTGGGTCGCGTTTGAATACGCCCGGATGCACTTCGTCACCGGCTTCCCGCTCATGAAGCATCTCGGCGCGTACCAGATGCTCGGCTTTGGCTGGTACTTCCTCGGCTACACCCAGCACGCCTTCGGGCAACTGATCCAGATCGCGGACCTCGGCGGGGTGTACGCGGTGTCGTTCGTGGTCGCGTCGGTGAACGGCGCGCTCGCCGGCGTCGCGATGCAGGCAGCCCCGGTGCGCCGGTGGTTGTGCTGGGAACCTAACCCCCCAACCCCCTTCCCTAAAAAGGAAGGGGGAGCCAGAGAGGCCGACGGCGCGGCGAGCGCGCCTCTTTCTCCCCCTCTCCCCTCCCCGCGTGCCGCCGAGATTGCGAATGCAAGTGAGGCGCGGCACGCGGGTACACCCGGGGAGGGGTTTGGGGGGAGGGGTCTTCTCTTCGCTCTCGCTCTCCTCGCCGCGAGCATCGGCTACGGGTTCTACCGGCTCGATCACCCGGCGTTCGCCGACGGGCCGCTGGTCGCGGCGATTCAAGGTGACGTGTCGCAGGGCGACAAGATCGAGCGCGGCGGCTCGCTCCGCCAACAGTACAGTCGGGTGTTCGGAATCGCGTTCAAGCAATCGCCGCGCCCGGACCTCATCGTGTGGCCGGAGACGTGCTACTGGGAGGACTGGTTCGAGGTGGCGCCCGGCGCGAGCCGCGAGAGCGCGTCGGCGGCCGATCAACGGAAGCTACTCGCGAGCGAGCAAGCGTTCGATGTGTATTGGGGCACGCACGTGCTGTTCGGCCTCAGCGGGCACGAGTGGGACGGGCAGCGGATGTGGAAGTACAACAGCGCGCTGCTCACCGACCCGAACGGCCGCACGTTCACCCGCTACGACAAGATGCACCTCGTCCCGTTCGGCGAGTACGTGCCGCTGGGCGACCAGCTCCCGTTCATGAAGTGGTTCACGCCGTACAAGCACGACTATTCCTGTCGGCCCGGCGAGAAGTGGACCCGGTTCCCGCTCACCACAAAGGACGGGCGCCAGTTTACTTTCGGCTGCTTGATCTGCTACGAGGACTCCGACACCTACCTCGCCCGGCAGTACGTCGCGCGCGAACCGGTCGATTTCCTGGTAAACATCTCGAACGACGGCTGGTTCGACGGCACGGAGGAACACGAGCAACACCTCGCGATCTGCCGGTTCCGCGCGATCGAGGCCCGCCGGTCGATAGTGCGGAGCGTGAACATGGGCATCTCCGCGGTGATCGACCCGGACGGCCGCGTGATCGCACTGCCGGACCCGGACTGGAGCAAGTCGAAGAAGGTGGAAGCGGTCGTGACGCACGTGGTGCCGATCGACGCCCGCGCGCCGCTGTACGCGCAGTTCGGCGACTGGGTGCCAGCGATGTGTTGGGGCGCGGCGTTGATTGGGCTGGTGTTGGTGTATTTGGTTCCTGGGACCGCGGGCGTCTCGCCCGCCAACGCGATCCCGTCCGATTCGCTCCCGGTCAAGCCGCAATGCTGATCGGGAGGAACAGCCAGCGGGCGGGACGCCCGCGGTCCCAGGGAAGGCAGGAAAGGCAAGGAGGCCGCCGATTCGACTCGCGTCACCACTTTCGTTGCACCTCGCGCTGCCCGCGGCCCGGCTCGTGCCGCTCGCGATGGCGGGTTGGTGCGCGTTCCTGTTCCTGTACGGCATCGCCGGGGGGCCGCTCTACCGCACGGAATCGCTCCGCGCGATCATTGGGCGCGAATGCCTCCACGGGCACTGGCTGTATCCCGTCCTCTACGGCGAACCGTTCCTGACGAAGCCGCCCGGCCATTACGCGGCGGTCGGGCTGTGTAGCCTGCCGTTCGGCGAGGTGAGTGCCGCGTCGGCGCGGTTGCCGTCGGTGTTCGCCGCGGTGCTTGCTGTGATACTGATGCACGGCCTGTTCCGGTGCGTGCTGGGTGAACGCGCGGCGCTACTTTTAGCACTGTTGATGCCGTGTTCGGTCCTGTGGCTCGACAAGGTGCCCAGCGCCGAAATCGACATGACCCTCGTGGGCTGGGTGACCGCCGCAAACGTACTCGTGTTCTTCGCGCTATCGGCCCAGGGACCGCGGTCCCTGGGCTTGTGGGTGGGGGCGCTGTTGTGCGTGGTTGGTGGAACTCTGACCAAATGGACCGCGCCAGCGTTCTTCTACCTCACTGTGATTCCCTTGCTCCTGTGGCGTCGGCAACTGCACTTGCTGTTCGGTTGGCGACATCTCGTCGCTGTTGGCGTGGCGTGTTTGGTGTGCGCGCTGTGGGCGGGCGCGGTCGTGCAGCAAGTGGGGTGGGACGCGCTCTCCGACACGATCCGCAAGGAGGCGGCGTACCGGTTCGCGCCGAAGCCCGGCAAGAGCTATCCGTGGGCGGATGTCGCGCTGTACCCGCTGGCAGTGTTCGCGGCGCACCTGCCGGTATCTGGCTTCGCGTTCCTCACGTTCCGGCGCAGCTTCTGGGGGCGGTTCGACGATCGCGGGAAGTCGCTCCTTCAGTTTCTGCACTGCTGGACGTGGCCGAACTTGCTGTTCTGGACGCTGGTGCCGAACCACAACGTCCGCTACGCGCTACCCATGAGCGCCGGGCTGATGGGACTGGGCGTGATGGGGCTGTGGGCGTGGGCGAACCCCGGACGCAAGTCCGGGGGTGCGAGTGAGGCGGCCAACGGCGCTGCCCGCACCCCCGGACTTGCGTCCGGGGTTCGCCTGCTCGTCGCCTTCCTCCTTTGCTGGGCCGTCGCCAAAGTCGTGTTCGTGGAAGTGGTCATCCCGAACCGCACGGCCAACCGCAACGCGGAAGTGACTGCGGCGGAATTGCGTGAGCGCGTCCCCGCCGGCGAACCGCTGTACGCGCTCAAGCTGAAGGACGAGGGCGTGACGTTCTACTACGCCCGGCCCGTGCGGAAGTTGCACGACCCGCACGCGCTGCCCAAAGGGGCGTTCGCGCTACTCATCCGGCAGGAGTGGGAAGATCGCGCTGCGTTCGGACCACTCGAACTGATATGCTGTATGCGCGACCAGCAGGGCGACCCGATTTACCTCGTTCGCAAGCCATGAGCGCCGCACCCCAACTCGCCGCGCCGGTCACGCTCACCGTCTCGCAGCTCACCGCGCAGGTGCGGGCGGCGGTCGAGGGGAAGTTCCCGTCGGTGTGGGTGGTCGGCGAGGTGTCCGGGTTCACCCGTGCCTCCAGCGGGCACTGGTACTTCACCCTCAAAGACGCCGCGGCGCAAATCAAGACGGTCGCGTTCCGCGGGATCAACCTGCGACTGCGGTTCGACCTGAAAAACGGGATGGAGATCGTCGCCCGCGGCCGGCTCACCGTGTACGAGCCGAAGGGCGAATATCAGTTCGTCGTCGAGGAAATGCACCCGAAGGGCATCGGGGCCGCGGACCTCGCGCTGCGACAACTCAAGGAGAAACTGCTCGCGAAGGGCTACTTCGACCCGCGGCGCAAGAAGCCGCTGCCGCGCCCGCCGGCCCGCGTCGCGCTCGTTGCCAGTGCCACTGGGGCCGCGGTGCGCGACATGATCGAGGTGTTCGCGCAGCGGTGGCCGTTCACGGAAGTCATCGTGCGGCCGACCCGCGTGCAGGGCGAAGGGGCCGCACACGATATCGCGATCGCGGTGAAGCAACTCAACTGGCTTCACCGCAACAACCGGCTTCACTTTGACGCGATCGTTTTGGGCCGCGGCGGCGGCAGCACCGAAGACCTGTGGGCCTTCAACGAGGAAGAGGTCGCCGGCGCGGTGTTCGAGTCGCGCATCCCGGTCGTTTCGGCCGTCGGGCACGAAACGGATGTGACCGTCGCGGACCTCGTTGCCGATCATCGCGCCGAAACCCCGACGGCGGCCGTGGTCGCGCTCACGCCCGACCGGCGCCAGGTGATGGCCGCCCTGAGCCTGATCCGCGAGCGCATGGCCGAGGCCGCGGAGCGCCGATTGCGGCTCGTGAAGGACCGGCTCGACCAGCTCGCGACGCGCCCGGCGCTGCGGCGCCCGCTCCAGCGCGTTCACGACCTTGAACAGAAGCTTGACGACACCGCGACGCGGCTCGTCCGCGCCGCGAGGCTCCGGCTAATTCAGGCGTCACAAAAACTCGCAGCGGTTTCGGCCCGGTTGGAGTCGCTCAGCCCCTTGCAGGTGCTGGCGCGCGGTTATAGCCTGACCCACACGGGCGACGGCTCGCTCGTTCGCGCCGTGAGCGACCTTCGCCCCGGTGATCTGCTCGTGACCCGCGTCGCCGGCGGCACGATTCGTTCGCTGGTAACCGAGGCCCGCAACACGGACGATTCCTCGTCCACGGAGGGGACGCGCTAATGCCCGAACCCGCCGAATCACCGCCGCAGTTCGAGGAGGCGCTCGCCGAACTCGACGGCATCCTGCGCGAACTCGAAGACGGGACCACCACGCTCGAAGACGCCCTCAGCCGCTACGAGCGCGGGGTCGCGCTCCTGCGGCAGTGCTACGGGCAACTCCGCGACGCCGAACAGCGCGTGAAGGTGCTCGCGGCCGTCACCGAAGACGGCACCCCCGACCTGAAGCCGTTCGATCACGTCGCCTCCATCGAAACCGCGAAGGCCGCGGTTCGCCGGCCCATAAAGTCCGCTGACTCAGGAATACCCGAATGAAATCGGGATCAAGTACCACTGACGCCCAAAGTCGGGTAGCTTTGCAGCACAAAGTTGGTAACATTGTAGCTCCCGACACGAGTTCGCGGGTCGCGGAGGCGGCGCCTGATCGGCTGTTGGCGGAACTGAAGCCCCGACAGGAGCGGATCGACGAGGCGCTGAGTAAGTGGCTGTCGCGGGTGACCGCGGGCGGCCCGCCGGCAATCCACGACGCGATGGCGTATAGCCTGTTCGCCCCCGGCAAGCGGTTGCGGCCCTTGTTGGTGGTGCTGGCGTGTGAGGCCGCCGGCGGGTCGCTGGAACTGGCGTTGCCTTCGGCCTGCGCCGTGGAGATGATTCACACATACTCGCTGATCCACGACGACCTGCCGGCGATGGACGACGACGACCTGCGCCGCGGGCAGCCGACGTGCCACAAGCAATTTGGCGAGGGGTTAGCGATTTTGGCGGGTGATGCGATCCTGACCGGGGCGTTTCAGGTGCTGGCGGAAGGTTACCCGCCGCGAACGGCTGCGGTTAGCTGTTTGGAGTTGGCGAGGGGAGCCGGGGCTGTCGGGATGGTCGGCGGGCAGGTGCTGGATTTGCAGGCCGAAGGGAAGATCGCGGGGATCAGTGGGCAGTGGGCAGTGGGCAGTGAGCAGAAAGCAGAGAGCAGAAGACAGAAGGCAGAGAGCGACGAAGGTCAGACGCTTTGTTCTTCTTCCGCCCACTGCCCACTGCCCACTGATCTCTCTCGGTTGGAAGACCTACACGCCCGCAAGACCGGCGCGCTGTTCCGCTCCTCACTGAGGCTGGGAGTGTTCGCGGCGCAGGCGGAGCGGCCCGCCGGGGCCGACCCGAAGGCGCTGGCCGCGGCCGACGCCTACGCCGGGGCGTTCGGGCTGCTGTTTCAGGTGACCGACGATTTGCTCGATGTCGAGAGTACGGCCGACAAGGCCGGCAAGCGGGTGGGCAAAGACGCCGCCCGCGGCAAGCTGACCTACCCGGGGTTGCTCGGAGTGGAGGAGTCCCGGCGGAAGGCGGCCGAACTGGGCCAACAGGCGGTCGCGGCGGCCGAACAACTCGGCAGCCCGCTGCTCGCGGAACTGGCCCGGTATGTGGTGCAGAGGGATCGGTAGGCGAACGGCCGGTGTAAGCCGGCCGGTGAAAGCGATGAGCGGAAGTGTGAGTTTCGGCCCCACCGGCCGGCTCACACCGGCCGTTCGCCAAGAGGGCTACCAATGACCGCTAAACTGTTGCCGCAGATCAACTCCCCGCGTGACCTGCACAAGCTC
>CAZBXY010000257.1:0-11579 GCA_964495365.1 uncultured Frigoriglobus sp. | reverse complement strand
CGACTGGCTCTGGAACATGGGCGACTGGATGATCTCAAAAAAGCGGTTCTGGGGGCTGGCGCTGCCCATCTGGGTGAGCGAAGACGACCCGAACGACTTCGAGGTGATCGGCAGTTACGCCGAACTCAAGGAACGCGCCGTTGAGGGCTGGGCCGAGTTCGAGGGGCACACTCCGCACCGGCCGTGGATCGACAAGGTGAAGATCCGCGGCAAGAGCGGCAAATTGATGTCGCGTATCCCGGACGTGGGCAACCCGTGGCTCGACGCGGGCATCGTGGCGTTTTCGACCATGAAGTACAACACGGACCGCGCCTATTGGGAGAAGTGGTACCCGGCGGACTTCATCACGGAGAGCTTCCCCGGCCAGTTCCGCAACTGGTTCTACGCGCTGTTGGCGATGAGCACCATGATGAGCGACGGCAAACCGCCGTTTAAGACGCTGCTCGGTCACGGACTCGTGCGCGATCAGGACGGCAACGAGATGCATAAGAGCGCCGGGAACTCCATCGAATTCCGTGAGGCCGCCGATGTTGGCTTTGTGTTGAAGCGAATCACTCACATGGATACATCCGTTAAGCCCCCGAAACCTGTCTGGGAGGACGTCGTTCATTCGCCGATTGGCGCGGACGTGATGCGCTGGCTGTACTGCCGCGTCAACCCGGCCGCGAACCTCAACTTCGGCCCGGAGCCGGCGAACGAAGTACGGAGCAAGGTGTTCTTCAAGTTGTGGAACACCTACGCGATGTTCTGCAACTACGCGATCGGCGACGGCTTCGAGCCGCCTCAAAGTAGTAGGCACACTCCGTGTGCCGTTGCTGAACCCGCGGACACGCAACAACATAACGGGAAATCGCTTACCCCGCCTTCCAGCGACGGCACACGGAGTGTGCCTACTACTTTGGAAGTGCCAGTTGCCGAGCGCCCGGACGTGGACCGCTGGCTGCTCTCCAACTTGCAGTTGCTCATCAAGGACGCGCGCGCCGCGTACGAGAGTTATAACGTGATGGGTTTCGCCCTGAAGTGTGAGGAGTTCATTGAGGGCGATTTATCGAACTGGTATGTACGGCGGAATAAAGACCGCCTCCATAGCAAGCGCGTTGATCTCGATACGGAGGGATTAAAGGATAAGCAGGCAGCGTATCAGACGCTCTATACGACACTCTCAACGCTCTGCAAGCTAATGGCGCCGTGTATCCCGTTCGTCACGGAAAAGATGTGGAAGAACCTGCGCCTGCCATCCAACCCCGAAAGCGTCCACCTGTGCGACTTCCCAACAGCCGATGAAACGCTCATCGACAAGGCGCTCTCCGAAGACATGGCCGCGGTGCGCGAGGTTATCACGCTGGGCCTCTCCGCGCGGCAGGCGGCGAAGCTCAACGTGCGGCAACCGCTCGCGGAACTGGTGGTGTCGCCGGCGGCAGACGCGGGCCGGCGCGCCGTCGAGCGGTTCCCGGACCTCATCACCGACGAACTGAACGTCAAGGTCGTTTGGTTGCACACCGGTAGCGTGCCGCTACTCACCGTGTCGGCGAAGCTCAACAAGAAGACCGCGGCGAGCAAACTCGGCCCGAAGCTCAAGGAGGCCGAGGAGGCGCTGGCGAAAATGACCGCCGGCGAACTCGCGGTGAAGCCGTTCGTGTTCGCGGGCGTGGAACTCGACGCGGCCGATGTCGTGCGCGACTACACCGCGGCGCCGGGGTGGAAGGGCGTCGCGGACGGCGGTACGCAGGTGGCCATCAACACCACCATCACCGAACCGCTGCGGCTCGAAGGGCTGGCGCGCGATGTCATCCGACAGGTGCAGAACGCCCGCAAGGACGCGAAGCTGGATCTGCTCGACAAGATCGAACTGCACCTGTGCCCGACGACGCCCGAAGTCGCAAAAGCGATCACCGAACACCAACAGACGATCGGGACCGCGGTGCAGGCCACGCGGTGGGCGGATGCACCGCTCGCGGGCGAGGGCGTTCACACCGCGACCGTGAAGATCGACGGCCAATCACTCACTATCACGATGCGCAAAGTCTGATTTGAGTGTCGGCACGGATCGTGCAGCGAAAGCGGGTCGTACCGTTCCCGCGGCCGGGACGGTGCGGCTGCGCACACGCGGCTCACTTCTCACCGGCCGCTCCTTCCCTCTGACGGAGCGACTCATGACCCGCACCCTGGTTGCTGTCATCGCCTTCGGCCTCGGTATTCTCGCCGTCTCCGCGTCACTCAACGCGAACAATCAGCCCGCGAAGACCCCCAAAGATACGTGCGTCAAGCCGTGCCAGGACTGCGCGGCCGAGTGCATGAAGGGCATGAAGCACGCGCAGGATCAGAAGATGGAGGAGATGGCCCGGTCGATGGAAGTGTGTCACCACGCGTGCCTGATGTGCGCCACCGCGGTCAGCAGCAAGAACGTTCGCGCGTGGGAGATTTGCGAACTGTGCGAGAAGGTGTGTCTCGACTGCGCGACCGCGTGCGAGAAGAGTCCCGATGAAAACATGAGGAAGCACGCGAAGGCGTGCCGCGACTGCGCAACCGCCTGCGCGAATGCCCGAAAGTGACCGGCGGCTGTTCGTGGCACAGGCTTTCCAGCCTGTGCGCCGCATAGCTCAACGGCGCACAGGCTGGAAAGCCTGAGCCACAAGACTTACTTCGAAGCCGTCGTGACGCCCGCCGGCGTCAGGCTGATCTGCGCGGTTTCACCGGCCCGCACGATCACGGTGCCGGTCGCCCGCTCGGTGCGCCCGTCGCGGGTCACTTCCGCGGTCAGCTCGTAGCTGTAGTTGAGGCCCGGCTGGAGCGGCGGCGTCTGGAACGTGCGCACCGCGCCCGTCCCGCTCGCCGCGACACCGTTGAACAGCAGTTTCGCGTCGGCCGGCAGCGCTACCGCGACCGTCCCGCCCGCCGCAGCGGCGCCCGTGTGGCCGTGGTGCATCGCCGGGGCCGCGTGGCCGTGCCCGTGGCCGTGCAGCGGGTAGTGGTAGTAGCCCGCGGGGCCGTGATAGGCGTAGCCCGCGTACCCGCCGCCGGCCATCCAGTTCGCGTACGGGCCGTGGCTGAAGTCGTAGTACGCGTACCACGGGTAGTACCACCGGTGCCGGTACGTGTTCGTGTACCACCCCGGCGGGTTCACCGACGGCCACGTCACCGACGTGGAGTGCGGCCCCAGCCACCGGTGAACGTCCGGCACCTTGAGCGGGCCGGCGTTGAAATCCCCTTCGGCCCGGGCCGCGCCCGCCGACCCGAACAACCCGCCCGCCGCGAGCGCGGCCAACAGCAGCAATTTCCTCATCGCGCACCTCCGGTGTCGAAATCCGCCCCACTAACCGGATTGTGCGCTCAACTCGACCGTACGCAACCCCGCTTGCCCACACTTCCCGGTTTCGCGGTGGCGGACGTAGCGGTTGCCCGCCCCGCGCCGATTGCGGTTAGCCCCGCGGGGCGATGTGCCTTCAGCGAGCCGCGACCGCACGGGAGCGGGCGACACGAAACGAGACCGTAGACGTTACCGCACTCGTCTACCCCGCTCCCTTGCGGTCGCGGCTCGCCAAGCGCCCTACAACACCCGCTGTCACCGTTTCGACAGGATCGAATTGCCATGACGACAACCGCCGCGCGGCTCGCCGACCTCCGCGACAAGGTGTTCGCCGGCGAGCGCCTCACGTTCGACGACGGGCTGTTTTTGGACCAGAACGCGGACCTGTTTACGCTCGGCGAACTCGCGAACTTCGTGCGCGAGAAGAAGAACGGGAACGTCACGTTCTACAACGTGAACCAGCACCTCAACCCGACCAACGTGTGCGTCTACCGGTGCGCGTTCTGCTCGTTTCGGGCCGATCTGAAGTCGCCGAGTGGCTATGTGATGACCGACGCGCAGATTCTCCAGCGCGCACGCGAAGCCAGCGAACAGGGCGCGACGGAACTGCACATCGTCGGCGGGTTGCACCACCTGCTGCCCTACGAGTGGTATCTGAACATCATTGCGAGCATTCACCGCGCGTACCCGGAGCTTCACCTCAAGGCGTGGACGGCGGTCGAATGGGACTGGTTCGAGCGCATCACGAAGCGCCCGACGAAGGAACTGCTCGCGGAGATGAAGGCCGCGGGTCTGGGGTCGCTGCCCGGCGGCGGGGCGGAAATCTTCCACCCGGACGTGCGCTCCAAATTGTGCGACTACAAGGCCGACGCGGACCAGTGGCTGCGGGTCCACCGCGAGTGGCACGAGATGGGCGGCAAATCCAACGCGACGATGCTCTACGGTCACATCGAGAAGCCGGAGCACCGATTGGACCACATGCTCAGGCTCCGCGCCCTTCAAGACGAAACGAGCGGGTTCCAGACATTCATCCCGCTGGCGTTTCACCCCACGAACAACCCGCTGGGCCAGGACATCCCCAGACCGAGCGGGCTAACGGACCTGCGAGTGATGGCGCTGGCGCGGGTGATGCTGGACAACTTCCCGCACATCAAGGCCTACTGGCAGATGCTCACCATCAAGGTGGCGCAGGTCGCGCAGAGCTACGGGGCGGACGACATTGACGGAACAGTTGTTCACGAAACGATTTACCACGCGGCCGGGAGCGATTCGCCCCAGGCGCTCTCGGTCCGCGAGCTGCGCCGGCTGATCGAGGAAGCGGGCCGGGTGCCGGTGGAACGAGACACGCTGTACCGCGAGGTGATCCGCGCCCGCCCGGCGGAGCGCGCGTGGGCGACGGGGCGAACGCTGGAAGTCGTGGGGTGAAGGGCGGCTCATTGCGAGCCGATTTCCGCCTCGGTCACCCACGACAGCGCGAGGGCGAGCGGGCCGCCGGCGGTCGGGACCGTGAACTCCTCGCGCGCCGGGTCGTCCTGCCCGCGGCGCCGGACGAATTCGGGTACGGCCCGCAGGCACCCCTCCATTAACTCCAGTTCCCACGGCAACGGCGCGCGCATCGACGTGCCCCGCTCCTTGTGGAACACCTCCGGGTAGGCGTCGGGCCGCGCCACCGGCCAGCCGTGCGCCGTCGCCGCGTCCAGGTCGGCCACCGGGATGTCCCACGGGTCGTTGAACGTCAGGCTGGTCGCGACCGTTTCGCGGGCGTTCTTCTCGTCGTCCTCGGCCCCGTTCCACATGCGCTGCAAGATTCCCATGTCCGCGTACAGGGCCAGCCCGACCGTCAGCCCCGACTGGCCCATGAGGACCGCGAACCACGGGCCGCCCTTGAACCGGTCGCACGCGATTCGGATCGCGGCCTCGAACCCGACCCGCTTCCACGGGGCCTGCCGAAAGAACTCGGCCGCCGCGCCGTAGAACCCGCGCACCCGCTCGGGGGTCATCCCGGGCACTTCCAGCAGCCCCGGCCGGCCGTCGCGGCCGGTGTGTTCGGCCAGCGACGCAAACGCTTCGTCGAACGTGTCCAGGTTCTCCGTTGCCTCCACCGCAACCCCGATCTCTTCCAAATGCGGGCGCAACTGCTCCCAGTGCGGGCCGGGCCGCACCTGAAGGGTCACGGGCCGGTGCGCCGGCCCCGCGGCCGGCTTCCGCATCGCCGCAGCGAGCGCGTCCCACACCAGCTCCGGGGTCGGCGGCTCCTCGGAAACGTTGTGTCCGAGGATCTGGCCTCTGGTGTTCGTAACCAGCGTGGCCCACGGGCGCAGCGGTTCGCCGGCGACGATCATCCAGTTCGGCAGCGCGCGGAAGTCGCACTGCCACACCTCGGTCTGGGGCAACGGCCGGAGCAACTTCTTCTCGGCCGCGCCCGGGCCTTTGGTTTTGGGCGCGGGTTTGGGCTTTGTGGTCACGGCCCGGACCCACGCGACGGCCCCGGCCGTGGACTTCCAGCCGGCGAGGAACCCGTTGACGTACTCCAGGGCCTCGCTCTCGTCGCCGGGGCTGTAGTACTCGGGCGGGTCGAGCGGCGGGAACTTCGTGCCGAGCAGGTACGCGGGGACGTGTCGGTTCGTTTTGATGGCGCGCTGGAGCAGTTTGCGGGTGTCGGGCGTGTCGCCGTGCTGCCGGAACGCGAGCAGCGCCCGGGTGTAGTCCCAGGCCGCGGACCCGTCGTCGCGGTACCGGTCGAGGAGCTGGGCGAGGTCGGCGTCGCGGTCGAGGAACAGCAGGAAGCCCGCGAGCGTGTACCGGACGCCCTGGTTGTCGTTCGGGTTGAGCCGGAGCATGTCCTGTAAGTGCCCCACGGCCTCCTCGCGCTTCGCGGCGTGCCAGAGGGCGAGGGCCAGGCCCACCCGCGCCCGCATGTACGGGCGCGTTTCGAGGACCAGCCAGAAGTTCCCGACGAACTCGCGGAACGCGCCTGGCCCCAGCGCCCGCTCGCCGGCCGCGACGGCGCGCTCGTAATGGCCGAGTGCCTGCGTGCGGGTCGGGGCGTGTTCGGCCAGAAGCACGTGCGCGTCGGCACAGTCGGCGCAGACGCGGAGCGCCTCCTGGGCGAGTTCGACCCGACGGGCCGGGTCCGGCTCGTCGAACGCTTCGTAGGCGAGGGCCTGGGCGCGGTCGAGTGGCGTATCGGGACCGGCGGCGCCCGGCGGAAGCCCGCCGGCGAGTTGCCGCATCACGGCCTCCAGCGCCTCGCGCGACGGCAGCCCGGTGGGCGGTTGCGCGCGGCGGGGCTTCTTGGCGCCCGGCTTTCGCTTCTTTTTGGCCATCGAACGGGCCTCCGCGCGGCGCAAGAGTGTGCGGGGGTATTCTACCGACCGGAACGGCGCGACGCGAACGGCTCGCGGCAAAAACCGCGAGCCGGAACGGCGAGGTGGAACCCACAAACAGTTTCCCGGCCCGGCTACGCCTTTCGCTCGCCGAGCGCCGGCCGTTCGGCCGCGGGCAGGTCGATCTCGAACTCGGTGCCGCGGCCGACCTCGGACCGCAGCCGGATGCGCCCGCCGAAGGCCCGGACCGCTTCAAATACGGTGGACAGGCCCATCCCGGTGCCCGCGAGCTTGGTGGTGAACCCGCGCTCGAACACGCGCGCCTGCACGTCCGGCGCCATCCCGGTTCCGGTGTCGGTCGCGGTCACCCGCACCCAGCCCGGGCGGGGGGCCGACGTGGCCAGCGTGAACGCGCCGCCGCCGGGCATCGCCTCGCCGGCGTTCACCGTCAGGTTGACGAGGATCTGGAGGAACATACCGGTTTCGGCCCGCGCCGGCGGCAGACCCGGGGCGGCGAGTACCCGGAACGCGGTCCCGCGCGGCAGCAGCCGCCCGAGTACCGGGGCCGCGTCGGCGATCACCGCGTCCATGTCCAGCGGGTGCGGATCGACCCCGCGCCGGCGGCTGAACGCCAATAGCAGCGAGTTGAGCGCCGCCGCCAAGCGGCCGGCGCGGCGGATGTCGGCGGCCAGCGTCGCGGCGTGGATCGGGTCGGCGGTGAGTTCCTCGTCGAGCAGCTGCGCGCACCCGTTGATGACGGTCAGGATGTTGTTGAAGTCGTGGGCCACGCCCCCGGCGACCAGCCCGACCGCTTCGAGCCGGGCGGCCTGTTCGAGCCGGCCCTCCAGGCGCAACTTCTCGGCGGCCTCGTGCCGGGCCAGGGCGTGGGCCCGGCGCACCTGGACCCGCATCGCGGTCACGGTCGCGCCGCCGATCAGGAACAGGCCGAGGAACCCGGCGGACAGGTACGCGACCCGGCGCCCGGTCCACCACGGCACCGGCGGCGGGTCCGGCGGGGGCGGGGGCACCGACAGCACCTTCAGCCCGTCGGTACGGATCGCGAGCATGAACGAAGTGCGGGTGATCCCCTCCAGCGGTTGTCGGGAGACGACCCCGAGCGCCTCGATCTCGCTGCCCTCCACCGCCATCGCCGGTTCATCGGCCGGCCGCGATTCCAACAGCACGACGGTGAAGATGATCTCCCTGGCGCGAACCGTCAGCGTCATCCAGTCGCCCTGGCGCCCGACCCCGATCACCTTCCCGGCGAGCCGGACCACGTGCCCTTCGAGCCGACCGGCGGCGGCGTCCGCGGGGGTGCCCGGTTGCGGCGCCGGCAGCGCGCCGGTCTCGACGAACTGCACCTGCGCGTTTTCCAGTCGCGGCGGGTCGCCGCCCGGGCGCCCCGGGAACCCGACCGCGCTCACCCGGTCGCCCGTCTTCAGCCTGGTGTATTCGATCGAGTTCACCAGGACCGTGCCGGTGTCGTCGGCGATGTAGAGTTGCTTGCCGCCCTGGTTGAGCGTGACCACGCCCTCGAACCGCACCGGCAACCGGGCCGCGATCGGGTCCGGGCGGAACACCCGCAGGTCGCGGGCCGAACTCGGGGTCGGGGCGCCCTTCGTGCGGAGCGGGTCCCGGTCCTCGATGTCCCGAGGGTCGTTGACCAGAATGCGCGGCGGCCCGATCACCTGCCGGTCGCGGGCGCTGGCCTTGCACACCCCCCGGACCGTCACCACTGCGCCGACCAGTCGGTTCGCCTCTTCGGCCTTCGCGGCCAGCGGGAGCGGGATACACGCCACGGCGCTACCGCGCCCGCGGGCCAGGTCGAACTGGAGCCAGCCGTCATGCGCCCAGACCCGTTGCACGACCGCCTCGACCGAAACCCACTGCCCCTCCAGATAGCCGGAATCGTCCAGCGCCAGCGTGTATTTGACCGACTTCGGGAGCCGGGCCGGGTCCGGTTTGCCCGTCGAGATCACCCGCCGCGCCTTGACCTCCGACAGGAACGCCCCGGCGGTCGTCACCCCGACCACCTCGACCGGTTCACCGGGGCGCAGGTCGCGGTCGGCCAGCCACTCGACCCGAACCCCACCGGTCGCGTCTTGCAGGTAGAAATAATCGCCGCGAAACGGGCTGAACGTGACAACACCGGTGAGCCGGACCGCGCGCCCGACCTTTGCGGCATCGACAGAAAGGGTCCGCACCGCCTGCGCCGTGGTCCGGTCCGGCGGCGGGATCGAGTTCAGCAGTGGGATCGCGATCGACAAAAAGACGGCGAGCATGGCACGTCGCGAGCAGGGAGCGCGGCAGGGCTTGCCAGCGCATTTCTTCCTATACCCGGATTACGGCCAGAGTGAAACGCAAACTCCACTGATTCGGCAAAATCCGGCCGCCCGCTCCTGTCGGACGAAAGCGACTTGAGGCGGGAACTGAATTGGTGGCGTTTCTCCGGTGGTCGTTTCACAGCAACTGTCCCAGTTTAGCCGCGGAGGGGCGTCCGATGTTAGCCCGGGGGGTGGAGCGAGGCTTTGCGAGCGCAACCCCGAGAACGCGCGGAACATGCCTCAAGCCCTGGAGGGGCGACAGAGCGGACGGCGAAGGGTTCTGGCGCCCTTCGAGGGCTTCGATTCCTTCTGTCGCTTTCCCGGGGTTGCGCTGCGCCTTCGGCTGCGCTTCACCCCGGGCTAACATCGGACGCCGCTCCGCGGCTAAAACAACCGTCAGCCCGTAACGTGAACACCAAAACGAGATTAGACCGCGTCACCCCAGCCACGTCGGCAGTTCGCCGGCGGCGGGCAGCTTCACCACCGTCAGCGAACTGATCTTCGGGTGCCCCTTCACCGCCGCGAGCGCCTGTTCCGGCGGCTCGTTGTCGAGGTTCAGAATGCCGATCGCCTCACCGCCCTGCGTTTGCCGGCCCACCGTCATCTGCGCGATGTTGACACCGTGTGTGCCGAAGATCGTGCCGACGAACCCGATGAGACCGGGCACGTCGCGGTGCGTGAAGACGAGCAAGACGCCGTCGAGGTAGCCCTCCATGCGGTACGGGCCGAGTTGCACGAGCCGCACGTACTGATCGCCGAACAGCGTCCCGGCGGCCACCGTCGTGGCCTCCTCGGTCTCGACTTCGGTGTGCAACATCGCCGCGAAGTCGCCCTTCTTGGGGTTCGACGACTCCGCGATCTCGATCCCGCGCTCGCGGGCCAGCACCTCGGCGTTCACGAGGTTCACGCCCTCGCTCAGCCGGTATTCGAGCAACCCCGCGGTGAACGCGGCGGTCAGCAGGCGCGTCTTGTGCGAAGCGAGTTCGCCGCGGTAGGTGAGCGATGCCTTGCGGATCGGCCCGTGCGCGATTTGTGCCTGGAGTAGCCCCAACCGGCGGGCGAGGTCGATGTAGGGCCGCACCTCCGCGAGTTCGGCCGGGTTGACGGCGGCCATGTTGACCGCGTTGGCGATCTGGCCCCGCAGCAGAAAATCGGCGACGAGCTGCGCCGCCTCGAGCGCGACGTTTTCTTGCGCTTCCAGTGTGGACGCGCCCAGGTGCGGCGTCAGAACGATGTTCGGCGCCTTGACGAGCGGGTTATCGGCCGCGATCGGCTCGGCGCTGAACACATCGACCCCGGCCCCGGCGATGGTGCCGGCGGCCAGTGCGTTGGCGAGCGCCGATTCGTCCACGATGCCGCCGCGGGCGACGTTGAGCACGCGGGCCGACTTCTTCATGAGGCCCAGTTCGCGCGCGCCGATGAGGGCTTTGGTTTTGTCGCCCCCGGGCACGTGGAGCGTGAGGAAATCGACCTTCGGCAGCAGGTCGTCGAGGTTCGCAACGAGCTCGTAGCCGAGTTCGGAGGCCTTCGCGGCGGTGACGAACGGGTCCAGCGCGATGACGCGCATGTCCATCGCTTTCGCGCGCCGCGCGACCTCGCGCCCGATGCGCCCCAACCCGACGACGCCGAGCGTCTTACCGGCCACTTCGGTGCCGACAAACTTGCTGCGGTCCCACCCGCCGGTCTTCATGGTCGCGTCGGCGGCCGGGATGCGCCGGGCGAGCGCGAGCAAAAGCGCGATGGTGTGTTCGGCGGCGGAAACGGTGTTCCCGCCGGGCGTGTTCATGACGACGACGCCCTTGCGGGTCGCCGCGGGCACGTCGATGTTGTCCACGCCGACCCCGGCGCGGGCGACGGCGCGGAGCTGGCCGGGGTCGTCGAAGTATTCGGCGGTGAGTTTGGGCTGGGAGCGGCAGATGACCGCGTCGGCGGCGCGGAGGGCGGCCTTGAGTTCGTCCCCCTTGAGCCCGGGCCGGTTATCGACCTCGATCCCGGCAGCGGTGAGCAGTTCGAGTCCCGTCGATTCGAGCTTGTCGGCGATCAGTACGCGCGGCATTTCGTGTCGGGGTTGTTGGTGTGTGATACCCCGTCTGTTGTATTCAGAACCGCCCCCGCGTCCCTCTCACCCGTAGCCCGACTCTCCGAGTCGGGTCCGGATCGCTCAGCACCCGACTCGGAGAGTCGGGCCACGGGTCGGGTCAGTTGAAGCGGTTGGGGTTGAGGGCCGCGTTGCCGACCCCGATCAGGAACATGCCCCCGACCAGGCACAGCGTGAGGATGCCCAGCGTCATCCCGACCACCGCCATGCTCCTGTTGTTCTCGCTCTTGAGTCCCAGCCCGCCGCAGATCGCCGCAGACAGGCCGAGCGGCAGCGAGATCGGGTAGCAGCAACAGACCACGATCGAGATGATGCCCAGCACCAGCGACGCGATCGCGACCCCGTCGCCCGGGGCGGCGCCGCTGCGGCGCGGCGGGGGCGGGCCGTAATCGTCGTCGTCGTAATCGTCGTCGCGGCGCCGGCGATCCTCGTAATCGTCGTCGCGCCGGCGCGACCGCGCCGCGGGCCGTCGCTCGGGGCGGCCGCGCCCGCTGCCCGCGGCCGATCCGGTCCCGGCGCCGGGA
>CAZBXY010000256.1:0-11612 GCA_964495365.1 uncultured Frigoriglobus sp. | reverse complement strand
TCGAAGGTGTGACACAGTTACCTCGCGCCGCGGGACACATCCAGGTGATTCGCTTGTTTTTCAAGGGATTTGTGAGCGCCACCGGTGCCGCGAAAAAACTCGTGGAAATCGCGCCACTTTGCCGGACAGTTCGGATGCGCCCGGGGTAGTTCCCAGATAGAGGGGACCGTTCTGCGCACCGGCGAGGTGAACGATGGACGTGGTGATGCGACCGATCGATTCGATCCGGCCCTACGAGAACAACCCCCGCGACAACGATGCGGCGGTGGACGCCGTCGCGGCCTCGATCAAGGAGTTCCAGTTCCGCCAGCCGATCGTGGTGGACGAGCAAGGCGTGATCATCGTGGGCCACACGCGGTACAAGGCGGCACTCAAGCTCGGGATGACCGAGGTGCCGGTCCATGTCGCCGTCGGGCTCTCGTCCGAACAAGCGCGGGCGTATCGGATCGCCGACAATCAGACCGCCGCCATCGCGACCTGGGACGAGAGCAAGCTGACCCGAGAACTGATGGCCCTCCAGAGCGCCGACTTCGACCTGACGATGCTCGGGTTCGACGACGACCAACTGACCCGGTTCCTCGCACCCGAACCGACCGAAGGTCAGGTCGATCCCGACGACGTGCCCGAACCGCCCGCCGAACCCGTCACCCGGCCCGGCGACCTGTGGCTGCTGGGCCGGCACCGCTTGCTCTGCGGCGACGCCACCAGACCCGACGATCTCCAGCGCCTGCTTCCTTCGGGCAAGGCGGACCTGCTCTTAACGGACCCGCCCTACAACGTCGCCTACGAGGGGAAGACGAAGGACGCGCTGAGGATCGCCAACGACCAGATGGACCCCGCCGCCTACCGCGCCTTCCTCACCTCGGCCCTGGCGACCGCGGGTAAGCACCTTCGTCGTGGCGGCGCGTTCTACCTGTGGCACGCCGACACCGCTGGCCTCGACGTGAGGCTCTCCTGCGCCGAGGCCGGACTGCGCATTCGGCAGTGTCTGGTGTGGGTGAAGTCCGGGATGGTACTCGGTCGGCAGGACTACCAGTGGAAGCACGAGCCGTGCCTCTACGGCTGGGCCGAGGGCGCGGCCCACACCTGGCTATCCGACCGCGCCCAGACCACGGTCCTGGAGTTCGACAAGCCGGCCAAGAACGCCGACCACCCCACCACCAAGCCGGTGGACCTGTTCGCCTACCTGATCACCAACTCCTGCAAACCGGGCGGACTGGTTCTCGACCCCTTCGCCGGCTCGGGGACGGCACTCGTCGCGGCCGAGCGGACCGGCCGGCGTGCGGCTCTGGTGGAGGTGGACCCGCGGTACTGTGATGTCGTGGTGGCCCGATTCGAGGCGCTCACGGGCCAGAAGGCCCAGCGGGTCGCGGCACCGTAACGCGAGGCACTCATGCGCCTGGACAAGCGACTGACGCGGATCGAAACGGCGCTGGCGACCCGGGTGCGGGCCGACGGTTTCCACGTCGTCGAGGCCGTCCCCCTCGGCGACGAGCGGGCCGGCGGGCGCCCGCCGGGGTTGTACCGCGACGGCCCTGACGGATCGTTGGCGGGTCTATTGGTATTCGACCCCGCCCGAGGCGAACCCGAGGTGCTCGAGGAACGACTGGCTCCGTGGGGACTGCTGATCACCTGCGGACCGGATGTCATCGAGCCGCCGGAGTACCCGGCGTAGCGGGACGGGCGGCCTGAAAACCTGTCAGTTCGTGCCACGGTGGAGTGAGAGATGGGCAAGGGAAGAAGCCGAAGCCGGCGGGTCCGACGGCGGAGAACCGCAAGAAGGAGGGCGAGACGCTCATCCTGGCCTTGGCGTGCGGGGCCACGGTCGAGGCCGCGGCCCGAGAATGTCAGCTCTCCGTCCGTACCGTCTACCGCCGGTTCCGCGACCCCAAGTGCAAGGCCCGGGTTCAAGAGGCTCGCGGCGAGATGGTCAAGCGGAGCGCCGGGATGCTCACCGCCGCGGCCGGGGAATCGGTCCGCACGCTCCTAGCGCTCCAGAAGGAGTCGATCACCCCGGCGGTAAGGCTGGGTGCGGCGCGGGCGGTGTTGGAGCTGGGGATCAAGGTGCGGGAGCTGGCCGACCTGGAGGCCCGGCTCGCGGCACTCGAATCGCAAGCCGGGATCACCAACTGAGGGCGGAGGACCAGGCATGAATCTGCGCGGGCGCCTGAACCGGGTGGACAAACATGTGCGGGCCACGCACCCCGACGGCCCGTTGACCGTCGTGCTGATCGAACCCGGCGCGGGCGCGCGGCCCGGTTCCCATCGGTGCACCAACGCGGCCGGACTGCCGGTACTGGAGATCGTGCTCGATCCCGCGGGTACGCCGGTGGAACTGCCGCCACCGCCGCTCAAGTTGGTGTGCGGCACCGACCCGATCGACCTGGTCTGACTCTCGGAGAGGAGTGCGCCGTGCTGGCGATGCGAAAGACGCTGGGCCCGCGGTTGAGCCGGCTGGAGGTGCTGGCCCGCGAGGCCTCACGCACCGACCGTCAGGCCCTGGACCGGCTGCGACTGGACCCGACCACCGTGATGACTGCCGCGGGCCAGACACCAGATCCCTGGCAGGAGAAGGTGCTGCGGTCCGACGCGGGTCGGGTACTGCTGTTATGTTCACGCCAGGCCGGGAAGTCGAGCGTCTCCGCGGCCCTGGCCCTCTCGACGGCGCTCCTGAAGCCGCAGGCGCCGGTGCTGCTGCTCTCGCCGAGCGACCGTCAGTCGGGGGAACTGTTCCGCAAGGTGGTGGACCTCTACGACGCACTCGGACGCCCGCTCCCGGCCGAGTCCCGCACCGCCCGGAGACTCGAACTGGCCAACGGCTCACGCATCCTGTCGTTGCCGGGCACGGAGAAGACCCTGCGCGGGTTCAGCGGGGTGGCGCTGCTGGTGATCGACGAGGCCGCCCGGGTCGATGACGGGCTGTACTACGCGGTCCGGCCCATGCTCGCCGTTTCGGGCGGCCGGCTGGTGGTGCTCTCGACCCCCTACGGGAAGCGCGGGTGGTTCCACGACGAGTGGTTCGGAGAAGGGAACTGGGAACGGGTCCGGGTCACCGCCGAGCAGTGCCCGCGGATCTCCAAAGAGTTCCTGGAAGAAGAACGCCGGGCACTCGGCGATCGCTATTACCGCCAGGAATACATGACGGATTTCGCCGAGTGTGTGGACGCGGTGTTCTCCTACGCCGACATCATGCGGGCCCAGTCCAGCGACGTGCTCCCGCTATTCCCGAACTCCGCCGGCGGGGGACGATAATGGCCCTGCCGAACCTGCGCCACTTCGTCGGACTGGATTTGGGACAGACGCATCAGTACTCGGGCCTGGCGGTGCTGGAGCGGCGGATCGCGGCCACCGGGCGCACGATCGCCGACATCCGCCCGCCCTACGCCCTGCGGCACCTGGAGCGGTTTGTGCCGGGCACGCCGTACCCCGAGATCGCCGACGCGGTTCGGGCCGTGCTCCAGACCCCGGCGGTGTCGGGGCCGCTGTTGTTGGTGGACGTGACGGGCGTGGGTCAGGCGGTCAAGGAGTTGCTCCACGACGAGCTGTGGAATCGGGTGAGGTGTCACTTCGCCCCGATCGCGGTGGTCGGCTCGGGACCGGTGTTGGTCGGCGGCGGTCCCTCCTGCGGCATCCCGGTCCCCAAGCTCGAACTGGTCGGCACCATGCAGGTCTTGCTCCAGACGCAGCGGCTGAAGATCGCCGATTCGCTGCCGGACGCCAAGGTGCTGGTGCGCGAACTGGAGTCGTTCCGGGCCGCACCGCCGGTACTCCGCGGGGAGAGCATCGAACAGTGGCGGGAGCGGGACCACGACGACCTGGTGCTGGCCGTGGCGGTGGCCGCCTGGGTCGGCGAGCAGAACCTGCCCGATCAGGTGCGCTGAGGGAGAACACGATGACCAATACGACCAAGCGCGTGTACGCGGCCGGACTCGATCTGGGGCGAGTCGGGGAACACACGGCCCTGGCCGTTGTGGAACGCGCCGAGCCGATCGACGCCCGCGGCGACCCGACCCGGACGAGCTACGGGGTGCGGCACCTGGAGCGGTTCCGACCGGGCACCCCGTACCCCGACATCTTCGCCCGCGTGGTCGATCTGTTCGCCAAGCCCCCGCTGGCCCGCACGACGATCGTGGTGGATTACACCGCGGTCGGTCGTGGAGGCCCTGCGCCGCACCAAGGTGACCGCGACCCTCAAGCCGGCGACCGTGACCGCGGGCTTGACCGCTCGGCCCGACGACCGGGGCGGGTGGCTTGTGCCCCGGACCGAGTTGGTCGGGCTGATGCAGCTCTTGCTGCAATCGGGTCGGCTGAAGATCGCCGACGCCCTACCCGAGGCCGACACGTTGCTCCGCGAGTTGGAGACGTTCAAAGCGGAAGTGCCGACGAAACTCGACGACGACCTGGCCGCGTGGCGCGAGCGCGATCACGACGATCTCGTTCTGGCGACAGCGCTGGCCGCCTGGGTGGGCGCCCCGACGGTGATCGAACCGGGCGGCCGGGTCTGGCGCCCCGGTCGGGGCCACGGGGGCGCGGGGAACTCGTTATGAATCCGTTCGTGGTCGGGGCCGACCTCGCCGTCGTCGAGCGGATCGCTGCTACGACCGCAGCGCCGGCGGTGTTGGCGGTGCGGCACCTGGAGCGGTTACCGCTGGGCACCCCGTACCCGGAAGTCGCGGCCCGGCTGGTGGCGCTGTTCGACCGCGCGCCACTCTCCGGCGGGACGCTCGTGGTGGACGAGACGGGTGTGGGCAAGCCGGTGGTGGACCTGCTCCGCACGCTCCCGATCCGCGCAACCCTCCGCCCGCTGACGATCACCTCCGGCTCGCGGGCGCGGATCGAGCCGAACGGCCGGTGGCGGGTGTCCAAGAAGCCCCTGGTCGCCAACGTGCAGCGGCTCCTCGGCGTGGGCCAACTGAAGATCGCCGACGGGCTGCCCGAGGCACCGACACTCCTGCGCGAACTGGCCGACTTCCGCGTCACCATCACCTCACGCGCGAACGAGACGTTCGGTGCCGGGTCTCCCGGCCACGACGATCTGGTCGCGGCTCTTGCCCTGGCGGTTTGGCCCATTTGAGGGGTAATAAAATGGTCCCGGGTCGGGCTCTCAACTTGGGAAATGAGCCACCGGCAATCAGGCGTTTTCGAGCCAGCCGCGGCGGACTGCATAGCGAACGATGTCCACGCGGCTGCGGATGTGCAACTTCTCCATCGAGCGGGTCTTGTACGTCTCGACCGTCTTGACCGACACCTTCAGTTGTGACGCGATCTCCTTGTTGCTGTAGCCCAGCGCGATCAGCCGCACCACTTCCGCCTCGCGATCGCTCAGTTCAACCGCGACGAACTCACGTTCCGGGACGGGCCGGACGAAGTCGTCCACGACGCTCGCCGCAAGAGACGGGTCGAGGTACCTCTTCCCGTCGGAGACCGCGCGGATCGCCTGGACCAGTTCCGCGGCTACGCCCCGCTTGAGAACGTATCCGGTGGCACCCGCGTCCAGGAGCAGGCGCAGGTAGCCCTTGTCCTCGTGAACGGTCAGAACCAGAATTTTCCGGTCCGGGCGGGCGGCGCGCAGTTGCGTGGTGACCTGCGCGCCCGTCAGCCCGGGCATCGACACGTCCACCACCACGACGTCGGGATCGAGTTCGGCGGTCAGGCTCACGGCGCGCAGGCCGTCGGCCGCTTCGCCCACGACCTCCATCCCCGGCTGCGAGTTGATCAGCGACTTGAGGCCCTCGCGAACGATCTCGTGGTCGTCCGCGAGCAGAACGCGAATCGTGCTCATGGTGTCACCCGAGCTGTGATGCACTGCGAGAAGGGCGACGAGCTGCCGAGCAGGAACACAGTAGAGATACAAGGCGGTGCGGCCCGCGGTGTCGGGAATACCCCTGACGCGCCCGACCGCAGGCACGGGACGCGGGTTCAACGGCGCAGGACCATTTGCACGGCCGGCCCACGTGGGCCGGCACCAGGAGCGTCCGGGGGTTCTTCGGGCGGCGGGTCGAGTTCGGCCGCGGGGGTCGGCGGCGCGAGGAGCCGCCGAAACCGTTCGAGTACTCCGATCAAGAGCGCCGGATCGACCGGCTTGACGAGGTGCAGGTCGAACCCGGCCTCCGCGGACCGCTGGCGGTCCAGTTCGCTGCTGCACCCGGTCACGGCCACGATGATGGGCTGCTTGCCGCTGCCGGCACACCGCTCGCGGATCAGCCGGGCCACCGCGAGCCCGTCCAACTTGGGCATACGGATGTCGAGCAGAATGACATCGGGCCGCTGTTCGGCCACGCACCGGAGGGCGTCTTCGCCGTCCAGCGCCACTCGCACCGCGTGCCCCTGTGTGGCGAGCAGATCGACCTCGCTCTCGGCCGTGTCCGCGAAGTCATCGACGACCAGAATCGAGAGCGGGTGCCGAGAGTGGTCGGGTTGCGACATGACACGTTCGCCGGGCCGTGAGAGCAGGCAGGTTGGGTAGTATCGATTAGAGTGGAGTTGCAAGTGAATGGTGTCTGTCGGGAAGGCAACAAAAGAATGTCAGGAGTTTTCCGACAGGCGCTACCGAACGGACGGGGCGTCGAGGGGAAGCCGGACGATGATCGTGGTGCCCTGCGCTGGCGCGGTTTCGACTTCGAGCGTTCCCCTGAGGAGGCCGACGCGCTCGCGCATCCCGAGCAGTCCCAGCGGCGCGCGATCCCCCTGGATCAGGTACGGGGCCTGGCTCACGCCCTCCGTGTCGAAGCCGATGCCGTCGTCTTCAATCACCGCGACCGCGTGTCCGTCGCGGTGCCCGAGTACCACGGCGACGCGGCTTGCAGCGGCGTGCTTGGCGACGTTGGTGAGCGCCTCCTGAACGACACGGAACAGGACCGTCTCGACCTCCGACGGGAAGCGCTGGTCGGTCGGACCGAGGAACTGGAAGTCGGCCCCGACGCGGGTGCGCTCCGACCAGGTCACGATGAGGTGTCGTACCGCGGCCTCCAACCCGAGGTCGTCGAGTGCGGTCGGTCGGAGGCGGGCGGCCAGGTCGTGGACCTGGCGCGCCAGGTCATCGACCAGGCACTGCACGTGGTCCAGCCGGTCGCGGGCAGCCTCGGGCAGCGGGCCGGCGTCGCGAACCGCGCGCACGCCGAGTGCCAGCGCGGTGATCAGTTGACCGGAGGTGTCGTGCAGGTCGCGGGCGACGCGCCGGCGCTCGTCCTCCTGGGCGGTCGTCAGGCGCCGCTGAAGGTCCGCGCGGGCTTCCTCGGCGTGGCGCGACTCGGTCACGTCGCGGATGAGCCAGTGAATGGTGGGACGCGCGTTCGGGGCGCTGGAGTGTTCGCCGAGCCGGGCCACGGCATAGACCTCGCGCGGCCGGTCGCCGCGCCGGGTCAACTGTGCCTCGAAGACGTGCGTTTCGATTCCCCGGTTGAAGCGGCCCAGGCACTGGTAAAAGTACGCGCGCGAGCCGGCCACCGCGAACAGGGCCAGCGGCTTGCCGATCAGGAACTCCTTGCGGTGCCCGATCAGCGCGGCCGCGGCGTGGTTCGCTTCAAGAACGATCCCGTACCCGTCGGTCACGAGCTGGCAGTCCGGGGCGAACTCGAACGCCTCCTGGTAGAGCGCGGGCCAGGCCCGGGGGGCCGCGCCGCCGGCCGGGTCCGTGCGGGGTCCGGGATCGCGCGTCGTGTCCGGGTCCATACCCGTCTCTCACCTCTGGCCGGTCCCGGTTCCGGGCGGTCCGTTTTCGTGGGGCACCGGCGGAATGTTTTCGCCTTCCCCGCCGGCCCGGAGCACGTGCTCGACGATCAGGGTCGCGTAGCGGGACATTTGCGCGGCCTGCTCCTCGAACCGCCTGGCCGCCTCCGCGTTCCCCCGGGCGCGCTCGTGGGTGGCGAGCTGCTGGGTGAGTACGGACTTCTCGCGGAACGTCCGCACCGCGGTCCACAGGGCCGCCTCCAGGGCGTCGGTCTGCTCGGCGAGCAGCACCTCCGCGTCGTAGGCGTGCCCGACGTGACAGCGGAACTGGATCAGCCGCGGCTCGTCGATCTGCCACAGCGACCCGCCGCACTCCGGGCAGGTGTACGGGGCCACCTGCCCGCGGCGCTCGTCGCGGGCCTGGGCCTTCATCGTGTCCTCGACCACCTCGGACGAGCGCTCCATGGGGTCGTTCGGTGGAGGCGTCATCGCTTCCGCTCCCGCTTCCGATTGTAGCGTTTTCGGCTCACGAACGAGTTCGATCAGCAGCCGGGGCATCTCGGCGAGGGGAACGACGTGATCGGCCCCGGCGATCTCGGTGGCGGTCTGGGGCATGACGGCGACGACCGCGTCCCGCGGGTCCTGAACGACCCCGACCCCGCCGGCGGTGCGGACCGCGAGCAACCCGGCCGCCCCGTCGGACTGCCCGCCGGTGAGTACCACACCGATCACCCGCGGGCCGTAGTTCCGGGCCGCGGAGCGGAACAGCGGGTCGGCGGCGGGGCGGTGGTGGTTCTCCCGCGCGCCGCGGGTCAGCCGTACCCGCCCGTCCGGCGCCAGGAGCATGTGGTAATCTGGCGGCGCGACGTAAATGTGACCGGGAACGAACGCCTCACCATCGGCGGCGTGGGTCGCCGGGAGCGGGCCGGCCCGGCTGAGGATAGCGGGCAACACGCTCCGCGCCGTCGGCGGCACGTGGCAGACGACGAACACGCTAGCGGGAAAGCCCGCCGGGAGCCCGCGCACCAGTCGGACGAGCGTTTCCACGCCGCCGGCGGACGTCCCCACGACGATGATGTCGCGGCTTGCCATCGGTCCTCCCTTCAGACGGACGGGAGGATCAGGCTGCAAATGTCCTGCCGCGGGCGAACGATCTGCGATCGGTCCACTTCCTTCAACGGGCCGCTACGAACACGGTCAGCCGGTCGCGTCTTTCGGCGGGTTCTGCCGGCGGACCGCGTCGATGTCCACCAGCACGATCGACGCGCCGTCGATCTTGTTGTCCGTGGTCACGTACGGGCGGATGCGCAGCGAGTGCCAGCGCCCGGCGACGTCCTGGACCTCGCTCTCGTACGGGGCGAGCGTGTCGATCACGCGGCCGATCACCCCGGGGAAGTCGTCGAGCTTCAGGTTCGGCTTCATGTGACCGATCGGCCGGCCCACGTCGGTCTGGATCAGGTTGAAGGCCTTCTCGGCCGGCGGCGTGAACCGGCGGATGCGCAGGTCGCGCCCGACCATCACGATCGGCAGCCCGACCCCGGAGAGCAGGTTCACGAGGTCGTCGTTGACGCGGGCCAGCTCCGCGTTGCGGTGCCGCAGTTCCTCGTTGACCGTGGACAGTTCCTCGTTGGCCGACTGCGCCTCTTCCTTGGCGGTCTGAAGTTCCTCGTTGGTGCTCTGAAGCTCCTCGTTGGCCGACAGGATCTCCTCGTTGGCGCTCTTCAGTTCCTCGTTGGTACTCTCCTGCTCCTCGATCACCGACTGGAGGTACTCGCGAAGGGCACCAATCTCCTGCTGGAGCTGAGTGGCCTTCAGGTCGCTCTGGGACGGTTGCGCCTCGGCCGGGGGCGCCGGCGCGCGGTCGGCGAATTGCGCGTCCTGAAATAGCACGAGGAAGAACCGCACCCCCGACGGCGGCACCTTGAACGGAACCACCTCGACCCGGACCGATCGAGCGGTCGATCCCTCGGTGAGCTGGACGCTGTCGCGCGTGACCACCGTGTTCTCGGCCTTGGCCTGGTTGGTGGCGGCCCGCACCTCGGCCAAGAGCCCCTCGCGCAACATGCGGAACAGGTCGAGCGTCGCCATCCCCGGGGCCGGCTCCAGGTAGCCCGCGGTGCGCCCGCGGAACTGGAGTACCGTCATCGTCTCGTCCACCACCGCCCCGACCGGCGCGTACCGGGTGAGCAGTACGCGGTCCGCTTCCTTCTGAACGTCCAGCGCGGTCCAGAGCAGCTGACCCTCCTCGCGCCCGACCGGGCGCGGGCGCCCCTCGGCCGAGACGGTCGCGTTGAAGTCCAGCGGCACGCTCGCCACCGAACCGCGGGCGAACAGGCGGTGCTTCGCGTCCACCGCCTCGAACAGGTCGGGCGCGGTGCCGACGTTCTCCGACGACCCGAGGAACAGGAACCCGTGCGGGTTCAGCGCGTAGTGCAACAGCGGCATCACCCGCTTCTGGAGGGCCGCGTCCATGTAGATCAGCACGTTCCGGCAGCTCACGAGGTCGAGCCGGCTGAACGGCGGGTCGGTCGCCATGTTGTGCCGGCTGAACACGCACAGCTCGCGGATGGCTTTACTGATCTGGTAGTGCCCCTCGGTGCGAACGAAGAACCGGCGCAGCCGCTCGGGCGAAACGTCGATCTCGATGTTGTCCAGGTAAGTGCCCGCGCGGGCCTTCTCCAGCGCCACGTCGTTCAGGTCGGTCGCCAGGATCTTCGCGCCGACCGCCTCCGGGCGCCCGTCGAGAAATTCGAGCAGACATATGGCCAGCGAGTACGCCTCTTCGCCGGTGGCGCACCCGGCCACCCAGATCCGCACCGGGCTATCGGGCGAGCGGCCCTTGAGCAGGGTCGGGAACACCTTTTCCTTGAGCGCCTCGAACGCCTCCGGGTCGCGGAAGAACTGGGTGACCCGAATCAGGAAGTCTTGATAGAGGTTCTGGACCTCGCCCGCGTCGGCCCGGAGCAGGTTGAGGTACTCGACCGGGGTCTGAAGGTTGCGCAGGGCCATCCGGCGGAGGACGCGCCGGCGGATGGTCGTCTGCTTGTAGTGGGTGAAGTCTACCCCGTTGCGGGCGCGCACCAGGTCGATGATGTCGGAAACCGGGTCGCGGGCCGGTTCCGCAGGCGTGTCCGGCACGATCTCGTCCGTCTGCGCGTAGGGGTGGCGGGCGATCCGCTCCAACTCGCGCGCGATCTCGCGCGGCCGGAGGACGTGATCGACGTTACCGTCGAGGGCGGCGGCCCGCGGCATACCCGGATGCTTGGCGGAACGCTCGTCTTGGGCGAACGTCACCCCGCCCGCCGCCTTGATCGCCTGCAGCGCGATCGCCCCGTCGCTCCCGTTGCCCGACAGGACGACCCCGACCGAGCGGCTCTTCTGAATCGTGGCGAGTGACCGGAACAGGTGATCGACCGGCATGTGCTGGACGTGCCGGGGCGGGCGCGGGCTCAGCCCCAGGTGCCCATCGACGACTTCCATCGTGGACCCCGGCGGGATCACGAACACCCGGTCCGCCTCGATCTTCATCCCCTCGGTCACCTCCCGGACCGGCATCTTGCTGACGCGCGAGAGGATCTCGACGAGGTGGCTCTTCTGGTCCGGGTCGAGGTGGCTGACGAGCAACAGGGCCAGGTTCGGGTTCGTCGGGAGCGCTTCGAGCAACTCGGTGTACGCCTCCAGCCCGCCGGCGGAGGCGCCCACACCGACGACCAGGAACGGGGAGGCGGGAATCTCGTCCGACGGTGGGCGCTCGACTGTTGACATGACGGTCTCCGATCGCAACGCGGATGCACGCCTCCTGACGTTGTACGCCGGGCGGCCCAGAATCAAGCCGCCGGGGCGAGCGGGCCAGCTCCGCCCTTTTCCTCCCGGTCAGGTGCAACTCGGTGGCCGGTTCTTGGCCCGCGATCTGCACGGCTTGGGATGGCCCGTCCGAGTCCCTG
>CAZBXY010000255.1:0-11620 GCA_964495365.1 uncultured Frigoriglobus sp. | reverse complement strand
GGTTACAACCAGTAGGTGTGTGTCGTGCCCCGCCCCCGCCCGGGCGGGGCCACCCAAGCCCGCTCCCTGCCGGTCGCGGCTCACTACAGACGTTACACCTTTCCCCGCTACCCACAAAACAGACCGAACCCGATCGCTTGTGATCGGGTTCGGTCCGTTCCGTCATTCCCACACGTCAGGCGACGCGGGCCGGGGCGGAGTGGTGCAACGGCCAGACGATTTGCCGGTCGATGTCGTCCGGGTCGGCCTCGCTCCGCGTTTCCAGTACGACCGTTGCGCGGTGCAATATCTGGATTTGGGTCAGAACGTCCTTGACGAGGCGAAGGGCCAGCGCCGGGTCGGTGATCCCGGTGAGCGGGACGCTCATCCGCCCGCCCTCGATTTCGCCGCGCCCGCACTCCCCGGCCAGTTCTGCCGTAAGTGCAATCGCCAGTTCACGTTCCAACTGTGTCCGCAGGTCGAAATCGGCGTCGGTCCCGAACGCCCCGGTGACCGGGATTTGAACGATCATCTCGTGCGTCATGGCGAATCCCTTCCGCGACGGACATGATGAGAGGTGCAGATGAAGGTATCCGGTCGGCCCCGTGAAGGAAAGACGGTGGTGCGAGGAATTCGGAACTTTCGCGCCGCGGCGTGATCCCAGAAACGGCCGGTCGAACCGTCGGCTGGATTCTCGTAGCCCGACTCTCCGAGTCGGGTGGGACGTGAACCCGACTCGGAGAGTCGGGCTACGAGAAGAGAATCCAACCGGCTGACGACGCGATCACTTCCCCGCGTCGCGGAGCGCTTCCAGTTCCTTTTGCACCTTCGCGAAGCTCTTCGCGCGGGTGCGAACGGCGTCCCAGTCGGGGTCGGCCAGCGCCTCGGCGTTGCGGAACCCGGCCGCGATCGCCAGTTCCAGTTGCGCCAGCGCCTCCTCGGCGTACTCCTGCTTCGTCTTCTCGTCGCCGCGCCGGGCCGCCGCGCAGCCCGCCAGCGCCGCGGCGGCGGCGAACGTGGTCGCTGGCTTCGTCGCCTTGTCGGCCTTCGCGGCCAGCGTCACCAGTTCCAGCGCGGCCACGTAAGCCGTCGTCACGTCGTCGGTGCGCAGTGCCAGCTTCACGACCGTCTGGAGCGCGGGCGAACGCACCTTCTCGGGTGCTGTCAGCACGGATTTCGGGTGCTTCAGCCCGGCTTCGACCGCCTTCAGGTACTCCTGCTGGTCCCGCGCCTGTTCCCGGACGTTCGCGAGCAGCGGGTCGCTCGCTTCGGCCGCGGCTTCCTGCTCGGCCTTCTCGTACCACTGGCGCGCGTCGCCGAACTGCTGCACCTCCGTGTTGAGATCGCCGACCCGCAGCATCGCCAGCGCCAGCCGCCGGCGGCCGGCCTTCGTCTTGGCGTCCACCCCTTTGGCGATCGCGGCCCACTTCTCGACCGCGGTGCGGGCCGCGGCCAGCGCGCGGTCGGGGTTGTGTACCGACGCGTAGAACCCGGCGAGCCGCTCCCACGCCGCGGCCTCGTCCTCCTGTGCCTGCACGTTCTGCACGTCCACCTGCGTCAACTTTTCGCACCGGTGAAGCGAGTTCTGCCACACGATCAGCGCCCCGGTCAGGTGGCCGCCAGCGGAGAGCACCTGACCCCACTTGCCGTAAGCCAGCGCGATGTCGCGCTGCGCCTGCGCGCTGGCCGGGTCGTCTTTCGCCAGCGCCGTGAACAGGTCCGTGGCTTCTGTTGCGTGCGCCTCGGCCTTGCCGGGCCGGCCGGAGCCGCAGAACGCGTCGGCCAGCTTGTACAGCCCGGTCGCGAGGTCGCGCTTCGCGCTGGCGGAATTCGGATCCTGCTCGAACGCCTCGCGCCGGAACTTCACGCTGGCCTCGAACGCGACCACCGCCCCGGGCATGTTGCGGTTCGCGACGTACCCGTCGCCCAGGCGCTCCAGCCCACGGGCCAGGTCGAGTAGCCCGCGGGCGCTGGCCCGGTCCTCGGCGTGGAGCGGACGGAGAATCTGTTCGCTCGCCGTGTACTCCTCCAGCCCCTTCTCGAACAGCCCGGCGGCCAGGAGCGCCTCGCCGCGGCGCTCGTGGGCCAGCGCGAGGTCGCGCCGGGCCTTGGCCGATTTCGGGTCGGCCTGCTGAAGTTCGCGGGCGAGCTTGAGCCCGAGTTCCGTGTTCGTGAGCGCTTTTTCGACTTCGCCGAGCCGGAGCTGCGCGTGGCTGAGCCGCCCGTACATCTGGGCGAGGTCGGCCTTGGCCCCGGCGCTCGTGTCGTCCTTCTGGAACAGTTCCTGAAGTTTCTCCAGCCCTTTGGTGAACTCGTCCGCGGCGGCGGTGAGGTGCCCGCGGGTGAGGTGAATCTCGCCGATGCGGGCGTGCGCGTCGGCCTGCTCGCGGGCCGCGTCGGGGTGGTTCGGGAACTGCTTGGCGACCGCGATCCGCCGCGCGAGCGCCTCGCGCGCGCTGGCGAGCGCCGCCTCGGTCCCGACGGCCAGCGCGCGTACTTCCGGGTCATCACTTTCGAGTACAACTTTCGGACTGGTACGAAGTTGCAGCACGGCCATCGCATCGAGACTGGCTGCGAAGTCGCGCTGGCGCTCCATATCATCCGACGACGCCATTTCCTCCAACTTCTGCGAAGCGAGCGACTTGCGCGCGGCCAGCGCTGCGGCGCAGTCCTTGAGCGCCCCGCGACTGTCGCCGCGCTCCATCTTGATCGTCGAGCGGCGCGCCCGCGCCTCGGCCAGCCCCGTCTGGGCTTCGGTGTCCTTCGGGTCGGCCGCGTACGGGGTGAACAGCCCGATGGCCTCGTCGATCGCCTTGAGCGCGTCGTCGGTCTTCCCGGCTTGCATGAAAATGCCGCTGAGTCGGTCGAGCGAGCGCCCGAGGTCGAGGTCGGCGGCCCGCTTGTCGGCGGCCGAAGTGGCGTCTTTGCGCACCTCGCGGGCACGATCGACGGCGGTCTTGAAGTTCTCGTGCGCCTGGGGCGTGTTGCCGAGCCGCTGGTACACGTCGCCCATCTGCCGGTACGCGGCGACGAGCGTGCGGTCGGCCCCGAACTTCCCCTCGTCGGCGATGAGTTGCTTCAGCCCCTCGGTCGCGTTGAGCAAAAGCGTCCGGCGCAGGTTCTCCATCCCGATGCTGCCGGCGAGCTTCTTGTCGATGTCGTGAACGAGGACGCCGTAGGCGCGCACGGCCCGATCGTACCGCTTGGTCGCGGCGTTCCGGGCGACCTCGACCTTTTCCTTCTCGACCTGGAGTTCGGCGTTCTTGTTTTCGAGTTCGCGGTTGGCGGCAAGCGTCTCGCCCTGCGCCTTCTTCACGTTGTCGCGCTCGTCGGCGGCCTCCTTTTCGGCCTTTCGGGCAAGGTCGCGCTGGGCGGCAGTCTGTTTCTCGCCCTGCTGATACACCACCGCAATGCCGACGGCGGCCAGAACGCCGGCGAGCAGGAGCGAAACGGCCGCCGCGATCTGGGCCGGGTGCCGCCGCGCCCACCGGGCCAGCCGGGCCAGCGCCGGGTCGCGGTAACACGACACCGGTTCGTCGGAGAGCCACCGTTCCACGTCTGCCGCGAGTTCCAGCGCCGTCGCGTACCGGTCTTCTGGCCGAAGGGCCATTGCTTTGCGGGCGATCGCGTCGAGCGGCTTGGGGCACTCCGGGTTGACGACTGCCGCCGGCTCGTACGCCCCGCGGCGCACGTGTTCGAGCACCTCGATGGTGTTCTTGCCGGCGACCGGGGGCTTGCCCGTGAGGACGACGAACAGCGTCGCGCCCAGCGAGTACACGTCGGCCCGCGGGCCGACGGTGTGGATGTCGCCGGCGGCCTGTTCGGGGGCCATGTACGCGGGCGTGCCCACCGCGGTGCCGGCGCTGGTCATGTGGCTCGGCAGGTCGGTCGCGTCCGGGTCGTGGCGGAACCCGGTGGCGGCCTGGGCCTTCATCATCCGGTCGAAATCGGGGCCGTCGTCGAGCGATTTGGCCAGCCCCCAGTCCACGACGAGCGTTTCGCCGAACGCGCCGACCATGATGTTCGCCGGCTTGATGTCGCGGTGAATGATGTTCTTCTTGTGCGCGTAGGCGATCGCCTGGCAGGTGGCGATGAACCGCGCCAGCAACTGCCGGAACGCGACCGACCGCGGCACCGCCTCCGTTCCCTGTGGGGCCGGCGCCGGGCTGGGAGTTTCTCCCGCTTCGGTTTTCCCGGTCTTGTCTGTCTCCTGTTTCCTGTCTCCTGTCTCCTGATTCCCGTAGTAGCGGTCGATCTCGTCCTTGAGCGTCTCGCCGCGGATGAACCGCATCGCGTAGCACGGGCGCCCGCGCACGTCGTTGACCAGCCCGAAGACCGGGACCACGCCGGGGTGGTCGAGCCGGGCGGTGAGGGTCGCTTCGGACAGAAAGCGGCTGCGGCTGCCGGGGTCGTCGGCGTAGTGCGACTTGATCCGCTTGACGGCGACCTCGCGGTTCAGCTCGGTGTCGCGCGCGGTGAACACCTCGCCCAGCCCGCCGGAGGCGTGCAGTCCCTTGAGCGCGAACCGGCCGACCATCGTCCCGGTCGCCGACGGCGACGGCCCGAGTTTCGGCCCGCTCGGTTCCGCGACCGTGGCCGGCGCGGTGTCGGCGCCCGCTTTGCCGGATTTGTCCGCCACCGTGCGCGCGGCCGGGGAGGGGAGCGTCGCGGCCGGATCGGCGACGTGAACGCCGGTCTCGTCGGCGCCGCTCACCGCTGCGCGGGGCGCTCCCGCCGGCGCCGGAGGCGCGGACGGCAGGAGCGTGGGTTCGGTGCCGCCGGCGGTCGGCTCGCTCCCGGTTTCGTTCTCGCGCGCCGGAGGGGCCGGCGCCGGCGCGACGGTGCGGGCCGACGCGGGGAGCGTCGCGCCGGGGTCGGCCAGCGCGGGCGCCGAGGGAACCGGCACGTCGATGGTCGCGTCGAACGGACCGGGGGTTTCCGTCGTGGACTTCGCCGGGCGGGCGGGCGCCCCCCGCGGCGCGGCGGGAGCTGTCGCCGGGGCGTCGGGAACGAGCGTCGGCTCGACCGCGTCCGGGTCGCGGGGCTGCGTCATGGTGCGGGCCTCCGGTCGGAGGGTGTGCGGGAACTGTTAGGGTACCCGTTCCCCGCACAGACGGGAACGGGTAAGGGTTAGAAAGAGCGAACGGGACGTGCGGGTTGCGCGGGTTACTCGTTGCGAAACGGATCGGCGCGTTGGGAGTGGCGGCTGGTGAAGCCGGATCGTGGTGATTGGAACGAGCCGCGCCCGCAAGGGAGCGGGGCCGGGAGAGGCGATTACCGTAACCCTGCTCCCGCGCGGGCGCGGCTCGTCGGGCCGCTTTTCCTGGGATACGTATCAGTCGCGGACCCACACCAGCCCGATGGTCAGCACCGCCAGCCCCGCGAGCGCGGTCGTCATCGCGTTCAGCGTGAACTCCGGGGTGAGGTCGAGTCGTGTTTCCGACGATCCGGTAATCACGTGCGCCCCGCCCCACACCGCGGCGGCGCCGCCGGCGATAACCAACACCCACCCGATTAACCGCTTCACGGCCCACCTCGCAGACGTGTGACAGGCGGACGGGAGGGCGCACGTTCCCGTTCGACCCTATTATTCTCCTGCCACACAAAAGGGCGGCTGTCACCCCGTGCCGGTGAAGTTCCGCCCGGCGCGCCGGAAAAGCGGACAACTCCGACGGTCGGACCGCGGTTATTTCTTGGGCCCGAGCGGCGGGTCGAGCGCCGGGATCCCCCGCGACCGCCACTTGACCGGCCCGGCCTCGAACACGTCGTTCGTACCGGTGTGCTTCCAGCGGAACCCCGTCCCCTTCGCTTCGATTACGACCACGAACGACCGTTTCAGATGGGTCGGGCCGTCGAGTTCGATGTTCGGTGGCCCGGAGTAGGCGATCGGGAACGTGACCTCGCCCTCCTGCCCCGGCGCGCTGGGGAACGTGCCGGTCTGCTCGTAGAGCTGCGCCCGAATCGTAACCGTCGATGCCGGCACCCCGCGGGCCTCCCAGGTGAACTCCTCGTACTGGATGTTCGGTTTCAGGGCCGATTTGAGCTTTTCGATCGGTTCGTCCAGCAGATCGTCGCGCTCGGGGCCGCCGTTTTTGAAGTCGTCCACCGCCGGGCGCGCGGCCCAGACGAACCCCAGTTCGGTCTCCCGCACCACCACGTACTCGCGCTGCCGGCACCTTAACCGCAGGTTCGGCGGCGACGCGAACGGGATCGGGTAGTACACTGTGCCGGTGTACCGCGACCGCGGTGCCACGGTGTCCTTCTGCTCGAACGGGCCTTCGGCCACGAACACCCGGATCGTGCCCGGTTTGTTCGGCGCGAGCGGGTCTTCGCCGGTTTCCACCCGGACGACCCCGACCTCGGCCCGGCTCAACCGGGTGACGTACAGGAACGCGAACGTGACCGCCGCCGACGTGGCGACGGCCAGACCGACCAGAAGGGCCGCGGTCGGGCGCGTCATGGGAGCACCGTCGAGAGGTGAGAGGCGAACCCACTCACTGATACCAGTCGGCGCGGGTCAGCGGGAGGTCCGCGCTCCCTTCGTTCGGCTTCGACAACAGGAGCTGATTCAGCGAGTACACCCCGGCCTTGAACCCGAGTGTGGCCCCGGCCATGTAGATGCGGAACACGCGGTAGCTCGCCTCGCCCACCAGTTTCACCACCGCGTCGTGGTTCGCTTCCAGGCGCTTCACCCAGTTTTCCAGCGTCAGAATGTAGCTCTCGCGAATGTTCTCCAGGTCGCGGACCTCGAAGCCGACGCGGGTTGCGGCGTCTTGCAGCGGCAAAATCGAGTGCAACTCGCCGTTGGGGAACACGTACTTGCGGGCGAACGCGGTCCACGCGGGAAACGGCGTGTGCGGGCGCAAGTGGATGCCGTGGTGGAGGTAACAGCCGCCCGGGCGCAGGCACTCGAACACCTTGTTGAAGAACACCGGTAGGTTCTTGCCGCCGATGTGTTCGCCCATCCCGACACTCGACGCCTTGTCGAACGCGCCGGGCGCCTGGAAGTCGCGGTAATCGCAGTAAACGATCTTCACCCGGTCGCGCACGCCGGCGAGGTCGATCGCCCGCTCGCACCACTCGGCCTGTTTGCCGGCGAGCGTGACGCCGGTCACCTGCGCCCCGTAGTGCTTGGCCGCGTGGATCGCCAGCCCGCCCCAGCCGCAGCCGAAGTCCACGAACTTCTCACCCGGCTTCAGCCGGAGCTTGCGGCAAATGAAGTCGATCTTCCGCAGTTGGGCCGCTTCCAGGCTCTCGTTCGGGTCGGTGAAGTACGCGCAGGTGTAGAGCATCCGCTCGTCGAGCCACAGCTTGTAGAAGTCGCCGGGCAGGTCGTAGGCGAACGAAATGGCCTCGCGGTCGTTGGCGAGGCTGTGATCGCCCTTCACCGGCCGCCCGATCTTCGCCGGGTCGCGCGGGTTGCACCTCCGCGGGAGCTTCATCAGCCCGCGGAGCAGTTTCAGCTTCGACCAGAGCGTTCGCGACGCCTTCAGCTTCACCAGATGCCGGAGGAGCATGGTGAACGCGAACACGTCGCCCTCGATGTCGTAATCGTCGAAGACGTACGCCTCGCCGACGCCCATGTTGTCGAACGGCCAGAACATGGCCCGCAGCGCGCCGGGGTGCTTGAGGACGAGCGTGAACGGGGCCGGCCCGATGCCGGGTTGCCACGTCTCGCCGGTCCACAGCCGGACGGTGAAGTTCCCCGCGAACCCCTCGGTGAGCGCGGTGAGGAGCCGGACCGACTGGGCGGCGTCACGATCCGGCGACGCGACCGGCGGGAGCGAGGCGGTGGCCATGACCACATCCGGGGCGGGCGGTGGAGGAGGGAACCCTGATGAGTTAACGCGCCCGCCCCCATCCGGCAACCGCTCGAACGGTCGTCTCGTAGCCCGACTCTCCGGGTCGGGTGTTTCCGTGGCCCGACTCTCCGAGTCGGTTGTGTGGTCCCGACTGCGAAAGAGAAGAACCCGACTCGGAGAGTCGGGCTACGAGGAGCGGTCGAGTTTACCGATTTTGCCGATTCTTCCGATTCTTTCTTGTAGGCAGGCTGCGGGGTTGCCAAACTATTCACCTTGAGGAAACTGCACCGCATTGAGAGACCGCAATGAGACGGATGGCGTTCGCGGTGGCCGCGCTACTCGGGTGCTTTGCGACCCCGGCCCGGGCCGACACGCTCCCGCTGATCGAGGGGTTGCCCGGCGGATACTTGCCGGGCCAGCCGTTCACCTTCACGCTCCGCGTCCCGTTCCTGCCGGAGTTTCGGAGCTACACGCTGGAGCTGGTGTTCACGACCGAGGTGGACCCGGCGCTGGTCGCGTTCCCGACCGTTGCGCCGACCGGCAGTTACGTGTTCCCGACCAGCGCGAATTTCGGGTTCCAGTTCGAGGCCCCGCCGGGGTTCCAGGAAGTGCGGCTGACGATCTTCGACTCGATCGCCCCGGACAGCGTGACCGCCGTCCCGGGCCAGAACGACATGCTCGCGACGATCACCGTCAGCCCCGGCGAGTCGCTCAGCGGGCCGATCCGGCTCTCGATCGGCCCCAACACGGTGTTCGATTACCTGACGGAGATCAACTACCCGCCGCCGGAGAACGCGGTGATCGAACAGGCCCCGGCCCCGCCGGGCGTGGCGCTGTTGGCCCTGGGCGGGTTCCTGGTCGTGGCCCGCACGTGGTTCGGGCGCCGCGCGGCGAAGGCGAGTTGAGGGGTTGATTCGGGGCAGTCGCATATCACGAACCGGCCTACCCGCGTGTCTGGTCGGGTGCCGCACCGGATCCGGCGTCTCGGTGTTCGCGCGGAACCGATACCTCCGTAGCGTACATCCATCCAGTGAGCCAGAACGCGCAAAACTGGATCAGCAACAAGACGACGAACAGGCACGGCACCACGAGCGGGCGCCACCGCCCCGTCTCGAGCATTTCACTGACCAGAAGGACCAGTGTCCCGACGAGGCCAATGATGTTCCCCGCACACTGCCACGCGGGAGGGCAAAAGACCCGTGGTGCGGGGCCGGCCGTTGTCGGCGACACCGGAACTTCACCGGCCCGAGGATCAGCCGTCATCGGAAATCCCCTTTTCGATCGAACTTGAGATTTCCCGGCGTATGGCGGGCACTAAGGCAGGCCGGTCGGTCAGCCGATCACCCGATCACCGCCGGACCGACCAACTTTCGCCAGCACAAATCTCTTCGCGATGCCACCGCGGGGAATTATTCCAAAATCCGCAAAATCCGATTTGACTTCCGGCGATTGTTCGCACACACTTCATTGGTGATTATTTGTTCATAGTATTCGCCCGTTCGCAGCGGGTCACACGAAGTCCTCCGCGGCAGTTGCGGCGGCGGCCTTCTTCGTGCGCTTGCCGACGGCCGCGGGGTCGAACAGCCGCTCCACCCCGCCGCGCAGGTCCATCAGGAACCCGCGGATCAATGGCGGTTGTAATTCCGTGCCCAGTTGTTCGCCGAGTTCCTTCGCCTCGCTCATGTCGTACCACGCGACCAGTTCGTTCGCCAGTTCCATCGCGTAGTGGTAGTGGGCCTGGCGCTCGGTCTCCGCGTCCGGGTTCGTCGGGTCCGCGTAGTAGTCCACGCCCAACAGCGCCGCGTACGCGCCGCAGTCGGCGTGTTCCACGATGTACACGTCCGTCAATCCGCCCTTCGTGAGCGTCAGGACCAGCCGCAGGTGGTCGCGGAGCGTGTCCTTCCATTTGGCGAGGTCGAACGGGACGCACTTGTGCTTGCCGCGGTGGTTGCACTGCGGGTGAAAGGCCGGCGCGGCGCAGCTCAGCCCCAGCGCGCACCCGGCGTAGGTCACCTGGTAATACCGGTTGGTCAGGTTGTCGTGGTCGAGGAACCGGACGAGGTCGTCGAGCAGTCGGCAATCGACGCAACTGATGACGAGCGCGTACTTGCGCGGCGCCGGGTACCCATGCGGGTACTTGCGCGAGAGTCCGGGTGAGGTCGGCATGGCGGCCCTTCGGGTACGAGGTGCCGCCCAGCATACCCGACTTGCGCCCGCGGCGCAAAGGGTCGGGAGTTTCACGTTCCAAAGTTTCACGTTCCAAGTTGAACGCGCGCCCCAAAACGCTCCTCAGCTGTCTTCAACTCGGAACTCTGGAACCTGGAACGTGAAACTCCCGAATTCGGGGTTCGGGTTGACGTTCGTGTGTGCGACGCTATCCCCGCCGGCGGAACTGGTGTCGTTCGCGCGAGGGCGTTATGCGGCGTGTGGTCGTTGCGGGAGCGCTGTTCGTGGGCAGTTGCGCGGTCGTACTCGGTCAGCCGCGCGGAAACGGGGGCGGTGGCGGCGCGGCGGGCGGCAGTGCCACTTCACCGGGCGTGCCGCCGGGCAGTGGGGCGTTCTTCGGCGCCGCCCCGGGGCAGAAGTTCGACGAGAAGGCCGTCTTCGGCAAGGCGCTGACGGTGCTCCCCGACCCGCCCCCGCCGGTGACCATTCCCGTCGGCCCGCCCAAGCCGGTCACGATCCCCGACGGCTCGCTCCCGCCGCCCCCGCCGAAGGTGTGGACCGGCGGGTTCGAGTTCGGACTGAACGGCGCGCAGGGCGACGTGAGCGTCCTCAACATCAAGCTCGGCACGTTCGCGGACCGCAAGACCGACACCAACCGGTTCCACTACGACTTCCTGTACACGCTCAACACCCAGGACGGGAACACGCAGCAGAACCAGGCGCTGTTGAGCGCCCGCGACGAGATCCTCTTCCCCGGGTCGCCGTGGAGCCTGTTCACGGCGCTCCAGGGCGAGTACGACGAGCTGCGCGCCTACGACGTGCGCGCGGGCCTCTACGCCGGCGTCGGGTACACGTGGATCGACAACGGCGCGACGCTGTTCAAGACGCGGGCCGGGGCCGGGGCCGTGCGGGAGATGAGTACCCGACGCAACGGGCCGAGCGACCGCTGGGTGCCGGAAGCGGTGTTCGGGCTCGATTTCAACCACAAGTTCACTGACCGACAAAGTTTCATTTCGTCGCTCGACGTGTACCCCAGCCTGAGCCAGCTCGGCCAGTACCGCGTGCGGGCGCGGGCGGCCTACGAGATTCTGCTCGACCCGAGTAACGCAATGGTGCTGCGGCTCGGGGTCCAGGAGCGGTACGACAGCCACCCCGGCACCGGGCGCCGTAACGCGCTGAACTACTTCGTGACGCTGCTGTTCAAGTTCTGAGCGGGCGCCAAATTGCGCGCGGTTGGGGCACAGAGCCTCTCCCCGGTCGGCGGTTCGACCGAAGAACCCGGCGCGTATTACCCGGGATGCGCCCAGGACGGGGCAAAGGCTGACATCGCGCGGACGAAATACCGGAGCCGGACTACCAACTCCAATCGCGGGCCGGATGAGGGGCTTCAAACTCACGCGCCCCTCCTGCACACCGCTTCTACAATTCGCCTCATCCTTCCCCACAGAGGCTCCCCGCAATGGTTCGCGCGCGTCAGGCCGTCATCACCGAACCGTTCAAGACCGCGGTCCGCGAGGTCGAACTCGCCGACCCGGCCCCCAACCAGATCCTCATCGACGCGGAGTGGTCCGCGATCAGCGCCGGCACCGAACTGGCCGTGTACACCGGGACGCACCAGTGGATCAAAGACCCGAACCTGCCGGACTGGAAGTTTCCGTTCCGCTCCGGTTACT
>CAZBXY010000254.1:0-11833 GCA_964495365.1 uncultured Frigoriglobus sp. | reverse complement strand
GTTCACCGCGACATCAAGCCGGAAAACATCCTGGTGACGCGCAAGGTCGAGGTGAAGGTCACCGACTTCGGGCTGTCGCGGTTCTTCGCGGGGAAGGCGCCGGCCACGAACCTCACGCAGAGCGGGGTCACGCTCGGCACCCCGATGTACATGTCGCCGGAGCAGGTGCAGGGGCGCAAGCTCGACCACCGCTCGGACATTTACTCGTTCGGCGTGACGTGCTACCACCTGCTCGCCGGCGAGCCGCCGTTTCGCGGCACGAGCGCGTTCGACGTGGCCCTGAAGCACGTCCAGGAGAAGCCCCGCCCGCTCTGCGACCTGCGCCCCGACCTGCCGGCCGACGTGTGCGGCATGGTCCACAAGATGATGGCGAAGAATCCGGACGAGCGGTACCAGTCGGCCCGGGACATCGTTCGCGAACTGCTGAAGATGCGCGAGGGGCTGTCCGCCGGGGGCACCACGGGGCAAACGAGTGTGCTCGCGGTCGAGGGCGCGGCGTCCGGGCAGGTGTTCTCGCTCACGGAGTCCGGCGCGCAGCCCGCACCCGTCGCGGGGCGCCGTCGGTGGCTCTGGGTCGCGCTGGCGTGCGTTCTGGCCACCGCCGGCGGGGTGTGCGCGGCCTTCGGGCTACACCCGCCGCCCGAGGCGCACCGCGAGACGACCGCGGCGCCGGCCGTTCAAGGGTTGCCCGACGTGCGCTCCCCGGACAAGCTCACCACGACTCGCGAGCGCGAGCTACAAGCCGCGCTGAACAGCGAGGGGACCAGACCGGAGGACGCGATCAAGGCGTCGATCGAACTGGGGCTGCTGTACATCAAGGAGCGGAAACTGACGGAGGCGAACGACCGGTTCGCGAAGCTCGCCAGCCGCGAGCGCGAGTGGCGCGACCCGGAGGCCAAGTGGGCCAGGATCGCCGGCCGGTGCGGGCAGGCGGTGGTGCTGGCCCACGAGAACAAGGCCGATCCGTCCAACAAACTGTTCCTGGAAGTCATCACTGAACCGCCGGGCCCGACTTCGAAGTTCGGCCCGCCGGGCGGGTCGTCGAAGGGCGATCGGTCCGCGGTCACGGTGAACTGGACCTTGCTCCGCTACCCGGACCTCGGCGTTGCGGTCTGCGACGCGCTCGACCGCAACGCCGAGAACCTGGGACGAACGAAGCTCGAACCGCCGCTGGAACACCTCCGCTCCCCGCAGCGTGCGAAGAAGGACTGAAGAAGAGGGCGGACTAACCACAGAGACACAGAGGCACCGAGAAGACCGGAACAGAGTTCTTTGAAAACAGTTTCTTTCTCCGTCTTCTCGGTCCCTCTGTGTCTCTGTGGTTAGCTCCTGTTCCGTCCTGTCATTTCGGCACCATCAGCGTGAACGGCGGGACGAACGCCTGCAGCGCGGTCATCAGCCCGACGATGCTCGCCAAGAACACGCTGTGCCAGATCACCGCCTTGAAGATATCGGCCTCTTTCCCCACCTGATTCGTTCCGGCGGTCGCGACGCAGATGCTCTGCGCGTCGATCATCTTGCCCATCACCCCGCCGGTGCTGTTCGCGGTGCAGATCAGCGTTTGCGCCTGGTCCAGTGTGAGGTTGCTCATCGCGCCGCCGGGCTGACCGTGGTTGTTCCAGACCTCGGTCGCGGTGATCTTCTGGAGGCTGCCGAACAGGGCGTTGCTGCCGGCGTCGGTGCCGGTGAGGAACACGCCGAGCCAGCCGAGCATCGCGGCGAAGAACGGGTACAGGACGCCGGTTTCGGCGAACGCCACGCCCAGCGTCGCGTCCATCCCGGCGTACTTCGTGACGTAGCTCAGCCCCAACATGCACGCGATCGTCGGGATCGGCACCTTCATCTGCACGACCGTCTTCTTGAGCACCTTCCCCACCTGCGCGAGCGACATCCGCAAGAGGAACACGGAGACGATCGCCGCGAGCAGCACCGACGTGCCGGGCGCGGTGAGCCACCGGAGTTGGAACTTCGCGTCCTCGCGCTCGCGCAGCTTCAGTCCCTTCGGCCCGTCCTGGGCAACGACCTTTTTCTCCTTGTCCTTCTCCTTGATGATGAACGTGTTCGGCTCGCCGGCCACCGGCACCGCGCCTTCGGGCAGGAGCTTTTGCAGTTGGTACGCGCGCTCGACCGTGTCGTGCAGGGTGGGCACTTCCGGGAGGTAAAACGACTTCACGACGCCCAGATCGAGTGCGCCGGTCTTCTCTTCCTGCTTCAGCCACCCGGAGACCACCAGAATCGCCGCCATGATGATCCACGGGGACCACGCCAGGGTCACGCTCGCGGCGGTCAGCGGCTTGGCGTCCTTGTCGTCGAGGGCCGCGCCGAGCGCCGCGACCTCTTCCTTCGCGTGCTCGGCCTGCGGGTCGTGCGCCGCCTTGGCCGGCTTCACCCCGTTGAGCGGGCCGAGATCCGAACTCTTCAGCTCCTCGCGCGGCTTCCAGACGAACTTGAGGAACAGCGCGAGCGCGACCATTGAGAACAGCGACCCGCAGATGTCGGTGAGGGGCCAGATCGCCGGCAGCCCGTAGGCGTGCGCGGTGGCGAAGAAGAACTGCGCGACGGCGAACGACCCACCGCCGACCACGAGCGCCGGCCACACGGCCAGCGTCTGCCGCCACGTACACATCGTCTTGACCATGTACAGCGGCACGAGACACGACAGGAACGGGAGCTGGTGCCCGCACATGATGCTGATCTTGTCGGCCGAAATCCCGCTGGAGCCTTCGAGCGTGATGACCGGGACGCCCAGCCCGCCGTAACACACCGGCGAGGTGTTGGCGATGAGACAAATGACCGCGGCGCGGAACGGCGGCATCCCGAGCCCGACGAGCATCGCCCCGCAGATCGCGACCGGCGACCCGGCCCCGGCAGCGCCTTCCATGAACGCCCCGAAGCAGAACCCGATGAGGATCGCCTGCACGCGCCCGTCGCCGGACAGCGCGCCGATCGAGCGCCGGATGATCGCGAACTGCCCGGTTTCGACCGTGATGTTGTAGAGCAGCATCGCGGCGAACACGGTCCAGCCGATGGGCAAGAGGCCGAACACCATGCCGTGAACGAACGACCAACCAGCCATGTCCAGGGGCATCTTGTAGACGAGCCACGCGAGCAGGATGGCGACAACGGCCCCGGCGGCCCCGGCCCAGCTCGCCAGCCACCGCCGGCCGACGAGCAGGTAGAACAGGACGATCACCGGCAGCGCCGCGACGACCGTCGAGAGGACGCGGTTGTCGAGCGGGTTCAGATCCTGGACGTACGCGAACGGGGGCATGGGAGAGCCTTTGGCAGCGTGAAAAACCAGCCCGCGATGCTACCGTCTGGCCCGCGCGGTGCCAAGTTGCAACTTCTCGGTTTGGTTTGATGTTCGCGATTTTGGAACTTGCCAAACAAGAAACCCCGCGAGCGGGTCACCGTTCGCGGGGTCGGGGTGATTCACGGTTTCGCCGGCTTGGGGATCTCCGGCGGGAGTAGCACCGGCGGCGGGTGGTCCGGGGCCATCGGACGAACGACCGGGCTGCTGTTCAGCGAGGTCGGGTCGCTCGGAGCAGGAAGGTGGGTCGGGCGCGCCGGCTCGCGGTCCGGGGTCGAGCCGCGAACGGCCTTTACCGGTGGTTCGAGCAGCGGCACCGCGGGCGCGGCCGACGACCGCAGCTCGGTCCGCGGGCCGCCGGACCCGGTCGGGGTGGCCGGGGCGGTGGTGTCGCGGGCGGCCACGCGGCTCGGCGGGGTCTTCAGCGCGGTCAGCCACGCCGCTTCCAGCGCGTCCACCGATTCCAGCCCGTAGACGCGGTTCGCCGCCGCGTTCCAGCTCTCGATCGTGTTGCCCTGCATCCCGTTGGCGAGGAACTGGAGCAGTTTCCCGCGGCCCTCGCGGCCGTTGCCGCCGCGCTTCACCAGGAAGTCGCACACCGAATACCCTTGCGCGTACAGCACGATCATGTCGCGCGGGTACTCGGTCATGCGGAACAGCGTTCGCAGGGTGATCCCGCGGCCGGCGTTGAGCAGCTCGCGGCACCGCACGTCGTGGTTGAAGCGCTCCTCGTCGTTTTCGGACAGGACGCTGCCGCCCTCGTCGGCCCACCGCGGCACCGGGCGGCCGAAGTAGTTCGCCAGAACGGTGTGCGTCACCTCGTGCGGCAACACGCTGTTGAGGAGTTGCTTGGCGTCGCCGCGAATCTCCATCTTGATGCTGGTGACGACCGGCTTGCCGCCTTCCTGGCCGAAGGTGAAGGTGGTCGCGCCGCCGGCGGAGCCTTGCGTGATCTGGACCTGAAGCGGGCACCGGCGCGGCCACGGGGGCATCTCGCGCCCGGTCCACTCCAGGGCCTTTTCTTTGCGATAGAACTCGGCCATGTCGCCGAACTTCTTGGCGAGTTCGGCTGTCGGCGCTTCGGTTGAGAAGTTCGCGGTGTCGTAGCTCGCGGCGGGCGCGATCGCGGGTGCCAGGAGCACCAGGGCGACCGCGCTGAAGTGCCGACGAAGAGTCATTCCCTTGACCTCCGTTGGGGATGACGCCCGGCCGACGAGCGGCCGTGTTGCTCGAAAAAAGCAAGCGTCAGAAGTCTAACCGCACGCGGCGTGCCGGGAATGTGCGTGGCAAGGTCGGTTGCGAAATGTCGCGGCGCAAGGTGCGGCGGAGACAGCAGTTCGGGATTCCGCGCGTGGTGCCGGTGGGAGCGGCGCGCGGCGCGGGCGGTGTAATAACTACAGCCGGACGCAGGCTGCCGCGGGGTGCAAAAATTACAACAGCGGGCGGGCGAAAGTCGCACCGCCTCTTCTCGCGCCCGGTTCCGCCGTATACAGGATAATGTCCCGAATCACGCCGCCGAGGACCGCCGATGGCCGCGCTCCGCTCCGCCTGTTTGCTCGCGCTGGTCGCGGTTCTGCCGGCCTTCGGCGAATCGCCCGCATCGCCCTCGAATGAGTTCGAGTTCCACCGCGACCACATCATCGGCACGTCGCTCGATCTGTGCATCGCCGCCCCGGATTTCGGCACCGCGGAGGAGGCGGAACTCACTGTACTCAACGAGATCGAGCGACTGCGGTTGATCTTCAGCACCCACGACACGACCACCGAACTGAGCAAGCTGAACCGCACCCGCGAACCGGTGAAGGTATCGGCGGAGATGGCGGAAGTGCTGAGCGCGTACGAGCTGTGGCAGCGGAAGTCCGGCGGCGCGTTCAACGGGCAGGTGGGCGAGCTGGTCCGCGTGTGGCGTGACGCCGAGAAAGCGAACCGCGTGCCGGACGCGCTCGCGCTTCAGCGGATCGCGGCCGATCTGGCGAAACCGGGCTGGCACCTCGACCCGGCGACGAACACCGTCACGCGTCTCACCGACCAGCCGCTGACCCTCAACAGCATCGCGAAGGGTTTCATCATTCAGAAGGCGATGGAAGCCGTGCGGAAGGATCATCCCACGGTGAGCGCGGTGCTCATCAACCTCGGCGGCGACATCCTGACGTGGGGCAACAAGCCGTGGGCGATCGGGGTTCAAGACCCGTTCTGCCACTACGACAACGCGGCCCCGCTCGCCGGGTTGCGGCTCACGAACCGGGCGGTCGCAACGAGCGGCGGCTACCAGCGGTTCTATACGATCGGCGGCCAGCGGTATTCGCACATCTCCGACCCGCGGACCGGGCGACCGGCAGAAGGCGTCGCGGGCGCAACCGTGATCGCCGGCGACAACCTCACCGCGAACGCGCTCGCGACGACGCTTTGCGTGCTGAAGCCGGAAGACGGCCTGAAACTGGTCGCGGGCGTACCGGGCGCGGAGTGCCTCATCATCGGCGCCGACGGCCGGCAACACCGCAGCCCCGGACTGAAGACGTTCGAGATTCAGCCGGCCCGCGCGTTCGTTCCGCAAGACAAGAAGGACGTGCCGAAAGGGACCGCGTGGCCGGAGGGCTATCAGGTCACGGTCGCGATCGAACTGCCGCGGATCGAGGCGAAGAAGTACCGCCGCCCGTACACCGCGATCTGGATCGAGGACGCACAGGGCAAAGCGGTCCGCACGCTCACGGTGTGGGGGAACTCGCCGAAGTATCTCAAGGATCTCGGCGACTGGTGGAAGATCGGCAAGGACGACGCGGATCTGGTGAAAGCCGTGACGAAGGCGACCCGCGGCCCGGGCAAGTACGATCTGATCTGGGACGGCAAGGACGACAAGGGCACCGCACTCTCGCAGGGCATTTATACCGTGCGAGTGGAGGTTCACCGCGAGTTCGGCGCGCACCTGCGCCAGAGTGGCAAGATCGAGTGCAAGGACAAGCCCGCGACGACGAAGCTGGAGAAGAACACCGAAACCGCCGAGACCGTGATCGAGTTCAAGAAACCGGAGAAGAAATAGATGAGCAGTGGGAAGTGAGCAGTGGGCAGTGAGCAGTCAGACAGATATCCAGAATCGGTCTCACCGATGTCTGCTTGCTGCTTACTGCTTGCTGCCCACCGCTCACTGCCCACTGCCCACTACCCCACCCGCACCATGTCGCGCATTCACCGCTGGCTCCTCAAAACCGCCCGCACCATCCACGTCTACCTCACGCTGTTCGGGCTGACGCTCATCCTGTTCTTCGCCGTCACCGGGTTCATGCTCAACCACACGGAATGGTTTCTGCCGGACGACGCACAACTCGAAGCGATGACGCGCAAGCAATCGGGCACGCTCCCGCGCGACAGGTTCCCCGGCGGGAAGCTCCCGGTGCCGCCGGAAGCCACGGGCGAAGCGACCGGTGAGGAGAAACTCGCGGTGGTGGAGGCGTTGCGGAAGGAGTTCGACATTCGCGGCGAGATGAGTTCGTTCGGGTTCGCGAAGGACGACAACGACAAGCAACAGATCAAGGTGGAGTTCAAGCGGGCCGGCGGCGAAACGGTCGCGACGATCGACGTGGAGAGCGCCAAGACCGAAGTCGCCTCGACCTATCAGGGGTGGGCGATGCTGGCGACCGACCTGCACCGCGGCAACCGCGGCAACCTGACGAACGAGGTGAAGCGGACCGGCCGCGTGTGGAGCTTCGTGATCGACGCGACGTGTTTCCTGCTGCTCATCATCGCCGCAACGGGCCTGTTCCTGTGGTGGTCGCTGAAGACCCGCGGGAAGTGGGGCGCGGTGCTGTTCCTGCTGGGCACCGGGCTGTCGGTCGCAGTGTACTACTGGTTCGTGCCGTGAGCCGTTGCGTCAGTGGAAGCAGACCGCCGCGCCGTGTTCGATGCTCAACCGGAATGCCTCGAACAGGATGAGCCACGCCTCTCGTTCCTCCCACAACGGCCCCGGCTCCAAACTGCGGCTCTCCTCGTTGATCTCCTCCGCGACCGCGTCCGGGAGTTTGTCACCGTCGAGCTTGATGCCGAGCAGCGGCGTACTGGCGACGAGCTCACGCATCGCGGCCTGACAGGAACCGATGCTCTCGCCGGCGAGAAGCTGCGACGGGACGAATAGCGGCTTCGGAAAGTCGATCGGAACGTAATAGCCCTCCGCGCCCGAGTGGCAGATGATGTGCGAGTGCCGAAGTTCCCGCTCGGTCAGAACGAGTGTGTGCGTCCACGGCACAGCCTTCGCCGAGGCCGGCACGGGTGTGAATTTCCTCCTGGTCTGCCGGGAGTACGCGACGGCGCGTTGGAGGAGAGCGAATGTCGAGTAGCCCATGTGGTCGAGTTGGCTCCGGCTGTGCAACTCGGGGACAGTTCGCGGCTCGGTATGTGCCGGGAGTCCGTTCGCCGCAAGCTGTCGGTTGATTTCGTCCAGGTCACGACGAAATTCCGCTACGCCCTCTGCGTAATCGTCCTCAAGGAAACGAGCAAGCCGCCCGATCGTGATGCCGAGACTCATGTGCGCACTCCGGTTACGTTGCGGTACGATGTGGTTCGAGCAGATGCTCGAACCACATCGTACCGCAATTCACTTCGCGGCGGCATACGCCTTCTGGAACGCCGCGACGCCCGCGCCGACTTCCAGCTTGAAGCCGCTGTCGAGCAACACCAGCTCCAGCGCCGCGAGCGCGCCCAACACCTCGAAGCTGTCGGTGTAGCCCATGTGCGACAGCCGCCAGATGTGACCCTTCAGCGTGTCCTGGCCGTCCGCGAGCTTGTAGCCGTACTTCTTTTCGAGCGCCTTCAAGGTCGCGGTTCCATCGACGCTGGCGGGAACCTTGATGACGGTCAGCGCGCTGTTGGGGCGATCCGCGAACACCTTCAGGCCCATCGCCTCCACCCCGGCGCGGCACGCGGTTGCGATCCGCGAGTGGCGCGCCCACAGGTTCTCGATTCCTTCGGCCCGAATCCGCTTCAGGCTCACCCGCTGCGCCTTGATGAGCGTGTTACCCGGGGTGAACGGCGTGTCGCTCTCGGCCAGCGACTTCCGGTAGCGCCGCAGGTCGAGGTAGAAGCCCCGAACGGGCGTCTGCTCGATCTTCTTCCACGCCTTCGCGCTCGCGGCGACGAACGCCAGCCCCGGCGGCATCATGAGCGCCTTCTGCGATCCGGTCACGACCACATCGAGGTTCCACGCATCCATCTTGCATTCCATCGCGCCCAGTCCGCTGATCCCGTCCACCGCGAGGAGCGCATCCGTCTTCGCCACGATCTTGCCGAAGGCTTCGAGGTCGTGCCCGACGCCGGTGCTGGTCTCGCTGAGCGTGCTGAACACCACCTTCGTATCGGGGTTCGCCGCGAGCGCGGTCTGAAGCAGCTCCGGCGTCACCGCTTTGCCATACGGCACTTCCACCGCGACGACGTTCGCCGCGAACGCCTTCAGAATGCCGCGCCACCGCTCGCCCCAGCGCCCCGCGGTGCAGAGGATCGCCTTTTCGCCGATCGCCAGCGTGTTGCTGACCGCGGCTTCCATCCCGCCGGTGCCCGAACACGTCAGCGTGTACACCGGCTGCGCCGTTTGGAACACGTACTTGAGGTCTTCGCTCACCTCGGCCAGGATCGCTTTCGCCTCCGCGGCGCGGTGGTAGGTCACCGGCTTTGCCAGTTCAAGAAGCGTCTCTTCGGGAACCGGGGTCGGACCGGGGGTGAACAAACGGGACTTCATCGGCGGAACTCTTTCTCGTTGGGGCCGAACTGGGGTTGCGCGGAACAGCGGATATTCTAAGCTCGGGGAGATACGGCGGCCGCTGTGGATCGGCGCGGTTGGGTTGAACCGGATAAGGCGGTTGAGCCGATAAGGCGTGTAGTTACACTCCCAGCTTTAACCGGATCGACCCATGCGGCCGTTGCCCTCGCGCGCGTTGGTACTTGCGGCTGCGGCGCTCGCGTGTGGCTGTGCGCTCACCGCCAAGAAGGTGCCGACCCCGGCCGCACAAATCACCAGTTCTGACCTCGCACGGCTCCCGAAGCCGGCCGACGAGCGGTACTTCCTCGTCCTGTTCGGCTCACAAAACATCCTCCGCCAGCCGCAGTACACGCACACCTGGGCAGCGCTCATCCGCGTGCGCGGCTCCGACGTCGGCGGGTGCGGGACGAGTGCGGCCGGCTGCATCGACCCGGCGCTGGACGTCCAAATGATCAGCTGGATGCCGGCGAAAGGGCAGATCGACGCGCTCAGTAAGGAGGTCGAGCCGGGGCGGAACTTCGGGCTGCACGAGTCGATGAAGTTCGCCCTCGACACGAACCAGACGGTCGCGGTGTGGGGGCCGTACGAGGTGTGGCACGGGTTCGCCTACCGGTTCCTGGTACAGAAGGCGTTCCTCGACACCGGGGCGGTCGGCTACCAGTGCATCGACACCTGGGGCGAGGCGGGTCGGCTGGGCAACGGGTGCGACTGCATCCACGCGATCACCGACATGGACCCGATCTACGCGCGGGGCAGTTACCCGCTCTTGTACTACGGCAAGCCGGGGACCGCCCGCGTCGTCCGCCGGTTCATGCACTCGCCCGTCTTCATCGACCCGAAGACGACCCACGACTGGCTGTTACCGCGGCTCGGACTGGGTGCCTACCCGCTCGAAAAGCGCCGGTACATCGGACTTTACGACGAACACGACCCGAACTCGCCCGGCGATCTCGACGTGCGCGCCCCGATCGTCCCGATCGCGCCGCCGAAGGAGAAGGAGCCGACCCCGAAGACCTCGCCGGGGATCGAGAGCAAGAAGATGCCGCCCGAGCCGGCCCCACTGCCGAAGAACGGACCGCTGTTTCTGCCGGCGGTTCCTAATCCCTAGCGCGAACCGCCGCTCGCGCCGGCGTGTCTCATCACCACCCGCGGTCTCGCGGGTGTTCGCGTTTCCGCCCGGAAGGAGGTGCCCTGCGTGCGCCGACCCAGCCGGGCAAGCGGCCGCGGTGCGGGTGGTGCAACCGGACCCCGCACCCGGGCGGCTGCGGGTGTTGCTCGGTGGCCCGCCGGGCAAAGGGGCTGTCCCAGGAGTAGCGGGTCACTTCACCCACGGGGCGATGCGCTGCCAGACGGCCCAGAGCTTCGCGGTCAGCGCGCCGGCCTCGCCCGCCACACACGACACCACCCGCCGGTACGCCCGCGCCGCGCCCGCCGGCACGTCCCGCGCCGCACACGAACCCGCCGCCGACTTCAAATGCTCCTTCGCCTCGCGGAACGCCGCGGCCTTGCCGCCGGGCCCGGCCTGACACACCATCAGCACTGCTTCGGCCATCGCCAGGACGAGGCGCGTGCCGTCGGACGCCAGAATCGAGTCGATCCTCGCGGTGTGCGTCGCGGCGTCCGCGTGCTGACCGCTCAGGGCCAGGTCGAGCGCCAGCCACGCGCGGAAGTCGGCCAGTACGTCCTCCGGCCCGCCGAGCTTCACCGCCGCGCGGCACACCTCCACCGCCCGCTCGTCCTGGTCGAGTTTGCGGAATGCCGTCGCCAGCGGGCGCAGCATCCACGCCTCCACCCCGCTGCGGTTGCGCCAGTCGGCGAGCCAGGCGTTCGCCATCGCGTGGTGCCCGGCCAGTTCCAGCGCCGCGCCGGTCCGCGCCCAGGCGCTGTCATCCGCCCGGAGTAACTCGCTGTACTTCTGGGCGATTCCTTGCACCGGTTTGCCGGCCTCGGCGAGCGCCCACAGGTACGCCAGCACCACCTCGCGTCCGGCCGCGGGGTTGTTCGCGAGCAACTCCGGCAACCGGTCGGACACCGCGTCGGCGGTCCCCGCAGCGACCGCGCGATCGGCCCACAGCCCGGCCACGTCCGGGTTCGCGTCCTGGCCGAAGGCGAGTTCCTTCAGCTCGTCGGTGAGCCGCGCCCCCCAGCCCTCCGCGTCGAACGCCAGGATCGCGTCGCGGAGCGTGCCGCGGGTCGTTTCCTCGTCGGCCGCCAGCGAGCGGAACCGGCCGATCGCGGACTCGTAGTTGCCCTCGCGGCACGCCACCTGAACCGCCCGCAGCCGCACCATCGGGCCGTCGGTGTGTTCCTGGAGCGCGGTCAGCGTGCGCGCGGCGGAAGCGATGTCGCCGGCGGCGAGTTGCTCGGTGATGAGGTTGATCCCGGCGGCCTCGAACGTCGGGTCGAGGTCGAACGCCTTCTGGAAGTCGGCCAAAGCCCCGCGCCGGTCGGCGACCTGGCGCCGGGCCTCGCCGCGGTACACGTAGGCCAGGGGATTGGTCGGTTCGAGGCGCACGAACTGCTCGGCCGCGTCGAGGTAGTCGCGCGCCCGACCGGTAATGTCGTACCACGCCGCGAGCTGCCGCCAGCCCATCACGAACGTCGGCTGCTCGGCGACCAGTTGTTTCATGATCGAAATGGCGCGGCTCCGGTCGCCGCGCCGGGCCTCGATCCACGCCGCCCGGCCGCGCAGTTCCACCGGCACCGGTTCGCCCAGTTCCGTCGGCTTGCACGCGGCCAGTGCCTCTTCGTACCGACCCGCGAGGGCAAGCTGCTCGGCC
>CAZBXY010000253.1:0-11867 GCA_964495365.1 uncultured Frigoriglobus sp. | reverse complement strand
CTCCCGCTCGAAGCGCTCGCACCCCTGCTGTCTGAGGTGAATAACAATGTCCGAACGAATGCTGAAGCTGCTGCGCCTCGGCGTGTTCGGTACGCTGCTCGTGGCACTCACCGTGGAGTTCAGTCCGGCCCAAGAGCCGATTCCGCTGGTGCCGCCGGCTCCGGTTCCGGTGCCCAAACTGCCGGGCGCGGCCGACCCGGTCCCGCTGCCGCTCCCGGCGCCGGGTCAACCGGTGCCCGCGCCGGCACCGGTTGATCCCAACGATGTCGAAGTTCTGGCGAAGGGACCGGTTCACGAGGCGTTCGCGACGACCGCGGAGCCGCCGGCCGTGGCGCCGGTCGTGGCGAAGCAACCGCCGGAGCCGATCGAGGAGCTGCCACCCGACCAGAAGCCCGCGGGCGACAACGTGCAGTGGATCCCCGGCTACTGGCACTGGGAAGAAGAGACGAGCAAGTTCATCTGGATCAGCGGGTTCTGGCGCCAGCCGCCCCCGGGGCGCGTGTGGGTGCCGGGGTCGTGGCGCGAGGCCCGCAACGGCGGCTGGCAATGGGTCGGCGGGTTCTGGCAAGACGTGCACCCGGCGCCCGCGGGGGGCCAACCGGTTCAACCGGAGATCGAGTACCTGCCGCAGCAACCGCCAGCGAGCATCGAACTGGGGCCGAGCGTCCCGGCACCGGGCGAGGCGCACTTCTACGTGCCGGGGTCGTGGGTGTGGCGCGGGCGGTACGTGTGGCGCCCGGGCGTGTGGGTCGAGTACCGCCCGAACTGGCTGTGGGTGCCGGCCCGTTACCACTGGACGCCCGCCGGCTACGTGTTCTGTGACGGCTACTGGGACTACCCGCTGGCGACCCGCGGGGTGCTGTTCGCCCCGGTGGCGTTCGTGCGGCCGGTTTACGCGCGCCCGGCGTTCGTGTACACCCCGGCGTACGTGGTGAGCGAGCCGTGCATGGTGGGCGCGCTGTTCACCCGCCGCGGGTGCGGGAACTACTACTTCGGTGATTACTTCGACCCGGGCTACACAACGCTGGGCTACTCCGCGTGGTGCGGCACGTACTCGCGCGGGGGCGGGTTCAACATCGGGTTCGGTGTCGGCCGCACCTGGGGCTACGACCCGCTATGGAGCTACTACTCGGCGACCTTCCGCGACACGCCGACCTGGCACCGCGGGGTCGGGCGCCTGTACGACGGCCGGTATCGCGGCGACCTCGTGCGCCCGCCGGCGACGCTGGTTCAGCAGAACCGGGTCATCAACAACATCACGAACGTGAACGTCACGAACGTGACGAACAACATCACGGTGGTCCACGGCGCCCCGACGGTGAACAACCGCGACGTGTCGAACGTGGCGATGGTCGCGCCCTTGCGGGTGGCCCCGGACATTCAGCGGACCCGGTTCGAGGCGGTGCCGGCCGAGACCCGGCGCACCGAGGCGGTCGCGGCCCGGCAGCTGCGCGACGTGGGCACGCAGCGGACGAAGCTGGAAACCGCAGCCGCCGCGCAGGCGCCGGTGGTGGTGCAACCGGCCCCGGGTCAGCCCGCGGTGGTGGCCGCGGCGCAGCCCCGGAGCATCAAACTGGACGTGCCGAAGGGGGTCGTGGCCCGCGCGCAGGTAACCGACGAAAAGAAGGCCCCGCCCCCGCCCCCGGTCCGCAGCGCGGCCGCCCCTGGTGCGAAGTTCGACCCGAAGCTGCCCGTGAACCCGCCGGTTAACCCGCTGCCGAAGATCGACCCGAAGCTGCCGGGCGTGAACCCGCAACCCGGCCCGGCGCCGAAGGTCGAGCCGAAACTTCCGGCTGCACAGCCGAAGGTGGAACCGAAAGTAAATCCACCGCTCGGAGTGCCGAAGGTGGACCCGCCGAAGCTCCCCGTGCAGCCGCCGGCGAACCCACTGCCGAAAGTCGATCCGAAGTTGCCGCCGGTAGCTCCGAAGGTCGAACCCAAAGCGCCGGTCGCGCCGCCGAAGGTCGAACCGAAGGTGAACCCGCCGGCGGTGGTGCCGAAGGTGGACCCGCCGAGGCTCCCGGTCAACCCGGCACCGAAGGTCGATCCGCCGAAGATCAATCCGCTTCCGCCGGTTGTCCCGAAGGTGGAACCGAAGGCAAACCCGTTGCCGGCCCCCGCGCCCCCGCCACCAAAGGTGAACCCGGCGCCCGGGATCCCGCCGCCGGCTCCGAAGGTGAACCCGGCGCCGGTGGTTCCGGCGCCGAAGGTCGAGCCGCCGAAGCCGATCGTGCCGCCCCCGGCTCCTGCGCCGAAAGTGAATCCGCTGCCGGCGCCACCGGCCGCGCCGAAGATCAACCCGCCAGCGCCGGTGGTTCCGGCCCCGGCGCCGAAGATCAACCCGCCGCCGCCGGCTCCGAAAGTGAACCCGGCGCCGCCACCCGCGCCGAAGTTCAACCCGGCACCGCCCCCGGCGCCGAAGGTGAATCCGGCGCCGCCGCCACCCGCGCCGAAGATCAACCCGGCACCGCCCCCGGCGCCGAAAGTGAACCCGGCCCCGGTGGTTCAGCCGCCCAGACCCGCGCCGGTAGTGGCGGCCCCGCCTCCGCCGGCGCCCAAACCGGCCGCGGCGCCGCCGGCCCTCCCGCGCCCGGCCGCCGCGCCCGCGGCGCCCCCGCCGAAGGTGAACCCGGCCCCGAAGCCGGCCCCGGCTCAACCGCCGGCGAAGGCGGCACCGCCCGGCAAGCCGCCGGAGAAGAAGAAGTAGGTCGCGGCGTACGGACAGTGAGCCGCGACCGGGAGGGAGCGGGCCAGCCATCTTTGCCAGAGGCGGTCGGCCTGCTCTTCCGGTCGCGGCTCACTTCGTATTCGCGCCCAATGCTCCTACTTCTTGCAGTACCCAAGCGCCAGCACCGCGAACGCGGTGGCCAGTTCCGGCACGCCCTCCGCGAACGCCCCGTTGCTGTTGACCCAGCTCCCGTCGGCCCGTTGCCGCTTCTTCAACTCGTCGAACAACTCCTGCCGCCAGTCGTGCTTGACGCCCTTCGCGTCCACAAACGGGTCCTCGCCCAGCGCGTCCATCGCCTTGGCGAACGTGTGGTAGTAGTAGTACAGCCCCGCGTCCTTCTGCCCGGGGTTCTCGGTCACGGTGTAGTGCTTCCGCACCCAATCCACCGCCGCCTTCACGCGCTTGTCGTCCTTGCCCACCCCCGCGTACAGGAAGCTCTTGAGGCCGGCGTAGGTCATGCCGCCCTCGCTCCGCAACCCGCCCTCCGCGGTCCGCTTGTCGCTCTTGGGGTTGTCCGCGTCGGCCAGGTTGTACACGAATCCGCCCTTGTCGGCGTCGTTGGCTTTCTTCGCGAACGCCAGCGCGTTGAACTCGCTCTCCAGGTTCTGGCTGCGGCCGATGTAGGTGAGCGCGCGGGTGATGCTCGGGTCGTCCTTACTCACGCCCGCGGCCAAAAGCGCCTCGACCATGAAGTGCGTGTTCGACATGTCCGGGCGGGCCTTGGGGCCGGGCTTGTCGTACCCGGCGCCGCCGAAGGCCGCGTCCTTCTCCGTCAACCCGTCGGCGAACTGGAGCGATTTCACGTACTTCACCGCGGCCTCGATGATCTTGTCGTACTTGCCTCCGGCGTTGGCCTCCTTGAACACCATGATCGCCAGGCACGTCATGTAGTTGGACAGCCCGCGGTCGTACACCCCGCCGTCCTTCTGGATCTTCGATTCGAGATATTTCAGCGCTTTTGCGACGGTGGGGTTATCGGCCGGGACGCCGTTCTTGATGAGCGCCGCGGCGACGAGCGCGGACAACCCCGGTTCGCCGGCCCGCGGATCGGTGGCGAAGTTCCCGGCGTCCTTCTGGGCCGTTTTGAAGAACCCCAGTGCCTTTTCGACCACGGCCTTCACGTCGGCCGCGGTGGGCGCGGCGCCGGCGAATTGCGGGAGCGCGGCGAGCGCGACGGGCGAAGCGGCAGCGACCTTGAGCCACTCGCGGCGGGTGATCGCGGACATGCGGAACCTCTGCGTGCGTGTGAATGCGGGCGCGACTACCGGCAGAGTACGCGCGGCCCGCGGCGAAGGGAATGGACAATCGCTGACCAGCGACGGATGCGAAGTGGCCAGCGAGCGCCCGCGGTCCGCCGATTCTTTACAATCACCTCATCACCCACGAGGACCGCACATGACGCTCTCCCGTCGCGACGTTCTGGCCACCGGGACCGCGCTCACGCTCACAGGGGGCTTACGACCCCCGCTCCGCGGCGAAGACAAGAAGAAGAAACTGGTACTGATCGCGGGCACCCCGAGCCACGGGCCGGGCGACCACGAGTTCAACGCCGGCGTTCACCTGTTCGTGAAGTGCCTGAAGGGCTTCCCCAACCTCGAAACGGTCGCGTTCTTCAGCGGCTACCCGAAGGACGATTCCGCGCTCGACACCGCGGACGCGATCGTGTGCTACGCGGACGGCGGCAACGGTCACCCGCTCGTTCGCGAGAAGCGCCTGGAGCGCGTCGGCAAGCTGATGGCCAAGGGCGTCGGTCTCATGTGTATGCACTACGGCGTCGAGGTGCTCAAGGACCTCGGCGGGCCGGAGTTCAAGGAGTGGATCGGCGGGTACTACGAACACCAGTATTCGTGCAACCCGATGTGGGCGCCGGAGTTCAAGGAGTTCCCCAAACACCCGGTCTGCAACGGCGTGAAGCCGTTCACGATCCGCGACGAGTGGTACTTCAACATGCGGTTCCGCGACGACCATGTGAAGTCCGTCGCGCCAATCCTCTCGGCGGTCCCGTCGGACGCGGTGCGTGATGGTCCTTACGTCTACCCGAAGGGACCGTACAAGCACATCCAGGACGCGAAGGGCCGCAGCGAGGCGATGATGTGGGCGTTCGAGCGCAAGGACGGCGGGCGCGGGGTGGGCTTTACCGGCGGGCACGTTCACCGCAACTGGCTCGACCCGAACTTCCGCAAGGTCGTGCTGAACGCGCTCGTGTGGCTCGTCAAACTGGAAGTGCCCGCGGACGGGGTGAAATCCGAGGTGACCGAAGAGGACATCCGGGCGAACATGGACCCCAAAAAGAAGTAGGCGAACGGCCGGCGTCGGCCCGCCGAGTCCGGTGCGCGGCGGGCTGTGTAGTTGGGTGCGCCACCCGCGCCCCTCGCGGATCGGGTTCGCCTGACACCGCCTCGAACCCTTCAGTCACCAGTAATCGGCAGGTCCGCTCGACGGTCCCCGCGCCCACGCCGGCCCGTGTTCGCCTTCGCCCTCTTTCAACAGGATCCGCGTCCGGTTGCGGAAGACTTTGGACCGCGGGTACGGTCCGCCATCCGTTGCAACCGCCCGCGTTCCGACTCGTCCGATCGAACCACGAACTTCGCGTTCCGTTCCATGACACCCTCCTGATAATGCCACGAAACGAAATCACGGGCCCCGCCAATCCGGACCGGTCAGTACTTCTGAAGTTCCCCTTCAGGAGCCGCTTGTGCGCCCGTTCGCGATCGCGGAATACCCGCACCCGCTCGTTCCGGTGGTCTCGCCGTGCCCTGACCCGCACCCGTCTTGATTGCTCACCGGAGCCGGCCTTACGGAGGCCGGGGGCTACGTTCCCGCGCCGGACCATTCGTGTGACGTGCCGCCCCTTGCCCCCGTTCGCGTTCTAAGTTCGGATTGCACCCCCGGCCGCCGGCGGTATGAGGGCCGTCGCGCCCGCGGGCCGCACCTCGGCCGCACGCGGGCCGATTGTGCGGTCTGGTTCGTTTGCACGCGCCCCCGCGCCACCCGTCTGACTCGCACCCGCGGTTCGTCACGCGGACCGGACCCTGTCGGCCCGAACAATGCCAGAGGGCCACGGCTCTTTCGTTTCGTCGCCCGCGCGACTCACCCGCGGGAGGTATCTCGCGATGGCCCGTTCGTTCCGCCGGGTCGGAAAATTCGCCGCCCTCGTCGCGTTCACCGCGCTCGTGCTGACCGGTGCGGCCCGCGTCGGTGTCGGCCGGTACCTGTCGTCGGCCCGGGGCAAGGCGATGGTGGCCGACCGGCTCGGCTCGGCCATCGGGATGCCGGTCGAGGTGTCGGAGGTCGACGTCGGCGACAACACGTCGTTCCGGTTCCGCGTGATGGACCCGGCGAACCCGCAGGCCGAAGTGCTGAACGTGCCGTCCGCGTCGGCCGACGTGAGCGCTGCGGACCTTGTAACCGGGCGCGTCGCCCCCTCGGCCCTGAATTTGAATAGCCCGGCGCTGACGCTGCGGCTCGACCGGCAGGGGCAGGTGCTCACGCCGCTGCCGGCGCTGCCGACGAGCGTCGGTGTGGTCCCGGCCGTGGCGATCGAGAACGGGCGCATCTGGGTGTGCCAGGACGGGCGCCCGACGTTCGCGGTCAGCGGGATCGGCCTGAAACTGGAGCCGTCGGGTCAGATGGTCGTGTTCTCGGGCGCGATTGACGACCCGAAGTGGGGCCGGTGGACCGTTCGCGGCGAGGTGCGGCGCGACGCCCGCGCCGGGTGGGTCGAACTGACCTGCCCCAGCGCCCCGCTCGACGCGGAGCTGCTCGCGACGGTCCCGTGCGTGCCGGCCGGGTTGTTCGACGACCTGCCCGCCACCGGGCGCGCCGCGGTCACCGTGCGGCTGGAGATCGGCGCGGACCGGAACGTCCATCCGACCATCGAGATCCGCCAGACGCGCACGATCTTCGGCATCCCGTCGGAGAGCGTGATCCGTTTGAACCCCGGGAGCGAGCAACTTCACGCCGACCCGCTGCCGTGATGCCGAGCGGGCTTTGGCGAACCCCGCCCGCAAGGGCGGTGGGTGGCGCTTTAAGTGTGCCCCACCCACCGCCCTTGCGGGCGGGGTTCGCCTTCGTACCTTCCCCACGCCCTACACTCGGCGCAACCGCACCCACCTGCCAGATGCGTCGGGCTTGAACCCTTCTTTACAAAATCGCGTAACAGGCTTCTGATCACACCCTTGAGGACGCCCCGATCGGCCGGTAGGCTAGAACCGGCGTTTGCGTCGGCACCCGCCCAACCTCTTCGATCGGCTCCAGAGGCACCCATGCGCACCACGGCGCTGACGGCTGTGTTCGGGCTGCTCCTCGTCGGTACGTTCGCCGTCGGCGGCAAGGACGACCCGCCCGCGCGACCGGCGCCACCGGGTAAGGCCGCAGCGACGGCCGACCCGACGATCCAACAACTGATCGAGGATCTCGGGTCCGACGACTGGCGCACGCGCGAAAAGGCCGGGCGCGACCTCGCCGCCAAGGGCGACAAGGCGCTCCCGCAGATGCGCGCCGCGCTCGCCGCCACCGACAGCCCCGAGGTGCAGCGCCGGCTGGCGGTGCTGGTCCGCAAGCTGGACCGCGAGCGGCTCGTCGAACCGCGCCGCGTGACCCTCAGCGCGAAGGACAAGACCGCCAAGCAGGTGTTCGACGAGATCGCCAAGCAAACCGGCTACCGGATCGAGTTCGGGGGCGGCGGGCCGGACACGAAGTTCGACTTCGAGTTCGACAAGACGCCGTTCTGGCGGGCGGTGGACGCGGTCGCCAACGCCGCCGGGTTCGTCGTCTACGCGGAGTACGACGACGAGACCATTCGCGTGTACAGCCAGGACTCGACGAACCCCTACGTCGCCTACGCCGGCCCGTTCCGGCTCGTCGCGACCAACATCAACACCAGCCGCAGCGTGCAACTGTCGGGCATCAGCAAGCGGGGCGGCGCGCCGCGCGTCAACGAGTACATGAACCTGAGCTTCCAGGTGCAATCGGAACCGAAGAACCCGATGCTCGGCATCATGCAGCCGGAACTGACCGAGGCGAAGGACGACCTGGGCGGGTCGCTGTTGCCGCCGGCGAACGACCGGAACAACTACCGCACCAGCTATTACAACAGCGGGTTCCGCGGGCACAACACCTACATGAGCGCGAACCTCGTGCGCGGCGACCGCGGCGCGACGGTGCTCAAGTCCCTCAAGGGCCGGGTGACGATCGTGATGCTCTCGGGCACGGTGCCGGACATCGTGATCGGCGACGCGCTGAAGGTGAAGAAGAAGTCGTTCACCGGGCGCACGGTCGGCCTCGACGTGGACTCGATCGAGGAGGACGCGAACCAGAAGGGCGTGTACCTGGTGAGCCTCTCGGCCAAGCGGGTGACCCCGATCGACCCGAACCGCGGCGAGGACTACTCCTGGGGCAACTACCTGTGGCACCGGATGGAACTGGTGGACGACAAGGGGAACAAGTATTTCTGCTACGGGCCGACGACGCACAACCACAACAACGGGATGATCCAGTTGGTGATCCAGTTCGGCCCGACCGACCGGCGCACCGGGAAGGCCGGCCCGAACAACCTCGGCGCCCCGGTCAAGCTCACCGTCAGCGAGTGGCAAACCGTCACCCACGAGGTGAACTTCGAGTTCAAGGACATCCCGCTGCCGTGAGCGGGGCACCGGGTCACGGTTTCGTTCGGCGAATTCGGCGAAAAGTTCCTGTGAAACGAGAATCGGAACGCGGGCGGGCGGGCCACCGCCACCGCCACCGCCACCGCGTCCGACAGGCGGGCACCAACGCGGAGCGGAGGGCCGCCCGGTCGGGTTAGTCGGAGGGATGCGAAGTAGGTTTGACCTTCCCGCCGATCGGTTCCTGCCGCTCGGAGTTCACCTCCGAGCGCTTCACCAGGTGATGCTCCTCAAACAGAGCGGGTTCGCGTGCTTCGGTAACGTGCGGGGCCGCTGGGTGCTCGCACCGCTCGCAATTCATGGCCCTCGACCACCACGGCGACCCGGGCACGGAAGGGCCATTCAACCCGGCGCCGGTGTCGCATCGCTCGCGAGCCGCCTCCCGAGTAACCGGATACCAACTCCGGTTCCTGCACGCGCGGTCCGCTACAAGCAGACAGAAAGCGCCGTCACGTTCACCGCGTGGTTCGCTTCAACACGAAGTGGATCGTGGTAACGGCGGCCTTGTCGTTGGTCGCGATCGGGTTCGTGGTCGAAACGAGTTCGTACCCGTCCTTGGCGAGCTGGTTCAGTTCCTTCTCGACGTCCGCTTCCTTGCCGGCGGTCAGCGCGACGATGCGGAACTCGACCCGCGGCGGGGGCGGGGCCTTCTGGAAGTAGTACACCGTCACGCCCTCGGCCTCGTCGGTGGTCTTGGGCCGCTCGGCCCCTTCCTTGGCCAGCGCGATCGTCAGCCGGTTACCGGTGATCTCCACGACGCCGAGCACCTTGTTCTTCTTGCCCCGAACGTTGACGATCTCGGCATCGATGGCGATGGGCGTCTTGGTCGTGTCGAGCGTGTACTCCATCGTGATGCCGGTCCCGGTCGGGGTGCGCGATTCGATCGTGATCTCGTTCTTGGTGATGACCGTTTCGGACCGCGCGGTCGGGCCGCGGGTGAACCCGCCGGGACCGAAGGCGCCGCCGGCGGGGCCGCCGTCGGCCGGATCGAACCGCGCCCCCTTGCCGGCGGGCATCCCGGCGGAGGTGGCGACGAGCGTGTACTTGCCGTCGATGGTCGGCGCCGGGGGGTTCTTGGGTGTGGGGGCGGGGCCGCTGGCGTGGGAACCGACGAACGTGACCAGAACGACCGCGACCGGGATGAGCGTCCGCATGGTGGGGCCTCGAAGGGCGGATTGAATTGAGCGAAGCGCATACGAGGATACCCGCCGCGTCGAACCGCGTGCAAATGAGAAGCGCGTGAGGTGAGAACCGGCCGCGCCGCACACGCGGTTCGCCCGCGGGGCCGCGGGAAACACGTGACGGGCGCCGAAGGGCGCCAGTTGGCGCTCTTGAACCCAACACTAAGATTTCCAGCGATGCGGGCCAAGAGCGCCCGGGATCGCCGGTTCGTGATCTGCCGCCCACTTCCGCTCATCAGGAGGCGCTGTCGTGACCGCCGGACGCATCGCGACCGTAACGCCGGTGTCCGAAGAGGCCGCGACCGGCCAGGTCGCCGCGATCTTCGCCGACATCAGGGCGACCAAGAACATCAGCTTCGTGCCGAATCTGTGGCGCGTGCTGGCCACCAACCCGGACCACCTCGAACTGGTGTGGACGCGCCTGAAGGCGATCATGCACCCGGAAGCCGCCGGGCGCGCGTCGAAGCTCGACCCGCTGACGCGCGAGATCATCGCCCTGGCGGTGAGTGCCACCAACGGCTGTGCGTACTGCGTGAACTCGCACACGGCCGCGGTGCGGAAACTCGGCCTCGACGTGGAGGCGCTGGGCGAGGTGATGGCCGTAATCGGGCTGTTCAACAGCACCAACGCCATCGCCGATGGCTATCAGGTCGAACCGGATATTCTGCCGCCGCTCGAATGAAAGCTATGATTGCGGCATGAAACGTTTCGGCCTGATCGCGCTGGTGTTGTGCGGTTGTAGCAGCAAACCCGCGTCGGACGCCCAGCGGATTGTTGGGGAGTGGGTGGTGATGGATTTTCAGTCGCCGACCGAGAAGGAAGACCGCGGCCAGCGCCGGAAGTTCGCGATCGTGACCGAAGGAACGTGGTCGCAGCAGTTCCGGGGCGAACAGTTCGAGGATTTCGAGTACACCCTGAACGCGACCACAGCGCCCAAACAGATCGACCTGACGTTCACCGACGCGAGCGGCAAGCGGCTGGTGGTTCGCGGGATTTACGAACTGAGTACCGACGAGATCAGCGACCGCTTGCGGGTGTGCCTCGGCTCGCCGCCGGTGGTGACGAAGAACGGGAAGGCGGGGTACGCGGAGAGCGTGCGCCCGACCGCGTTCGAGCCGACGACGGGCCCGCTCATCAGCTACCGCCGGAAGACGGAGTGAGGTGATCGGTTCGCACTTCTCTTGCCAACTCCCGCCAGCCATACTGAATGCCAACGAGGGGCGAACCGTGAACACCCAACGTGATCCCGAGACTACCACACCTCCTGCTTCACCGCTGAGCAAGTTGCGGCGGTGGCAATGGATCATGTTTTTGGGGTTCTTGTCCATTCTCCCGATGAGTGTCCTTGGAGACAAAGTGGGGGTTCCATTCGGAGTGAGTGCGTTCCCGGGTCTTGCTGCCTTTCTCATTGGAATGATCCGTGTCTACTCGTTCTGCTGTCCAAGATGCGGCTACTTGTTCGTCCTGCAATTGGGATATCAGAACTTTATGGCGAGAAAGTGCGTCCACTGCCGGTTTCCGGAGTCCCTTCACCCAACTCCCAAAAGCTAACCTTCCCGCAACAGATTCTGAACAGAATATCAAATCAAACACGAGGAGACACAATGCGACTCATACTTTCGGCAACGCTTCTTGCGCTCTCGTCCGTCGCCGCTGCCGCCGAAAAGCCCGTTTCCCTCTTCGACGGCAAGACCCTCGCCGGGTGGGAGGGCGACACCGAGAAGACCTGGAAGGTCGAGGACGGGGCCATCGCCGGCGGGTCGCTCGAAACGACTGTCCCGCGAAACGAGTTTCTTTGTACCACCAAGACCTACGAGAACTTCGAGCTGAAGGTGACGTTCAAGCTGACCGGCGACAAGGCGAAGGCCAACGCGGGCATTCAGTTCCGCACGAAGCGCATCCCGAAGCACCACGAGGTCAGCGGGTACCAGGCCGATGTGGGGCAGGATTACTGGGGCGCCCTGTACGACGAGTCGCGGCGCAACAAGGTACTCGCCCGGCCCGCGAAGGACGTGATCGAGAAGCTCGTCAAGCACGACGACTGGAACGAGTACGTCATTCGCTGCGAGGGGCCCCGCGTCCGGCTGTGGCTCAACGGCACACTCACGGTCGATTACACCGAGAATGACGACAAGATCGAGCGCAGCGGCACCATCGGACTCCAGATCCACGGCGGCGCGAAGGCGAAGGTGTACTACAAGACCATCACCATCGAGGAGCTGCCGGCGAAGAAGTGACGATGTGGTCCGGTCACTCCGTGACCGGATTCCGAACCAAGGTCACGGAGTGACCGGA